>NZ_PSYC01000068.1:0-5605 GCF_002931515.1 Pseudoclavibacter sp. RFBG4 | reverse complement strand
AAAAAAGCCGGGGTTGGTCATCGAGGAGCATCTCTGCTCACTCAACAACCAACCCCGGCTTATGAAGAAGTCCGGCGGTGACCTACTCTCCCACAGGGTCCCCCCTGCAGTACCATCGGCGCTGAGAGTCTTAGCTTCCGGGTTCGGAATGTAACCGGGCGTTTCCCTCTCGCTATGACCGCCGAAACACTATGGATAACCAATCATGTTCCGAACCACACACCACACCCAAAAAGGTGCGACACATGGTCGATCCTCGATCGTCTATCGAGAACCACAAAGTGGACGCGAACAGCAACAACATTCATGTGCATGTTTTATCAAATCATCAGCTTATTAGTACCGGTCAGCTCCACACATTTCTGTGCTTCCACATCCGGCCTATCAACCCAGTCGTCTACTGGGAGCTTCTCCCCCGAAGGGATGGAAATCTCATCTTGAAGCCGGCTTCCCGCTTAGATGCTTTCAGCGGTTATCCGTTCCGAACGTAGCCAATCAGCGGTGCTCCTGGCGGAACAACTGACACACCAGAGGTTCGTCCATCTCGGTCCTCTCGTACTAAAGATAGATCTTCTCAAATTTCCTACGCGCGCAGCGGATAGAGACCGAACTGTCTCACGACGTTCTGAACCCAGCTCGCGTGCCGCTTTAATGGGCGAACAGCCCAACCCTTGGGACCTACTCCAGCCCCAGGATGCGACGAGCCGACATCGAGGTGCCAAACCATGCCGTCGATATGGACTCTTGGGCAAGATCAGCCTGTTATCCCCGAGGTACCTTTTATCCGTTGAGCGACAGCGCTTCCACAAGCCACTGCCGGATCACTAGTCCCGACTTTCGTCCCTGCTCGACTTGTCAGTCTCACAGTCAAGCTCCCTTGTGCACTTACACTCGCCACCTGATTGCCAACCAGGTTGAGGGAACCTTTGGGCGCCTCCGTTACTCTTTAGGAGGCAACCGCCCCAGTTAAACTACCCACCAGGCACTGTCCCTGAACCGGATTACGGTTCGAAGTTAGATATCCAGAATGACCAGAGTGGTATTTCAACAACGACTCCACGAACACTAGCGTGCCCGCTTCACAGTCTCCCACCTATCCTACACAAGCCACACCGAACACCAATACCAAGCTGTAGTAAAGGTCACGGGGTCTTTTCGTCCTGCTGCGCGTAACGAGCATCTTTACTCGTAATGCAATTTCGCCGAGTTCGCGGTTGAGACAGCTGGGAAGTCGTTACGCCATTCGTGCAGGTCGGAACTTACCCGACAAGGAATTTCGCTACCTTAGGATGGTTATAGTTACCACCGCCGTTTACTGGGGCTTAAATTCAGAGCTTCGCCGAAGCTAACCCTTCCTCTTAACCTTCCAGCACCGGGCAGGCGTCAGTCCGTATACATCGTCTTGCGACTTCGCACGGACCTGTGTTTTTGATAAACAGTCGCTTCCCACTGGTCTCTGCGGCCATCAATGCGCTTTCAGGAGTAAATCCCTATACGCCTCAGGCCCCCCTTCTCCCGAAGTTACGGGGGCATTTTGCCGAGTTCCTTAACCACGATTCTCTCGATCTCCTTGGTATTCTCTACCTGATCACCTGTGTCGGTTTGGGGTACGGGCGACTAAAACCTCGCGTCGATGCTTTTCTTGGCAGCAGAGGATCACCGACTACCTCACATAAGTGAGTTCCGCGTCAGATCTCAGGCTTCACGAGTGACGGATTTGCCTATCACTCACCCTACGTCCTTGCCCGGATTCAACCAATCACCCGGTTCGGCTACCTTTCTGCGTCACACCTGTTAATACGCTAACCGCACCAGAACGGGGTCGAGCGCTAGGCTCCCCACCCACCCGAAGGCGGACGAAGAGATTCAGACTCTTAGCACTACTGGATTAGCTTGGGCGGTTTTTCGCCGGCCACGGGAATATCAACCCGTTGTCCATCGACTACGCCTGTCGGCCTCGCCTTAGGTCCCGGCTTACCCAGGGCAGATTAGCTTGACCCTGGAACCCTTGATCATTCGGAGGACGGGTTTCTCACCCGTCTTTCGCTACTCATGCCTGCATTCTCACTCGTGTAGCGTCCACGGCTGGTTTCCACCGCCGCTTCACTCGCCACACGACGCTCTCCTACCCATCCACACGACTGGACCACGAAGGCCTGTCTATAAATATGAATGCCACAACTTCGGTGGCGTGCTTGAGCCCCGTTACATTGTCGGCGCGGAATCACTTGACCAGTGAGCTATTACGCACTCTTTCAAGGGTGGCTGCTTCTAAGCCAACCTCCTGGTTGTCTGTGCAACTCCACATCCTTTTCCACTTAGCACGCGCTTTGGGACCTTAGTTGGTGGTCTGGGTTGTTTCCCTCTCGACTATGAAGCTTATCCCCCACAGTCTCACTGCTGCGCTCTCACTTACCGGCATTCGGAGTTTGGCTGACGTCAGTAAGCTTTTGGGCCCCATCGGCCATCCAGTAGCTCTACCTCCGGTAAGAAACACGCAACGCTGCACCTAAATGCATTTCGGAGAGAACCAGCTATCACGAAGTTTGATTGGCCTTTCACCCCTAACCACAGCTCATCCCCCCAGTTTTCAACCTAGGTGGGTTCGGTCCTCCACGAAGTCTTACCTTCGCTTCAACCTGGCCATGGATAGATCACTTCGCTTCGGGTCTAGGACATGCGACTGAATCGCCCTATTCAGACTCGCTTTCGCTACGGCTGCCCCACACGGGTTAACCTCGCCACATATCACTAACTCGCAGGCTCATTCTTCAAAAGGCACGCCGTCACAGCTACAAGGCTGCTCCGACGGATTGTAAGCAAACGGTTTCAGGTACTATTTCACTCCCCTCCCGGGGTACTTTTCACCTTTCCCTCACGGTACTTGTCCGCTATCGGTCATCTGGGAGTATTTAGGCTTATCAGGTGGTCCTGACAGATTCACACGGGATTTCTCGGGCCCCGTGCTACTTGGGATACTCTTCAACGTCAATACACGCATTTCGACTACGGGACTCGCACCCCCTCTGGTCAGCCATTCAAAGCTGTTCGTCTATACGCTATTGTCACGCCCACTGCCTGGTAGAGCAGCACGAAAAGTCCCACAACCCCGACCGTGCAACCCCTACCAGGTATCACACACGACCGGTTTAGCCTGATCCGCGTTCGCTCGCCACTACTAACGGAATCACTGTTGTTTTCTCTTCCTGTGGGTACTGAGATGTTTCACTTCCCCACGTTCCCTCTACCCGCCCTATATATTCAGGCGGGAGTCACCAGGTCACCACAAGGGGCCTGGCGGGGTTTCCCCATTCGGAAATCCTCGGATCAAAGTTCGATTATCAACTCCCCGAGGCTTATCGCAGATTTCTACGTCCTTCTTCGGCTCCAGATGCCAAGGCATCCACCGTTTGCTCTTAAAGATTTGATTTACACATGAGTAGCCAATCATTTCATTCTCAGAAACTCTTGACTAAAATTGCTGAACACCACAAACACCACCCGAAGGCGACATTCGCAGCATTCAAGATGCTCGCGTCCACTGTGTAGTTCTCAACATACGATCGGTACCAACACCCACCAACACAAAGCCGGCGAACGAAGGCCCAAGAGTCCGATCCACCACCATCCGAAGACGACAGCAGGCCCGGTCCCTCAGGACCCAACAGCGTGCACACCAGCACCCAACGAAACCCCAGCCGTTCCAACCCCCGAAGAGGCGTACTAAACCAGCATCACGCTGAGCACCGAATAGTCAAATGTTCCACCCATGAGCGCCACCGATCGACATTCGCGACCGAAATGACTTCAGCTCCACACCCCGAAGAGTGCGTGCTAAGTGCTCCTTAGAAAGGAGGTGATCCAGCCGCACCTTCCGGTACGGCTACCTTGTTACGACTTAGTCCTAATTACCGATCCCACCTTCGACGGCTCCCTCCAAAAGGTTAGGCCACCGGCTTCGGGTGTTACCGACTTTCATGACTTGACGGGCGGTGTGTACAAGGCCCGGGAACGTATTCACCGCAGCGTTGCTGATCTGCGATTACTAGCGACTCCGACTTCATGGGGTCGAGTTGCAGACCCCAATCCGAACTGAGACTGGCTTTTTGGGATTCGCTCCACCTCGCGGTATTGCAGCCCATTGTACCAGCCATTGTAGCATGCGTGAAGCCCAAGACATAAGGGGCATGATGATTTGACGTCATCCCCACCTTCCTCCGAGTTGACCCCGGCAGTCTCATATGAGTTCCCACCATTACGTGCTGGCAACATACGACGAGGGTTGCGCTCGTTGCGGGACTTAACCCAACATCTCACGACACGAGCTGACGACAACCATGCACCACCTGTATACCGACCTTGCGGGGCGAACATTTCTGAACGTTTCCGGTATATGTCAAGCCTTGGTAAGGTTCTTCGCGTTGCATCGAATTAATCCGCATGCTCCGCCGCTTGTGCGGGCCCCCGTCAATTCCTTTGAGTTTTAGCCTTGCGGCCGTACTCCCCAGGCGGGGCGCTTAATGCGTTAGCTACGACACGGAAACCGTGGAATGGTCCCCACATCTAGCGCCCAACGTTTACGGCATGGACTACCAGGGTATCTAATCCTGTTCGCTCCCCATGCTTTCGCTCCTCAGCGTCAGTAATGGCCCAGAGATCTGCCTTCGCCATCGGTGTTCCTCCTGATATCTGCGCATTCCACCGCTACACCAGGAATTCCAATCTCCCCTACCACACTCTAGTCTGCCCGTACCCACTGCAGACCCGAGGTTGAGCCTCGGGATTTCACAGCAGACGCGACAAACCGCCTACGAGCTCTTTACGCCCAATAATTCCGGACAACGCTTGCACCCTACGTATTACCGCGGCTGCTGGCACGTAGTTAGCCGGTGCTTTTTCTGCAGGTACCGTCACTTTCGCTTCTTCCCTACTAAAAGAGGTTTACAACCCGAAGGCCGTCATCCCTCACGCGGCGTTGCTGCATCAGGCTTTCGCCCATTGTGCAATATTCCCCACTGCTGCCTCCCGTAGGAGTCTGGGCCGTGTCTCAGTCCCAGTGTGGCCGGTCACCCTCTCAGGCCGGCTACCCGTCGTCGCCTTGGTGAGCCATTACCTCACCAACAAGCTGATAGGCCGTGAGCCGATCCATAACCAAAAAATCTTTCCAAACACAGACCATGCGATCGCGTTAGATATCCAGTATTAGCCACCGTTTCCGGAGGTTATCCCAGAGTTATGGGCACGTTGCTCACGTGTTACTCACCCGTTCGCCACTAATCCACCCAGCAAGCTGGGCTTCATCGTTCGACTTGCATGTGTTAAGCACGCCGCCAGCGTTCGTCCTGAGCCAGGATCAAACTCTCCGTAAATGAATAACAACCAAACAAACCCAAAGGCTCGCCGGTAAACATCACGCCACCACACCGAAGTGCGATGACAAGTTTGAAACTGACAAAAAACAAAACAACACCAAACCCGAAAGTTCAGTACTGACTTGTATTGTCCAAATATGTTTCCAAAAGGAATCCTTACCCCCTCCAAAGGAGGAGGCACGGGATCAAATTGGCATTTGACATAGTGCACGCTGTTGAGTTCTCAAGAATCG
>NZ_PSYC01000021.1:0-7525 GCF_002931515.1 Pseudoclavibacter sp. RFBG4 | reverse complement strand
CCCCGCCCCGGCGCCCCGGGCATCCCAGGGGTCGGCATGCCAGGCATGCCGCCGAACAGGCCAAACGGATTCGCCTGCGGACCCGCGGTCTGCGCGGCCGCCAGCCGCTCCTGGACGACAGCCGTCAGCCGTCTGCGCGCTATTGAGCCCGCGACGACCATGGACAGGAACGCGGCGGCGAGCACCCACAGCCCAGGAGCGTCGGGAACCACGGCTCCGACCGCCCAGAGCAGCCAGGGCACGACGATGAGGGGGACATCGCGCAGCTGCAGCGCCTTGGACTCGCGGACATCCGGCCTGAGCCAGAAGTTCGCGGAGAGGATGAGGAGCCCGGCGACGGCGGCGAGACCCGCGAATCCGAAGACGAACAATCGCCCGACCGGGGCGCCGAGGATGAGCCACCCCACGAACTGCCAGGCGGCGAGGAAGAGCGCCGCGGGGAGGAGTGCGCGGTAGACGAGTCGGCCGATGCCCATGTGCCAACGCTACGGGAGGTTCCCGAGCGGAGGCAGATCGTTCGCTCACGGCACGAGCGCCGGTACGATTGTCGGATGATCGAGCTGCGCACCCAGAAGGAAATCGAAGAGATGCGACCCGCGGGGCGCTTCGTCGCCGAGGTGCTCAGCGAGCTCTCGCAGAGCGCTGCAGTCGGCACGAACCTCCTCGAGCTCGATGCTCGAGCGCACGAGCTGATCACCAAGCGCGGCGCGAAGAGCTGCTACATCGACTACCACCCCTCCTTCGGCAACTCGCCCTTCGGCAAGGTCATCTGCACGTCGGTCAACGATGCCGTCCTGCACGGCCTTCCCCACGACTACTCCCTCAAGGACGGCGACCTGCTGACGCTCGACTTCGCGGTCGCCGTCGACGGCTGGGTCAGCGACTCGGCCATCACCGTCGCGGTCGGCACGCCCCGCGAGGCGGACCTGCGCCTCGTGGCGACGACGGAAGTGGCACTGGATGCGGCCATCGAGGCCGCGCGCCCCGGCAACAAGCTCGGCGACATCTCCCACGCCATCGGCCAGGTCGCGAAGAATGCCGGCTACCCCGTCAACGTCGAGTTCGGCGGCCACGGAGTCGGCCGCACCATGCACCAGGAGCCGAGCGTCCCGAACCGCGGGCGCGCCAACCGGGGCATGCCGCTCAAGCCGGGCCTCGTGCTGGCCATCGAGCCGTGGTTCCTCGAGACGACAGACAAGCTGGTCCAGGACGCGGACGGCTGGACGCTGCGCAGTGCAGACGGCTCGCGAGGCGCGCACAGCGAGCACACCGTCGTGATCACCGACGGCGATCCGATCATCCTGACGGCGCGCAGCTAGCGCGCCGAGCGGCTAGCGGGCCTCCGGCGGCAGCAGCTCGGGGCGGACGCGTCGCGTGCGTTCGATCTGCTGCTCGTGGCGCCAGTTGGCGATCTTCGCGTGGTGCCCGCTCAGGAGCACGTCTGGTACCTCGCGGCCACGCCACACGGCGGGCTTCGTGTAGCTCGGGTACTCGAGCAGGCCGTCCTCGTGCGACTCCTCGACGAGCGACTCCGGGTTGCCGACGACGCCGGGAACCAGGCGACCGAAGGCTTCGATCATTGCCGTGACAGCCACCTCTCCCCCGTTGAGCACGTAGTCGCCGAGGCTCACGAGCTCGACCCTGGCGCGCTGCGCGGTGTCGTCGAAGACGCGCTGGTCGATGCCCTCGTACCGGCCGCAGCCGAACACGATGTGCTTCTCGAGCGCGTAGCGCCGAGCGGTTGCCTGCGTGAAGACCGTTCCGGCGGGTGATGGGAAGACGACGAGGGGTCTGGTGTCGCCATCGCCGGCCTCCTGGGCTGCCGCGTCGGCATTTGCTGCCGCGTCGGCGTCAGGAGCCGTCTCGGCGTCGGCGGCCTCGTCGAGGATCCTGTCGATCGTCTGCCCCCACGGCTCTGGCTTCATGACCATGCCGGCGCCGCCGCCGTAGGGAGTGTCGTCGACCGTGCGGTGCCGGTCGGTCGTCGCGTCGCGCAGGTCGTGCACCCGAACGTCGATGATGCCGTCCTGCCTGGCCCTGCCGAGCAGGGAGACATCGAGCACCTGGAAGAACTCGGGAAAGATGGTGACGATGTCGACGCGCATGGGCTCCAGCTTAAGCGGATGCGCGCCCGCGGTTGATCGCGGGCGCGCAGACGTGAGGATGGTGGAGGCTCGGTTACTCGGCCTCGGTCTTGGTCTTGTTCTCGGCAGCGATGGGCTCGACCTTGGCGGCGGCAGGCTCGGCCGGTGCCTCGGCGGGCGACTCCTCGATCTCCTCGAAGAGGCCACCTGGGGGCGTGACGCTGACGATGCCGGCCTCGAGGTCGACCTCGGCGACGATGGCCTTGACGAGCGGGACGAGCACTTCCGCGTCTGCGGTCTTCACGACGAGCAGGTCCTGTGCAGGGAAGTGCTCGACGCGGACGACCTGGCCGACGGAGACGCCCTCGCGCTGGACGTCGAGTCCGACGAGCTGGTGGTCGTACCAGGCGTCGTCTTCGAGCTCTTCAGCGTCGTTGGAGTCGACCCAGAGGATCGCCTTGGCGAGGCTCTCGGCCGCTGTGCGGTCGGAGACCCCGACGAAGAAGCCGACCGGGTGGCCGTTGTACCAGCGGAGCTCCTGGAGCTCCAGGCTCTTGCCGTGCCACTCGCTCTCGGCGGGCACCTGCAGGCTGAAGCTGGCGCCTGGCACGAAGCGCCGGGCTGGCTCGTCGGTGAAGAGCTCGAGCTTGACGGCACCCTTGAGGCCGTGGGCCTTGGTGAGCCGACCCACTCGGAGCTCGGTGATGCCCTTCTTCTTGCCTGCCACCTCAGTCGTCAACTACGTCGACGCGGACTCGGCGGCCATCGGCAAGGGCGGTCACGACGGTGCGCAGCGCCTTGGCGGTGCGGCCGGAGCGACCGATGACGCGGCCGAGGTCCTCGGAGTGCACACGCACTTCGAGGACCTCGCCGCGTGCAGCCGTGCTGCGGTCCACGCGGACATCGTCGGGGTGATCGACGATTCCCTTGACGAGATGTTCCAGCGCGGAAGCGAGCATGACTAGGCCTCGACCTCTTCGGTCGCTGCTTCTTCGGTGACCTCGGCGGCCGGAGCTGCCTTGGGCTCAGCCTTCGGGCGGAGGACCGGCTTCTTGCCGGCGTCTGCCACGAACGGGGCCTTGGCCTCGGGTGCCTTGACCTGGTTCTCGGTCGAGCCCTCGCCCGTGAACTTGCCCCAGTCGCCCGTGAGCTTGAGCAGGACGACGACGGCCTCGGAGGCCTGTGCGCCGACGCTCAGCCAGTACTGTGCACGCTCCGAGTCGACCTCGATGAACGAGGGGTTCTCGGTGGGGTGGTACTTGCCGATCTCCTCGATGACGCGACCGTCGCGCTTGGTGCGCGAGTCGGCGACGACGATGCGGTAGTAGGGTGCCCGGATCTTTCCAAGGCGCTTCAGACGAATTTTGACAGCCACGTGTCTCCTGATGGTGTGTGTATCGGCGAACGACAGCCGGAGGGCGTGGGGCACACTCGGCAGAGCTCAATGGTGAACCGTGGGCCGGATTAGAGGGTCGAGCCCACGAGGCTCAACTGCCTAGTTTGGCAGATTCTCGGCCAGTTAGCCAACCGCAGAATCGTCGCCGGACCCCGAACGACCCTGCGGGTCGATCGAAGCCTCATTCGCGCGCTCCGCTCGGCGCTGTCTGCGCTGCACGAAGAAGAGGATGATCCCACCCACGAGGACGAGGAGAACGGCGCCGATGACGTAGGGCACGAAGTCCTGGGCCCCGGTCGTGGCGAGCTCTGCGAGGGCATCCGAGTAGCGCATGGGGCCTCCGATCTCGGGCGGCGCGTGCCGTCGCCCGACTCCTCCCCCTATCTTGCGGCGGATGCGGATCGGGCCGCAATGCAGACACGCCGCATGCCCTCGTGCGTCTACGCTTCAACCATGCGTTTCGCCTCATCAGAGCGTTCGACACTCGGTGTCGAATGGGAGCTCGGTATCGTCGACGCTGAGTCGCGCGAGCTGACCGGCATCGGCCATGAACTGATCTCTCGTCTCGACGATGAGCGGTTCACGAAGGAGTTCCTCACGAACACCGTCGAACTCGTGACGGGCGTGCACCGCTCGGCGGGGTCGGCGGTTGGCGAGCTCCGGGGACTCAGGGACGAGCTGCTGGCCGCCGCGGATGCCGCGGGTGCCGGCGTGATCGGCTCTGGCACGCATCCGTTCTCCAAGTGGCGCGAGCAGCAGCGCTCGCCCGGCGAGCGCTACCGCATGGTCGCGGAGCGATCCGGCCGCTGGGGAGGCCAGCTGGCGATCTGGGGCGTGCACACGCACGTCGGGGTCGAGGACTGCCGGAAGGTCCCGGCGATCATGCGGGCCGCATTGGCGAACTACCCGCTCATGCTCGCGCTCTCGGCGTCGAGCCCGTACTGGCAGGGCGAGGACACGACGTTCAGCTCCCACCGCACGATGATCTTCCAGCAGCTCCCGACCGGCGGCCTCCCGCCGGAGATGGAGACGTGGGAGGACTACGAGCGCGTCGCGCACGACGTGCTGCACACGGGCATCGTCGACGAGGTGCAGGAGCTGCGCTGGGACGTGCGACCGTCAGCACAGTGGGGCACGGTGGAGATCCGCATCTCGGATGGGGCGACCAACCTCCGCGAGCTCGGGGCCATGGTCGCGCTCAACCACGTGATCGTGGAGCACGCCTCTCGCCAGCTCGACGCGGGGCGCGACACGGATCGGCTTCCCTCGTGGTTCGTCCGCGAGAACAAGTGGCGTGCCGCGCGCTACGGGCTCGACGCCATCATCATCGAGGATGCGGAGGGCAACGAGCGTCCCGTGACCGAGGTGCTGACCGAGCGCATCCAGGGCGACTACCTGCGAGTCGCCGAGGATCTGGGCTGCGCGGAGGAGCTCGCAGCGATCGCGGACATCATCGAGAGCGGGTCGTCGAGCGACCGCCAGCGCCGCGTCACCGAGGAGCACGACGGCGCGCTCGTGCCCGTCGTCGACTCCCTCATCGCCGAGCTCAAGGCCTGACGCGGCACCTCGGACGGTCTCGAAGTCTCTCCGTCAGACTTTGTTACTTTGTCAGGACATTAGGTGTATGCTGACTCTCGTCCTCGTTCACCATCGGACTGAAAGTTGTACAGAGCCGTATGACCACTACAACAGCTACGTCGCCCCTCGACCTCATCACGCTCGGTCGTGTCGGCGTCGACATCTACCCCCTCCAGACCGGAGTCGGGCTCGAGGACGTCTCGACCTTCGGGAAGTTCCTCGGCGGCAGCGCGACCAACGTCGCCGTCGCCGGAGCCAAGCACGGCCTGAGCTCGGCGGTCATCACCCGCACGGGAGACGACCCCTTCGGTCGGTACATCGTCCGCGAGCTCGAGCGCCTCGGCGTCAAGAGCGACTTCGTCACCCGCGACGACTCGCTTGCGACCCCGGTCACGTTCTGCGAGATCTTCCCCCCGGACGACTTCCCCCTCTACTTCTACCGCCAGCCGAAGGCTCCGGACCTCAACATCGAGACCGAGACGCTCGACCTGGACGCGATCCGTGACGCCAAGATCTTCTGGGCGACCGTGACCGGCCTCTCCGAGGAGCCGAGCCGCGCGGCCCACCACGCGGCGTTCGCAGCTCGCGCCCGCCGCGACCACACCATCCTCGACCTCGACTACCGCGCCATGTTCTGGCCGGACGCGGCGACCGCGACGGCCGCCATCGAGCCCATCCTCGCGCAGTCGACCATCGCCATCGGCAACAAGGAGGAGTGCGAGGTCGCGGTCGGCGAGACCGAGCCGCAGCGCGCAGCTGACGCGCTCCTCGAGCGAGGCGTCGACATCGCGGTCGTCAAGCAGGGCCCCCGCGGCGTGCTGGCGAAGACCCGAGAGGGTTCCATCGAGGTGCCGACGCACTTCGTCGACGTCGTCAACGGCCTCGGAGCCGGCGACAGCTTCGGCGGGGCCTTCTGCAAGGGACTCATCGCCGGGTGGGACCTCGAGCACATCCTGCGCTTCGCGAACGTCGCGGGAGCCATCGTGGCGTCGCGACTCGAATGCTCGACCGCGATGCCCTCGACGGCGGAGGTCGACGAGATCCTGAAGGAGAACTCCCTTGCCTGAGCACTACCGGATCCTCGACGACGCGGCCTTCGAGCGGCTCCGTGACGCTCGAGCCGACGGCCCCTCCGCGCTGCGGGCGGCCCTCGCCAACCGCGTCCGGCGCTCGTCGCTGCTCCCCGAGGATCGCCGGCTGTTCTTCGTCGCCGCCGACCACCCGGCACGTGGCGCCCTCGGCGTCCGCGACGACGCCATGGCGATGGCCGACCGCTACGACCTGCTCGACCGGCTCGCGCTCGCCCTGTCCCGCCCCGGCGTGGACGGCGTGCTCGGCACACCCGACATCATCGACGACCTCGCCCTGCTCGGCGTGCTCGACGACAAGCTCATCGTCGGCTCCATGAACCGTGGCGGGCTCCGCGGCGCGAGCTTCGAGATGGACGACCGATTCACGGGCTACGACGTCGACTCGATGGTTCGCGACGGCATCGACTTCGCGAAGACGCTCGTCCGCGTGAATCTCGCGGATGCGGGCACCGTCTCGACGCTCGAGGCCAACGCCCGCGCCGTCGACGATGCAGCGGCGGCATCCCTCCCGATCATGCTCGAGCCGTTCATGAGCGAGTGGAAGGACGGCCGGATCGTCAACGACCTCTCCCCCGACGCCGTCATCAACTCGATCGCCATCACCTCCGGCCTCGGCAACAGCTCGGGCTCGACCTGGATGAAGCTGCCCGTCGTCCCCGAGATGGAACGCGTCATGGCGGCGACGACACTCCCGACCCTGCTGCTCGGCGGAGAGCCGAACGGCGACCAGGAGGCGGTGTACGCCAAGTGGGCCGACGCCCTCGCCCTCCCCGGTGTTCGCGGGCTCGTCGTCGGCCGCACGCTCCTCTACCCCGCCGATGGCGACGTCGCTGCCGCCGTCGACACGGCCGCGAGCCTCGTGCACACCCCGAGCTGAGCTCGGACCCCCAACACCCTCTCGTCGCGGCAGCTGCCGCATCCACAAGCGCCGCTCCCGGCCGGCGCACCACAGCGAAGGAAGATCAATGACTGACACTGCTCTGCCCACGATCCAGCACTGGATCAACGGCGCCCCCTCGACCTCGACGCCCACGCGCACCTCGCCGGTCTTCAACCCCGCCCTCGGCACCGCGACGAGCAACGTCGCTCTCGCCGACGACGCGGAGATCAACGCCGCGATCGCCGCCGCGAAGGCCGCGTTCCCCGGCTGGTCGAACACCTCGATCGCGAAGCGCCAGAACATCATCTTCAAGTTCCGTGAGCTGTTGAACGAGCGGAAGCTGGAGCTCGCGCGCATCATCACCTCCGAGCACGGGAAGGTCGTCTCCGACGCCGCTGGCGAGATCCAGCGGGGCCTCGAGGTCGTGGAGCTCGCGACCGGGTTCCCCCACATCATGAAGGGCGACTTCACCGAGAACGCCTCCACCGGCGTCGAC
>NZ_PSYC01000041.1:0-8795 GCF_002931515.1 Pseudoclavibacter sp. RFBG4 | reverse complement strand
GGGCAGACGGGCAGGACGGGCGGGCAGGCAGCGCCGGGCAACCGGGGCCGGGCAGGAGGTCGGCGTCGCGGCGGGTGCCCGGCGCGACGCGGGTGCTCAGCTCGCGGCGAGGGGGCGCTCGCTGCGGTCGGCGGCGACGAGCGCCGTCGCGAGCACGTGGATGCCGACCGCGATGTCGTCGGCCTCGGTGAACTCCTCGGGCACGTGGCTGCGCCCGCCGACCGATGGCACGAAGATCATGCCCATGGGGCCGAGGTGCGCGAGGTGCGCCGCGTCGTGGCCCGCGCCGGACGGCACGGCCTCCCACGTGTAGCCGAGCGCGTCCGCGGCGTCGCCAAGGAGGCGCTGCACGTCGGGGTCGGCCGCGACCGGGTCCTGGTCGTTGAGCCACTCGATGGCGGTCTCGACGCCGCGGAGCGCGGCGGCCGCAGCGATGTCCTCGGCGACGCGACGCTTCGCGCCGTGCAGCCACGACGCATCCACGCTGCGCATCTCCGCCCAGATGCGCGCCTCGTCTGGAACGATGTTGAAGGAGCCAGGCGACGACTCGATCCGGCCCGTCGTCGATACGCCGTGGATGGGGGCCCCGCACGCCTCTCGCTCGATCGTGAGGATCGCCTCGGCGGCCGCGATGAGCGCGTCGTGCCTGCCCTGCATGGGCATGGTGCCCGCGTGGTCGGCTCGGCCCGAGAACGCGGCCATGAGGCGTTCGATGCCCGCGATCGCCGTCACGACGCCGATCTGCTTGCCGCTGCGTTCGAGCTGCGGCCCCTGCTCGATGTGCAGCTCGAGGTAGGCGTGCAGGGAGCCGGGTGCCCAGGCCTGGCCGAGGGCGCCGCCCGTGTCGAGGCCGAACCCCGTCATGGCGTCGCCGAGCCGAAGCGCCGTGTCGCCGTTCGTGCGCTCGAGGTGCTCGGGGAGGAGCAGCCCCGCGATGGAGCGCGAGCCGATGCAGGAGACGCCGAACGAGTTCGCCTCCTCGCCGAGGAAGTCGACGACGTACAGGTCGCGTGCGAGCGTGATGCCCGCCTCGCGCAGGCGCCGAGCGACCTCGATGCCGCCGAGCACGCCCACGATGCCGTCGTAGCGTCCGCCCGCGTGCACGGTGTCGGTGTGCGAACCGGTCATGAGGGGCTTCAGCGACGAGTTCGCGCCGCGCAGCACCCCGACGACGTTGCCCGCCGGGTCGATGTGCGCGTCGAGACCGGATGCGCGCATCCGGTCGCGCACCCATTCGCGCCCCGCACGGTACGCATCGGAGAACACCCGACGGGAGAACCCTGGCTCTGCGCTCTCGATGAGGCCGGCGAGCTCGGTCAGGTCGGCGAGCACCCGCTGCTGGTCTGGACGCAGCCGCGACGGGTCGACGGGGCCGAGCAGCGCATCCGCGGTGTCAGCCGACATAGCCGGCCGTTCCGCCGACGAGTCCCGAGTCGCGGTACTTCAGGAAGTCGATGCCCATGATCTGCTCGATCTCGGCGAGCCCGGACTCGTCGATCGCCGACGACGACACCGGCAGCGCGGAGGCCGGCACCGACACGAGCACAACCTCCTGCCCCTCGGCGGCATCCTTCACCGCGACCGCCTCTCCGAGCTTCGGATCGAGGAGGATGATCGTGTCCGGGTAGGTCGCGATGCGCTCCCCGCCCGACTCGATGGCCATGTACTCGTTGAGGTACGGCACCGTGAAGTCGCCGATGCGGAAGGTGCCGTGGTCCCAGCCTCCGTGTGTGTCGGTCGGCACCTCGAGGCCGAGCGGCCCGCGCGAGACGACCGTGCCGCCGAGGCGTTCGACGACTGCCTGCACGAACGCCTCCTGCTTGCCGGCGCCGCGCTTCCGGAGCGCCGCCGCCATGTCCCTGCCGAGGTCGAGGGCGAGCGAGATGGAACCATGCGCGGCGTGCTCGCGCACGTAGCTCAGCTCGACCGGGTTGCGGGCTGCGGCGATGAATCCGCCCGTGCGCACCGAGATGTCGCGCAGCACGTCGTCGCACGTGTTGATCGTGCCCCGGTTCACGGAGAGGAAGTGGCCGTGGAGGGCGCGGTTGCCGCCCGACACGACCTGCGTCGCCACGTAGCCTTCTCGCTCGGCGAGGCCGAGCGAACCGAGCTTGCCCGTCGGGTGCGCGCGCACGTCTCCGGCCGCATCCAGCACCTTGACGCCGAGCACGGACGACTGGATCCAGCCGTTCAGGGTCGTCGAGTAGCCATTCTGGGCGGTCATGACGGCCGAGATGGGCACCTCAGTCGCCCTGATGAGCTCCTGCAGGGCGTGCACGTAGTCGACGGGGCGGATCTCCCAGTTCTTCGCGGCTGGCGCGCCGATCGCGGTGACCGTCGCCACCCAGCTGTCCTCCGGGAGCTCGTCGATGCTCGCAAGGACCGGCCTGTTGAGCTCGGTCGCCATGCGGCCCATGAGCTCGCCGTGGTGCTTCCACCCGCCGCCGCCGCACGCGAGCACACCGCCTCCGAGCACTCCGTGGACGGCGTCTTCCTGGGTCAGTTCACGCACGGGCGTTCCCTTCGGGGTCGGTGGGGGTGGATGCCGTCGGCTCTGCGGTCTCTCCTGCGGCCGGCACGGCGGCCGCGGAGACGCCGCGCGCGGCGAGCCCGAGGGCGGCGATGGGGGCGTCGCCCGTCTCGCCGTTCCGCGCGATGGCCGACGCGGCCTCCTCGTAGCCGGCGGAGGCGTGGCGGATGACGCCGAGCCCCGTGTCGAGGTCGAGGGCCAGGCGGAGGCGTTCGAGGGTCTCCGGTTTGCCGTCGGCGACGATGGAGACACCGGCGGACTGCATCCACCCGGTGTAGCCGCCGCCACCCGAATGGATCGCGACGAGGTCGGCCCCGGCGGTGGAGAGCAGCATGGCGTCGAGGAGCGGCCAGTCGGTGACGCCGTCGGAGCCGTCTCGCATGCCCTCGGTGCCGATGCGCGGATGGGTCATGCCGGCGGAGTCGAGGTGGTCGCGGCTGAAGAGCACGGGAGCCGTGAGCCGGCCGTCGGCGACGAGCTCGTTCGCGGCCTGCGCGAGGCGCGAGCGTTCGCCGTGCCCGAGCCAGCAGGACCGCGCGGGGAGGCCCTGCTGCGGCACGTGGACGCCCGCGAGCGCGAGCCACTCGGCGACCTCGGGCCGGTCTGGGAAGAGCGAGGATGCGAGCGCATCCATGGTCAGCTGGTCTTCGACGTCGCCGGACAGGCACACCCAGCGGAAGGGGCCGATGCCGCGCGCGAAGAGCGGCCGAAGATAGGCCTCCATGAAGCCGGGGATGCGGTTGACCCGCTCGGTCTCGCTCTCGCCGAGGTGCTCGAGCGCCTTCACCCGAAGGTTGTTGCCGTTCTCGAAGGCGATGGATCCGCGTTCCTGCAGCGTGAGCATGGCCTCGACCTGCTTGGCCATGGAGGCGCGTGCCAGGGCCTCGACGCGTTCCGGCTCGGACACACGGGCGGCGATCCACTCGTCGAGCGTGTACTCGAGGGGCACGTAGCCGTAGCGCGCGTCGTGCGCGGCGGTCTGGTCGGTGACGATGTCCGGGGTCACGCCGCGCGCGGCGAGCTCCGCGAAGACGGCCGCCGCGTTGGCGCGGAGCGCGACGGCGGCGGGGATGCCCTCGGCACGTGCCGCCTCGAGCAGCGCCAGCGCGTCGTCGAGCGAGGGCGCGAGGACGTCGACGCCGCCCACCGCGAGCGCCCGGTCGATCTTCACCTCGTCGACCTCCACGGTCAGCGACGACAGGCCGAGGATGCGCGCCGAGATGGGCTGGGCTGAGCCCATGCCGCCGAGCCCGGCCGTGAGCATCCACCGGCCCTCCGCCCGCGCGTCGTAGTGCTGGACCAGCACCTCGCGGAGGAGCTCGTACGTGCCCTGCAGCACGCCCTGCCTTCCGATGTACTGCCAGGCGGCGGCCGTCAGCCCGCCCCAGATGGTCTGCCCGGCCCGATACCGCTCGTAGAAGCGGTCGCTGGTCGCCCAGTTGCCGACGGTGTTGTTGACGGCGGAGAGCACCATGGGCGAGTCGCGCTTCGTCGACATGACGCCGACCGCGGCGCCCGTCTGCAGGATCAGCGTCTCGGCCTCGTCGAGTTCGAGCAGCGAGTTCACGATGCGGCAGGCCTCGTCCCAGTTGCGGGCGGCCTTGCCGAGCGACGCGTAGACGATGAGCTCCGCCGCGTTCTCGCCAACCTCGAGCACGTTCTCGAACATGCGAAGCAGGCCCTCGGCCCGCCAGTTCCTCGCGCGCAGCTTCGTGCCGCGCTGCGCGGTGATCGGCTGCGTTCCACGCGCGAGGATGGGGCTCGCGAGCGGCCCGGACACGGGCGGCGCGGACTCCTCGAAGGCGGGGGACGGGGCTGCGGGGTTCGCGGCGATTTCAGGCACTCTGGTCGCTCCAGACTTCGAGGTCGACGTTCGACGGCAGTTTCGCGGCGAGCTCTGCAGCTCCCTGCTTGAGGAGCGCGACGCGCTCATCCAGTACCCCAGTCTGCCGCTCGTCACCGACAAGAGACAGGGAGCACAGCACTCGGCCGCCCGCGAAGACGGGCACCCCGATGCCGACCATGCCAGGGGTGATCTGCCCGTAGGAGACGGCGTGCCCCTCGGCGCGCACCTGCCGCAGGTACGGCTCGATCATCTCCGGGCTCATCGTCGCGGTCGTGTACGCGCGGAGGCCGCCGGAGAGCAGCTCGCGCACGACCTTCTTCGGCGCGTACGCGAGCAGGGGCAGGGCCGTCGCCCCCGCGTAGAGGCTGCGCACCTTCCCGCGGCCGAAGGGGATGCGGTGCTGCGGATGCGCGTACGACACCTCCAGGCACACGGCCGTGATGTGCACGCGCACGGCGAGGATCGCCGTCATGCCGGTGAGCTCCCTGAGGCGGCGCAGAACGGGCGCCGCGTAGCGCACGAGGTGCGGGGAGGCGTCGTCGCTCTCCGCGAGGCGGCTCGACGGCATGAGGTAGCCGTCGATCTCGATCGCGAAGCCCGCGTCTCGAAGCACGGTCACGTAGCGGTACACGGTCGACAGCGGCATCCCGAGTTCGCTGCTGATCTCCGAGATCTTGAGCCGCCCTCGGCCTTGGATGAGCTGCAGGATCTCAAGGCCCCGGTGCAGCGACTTGTACGCGGCTCCCCCGGTCCCCCCGGACCCGCCGGAGGCAGCCGCTCCCCCCGATATGGGCCGTCCGTTCGGGTCCGCCTTCGGTCGCAGATCGCTCATGGTCAGACCAGCACCTCTCCCCGACCCGCGCGCGCCAGGAGCCCAGCGGTGTCGGAGTAGACGAGCTCGCCGCGCGAGAAGGTGTGCGTCACACTGCCGCCGGGCGACATGCCCTCGTATGGCGTCCAGCCGGCGTTCGAGAGCATCCGGTCGAGTTCGATGGATGCGTCCCCCGGCGTGAACACGACGATGTCGGCGTCCTTGCCGACCTCGAGCGCCCCCTTGCGAGCGTCGAGACCGTACCGGCGCGCTGGGCTGATCGTGAGCGCATCCACCGCCTGCGCCAGGAGCGTGCCGGACGGATCACGACGCAGCGCGCCGCCCAGCGTCGCGGCGACGAGCGTCTGCACACCCGGCGCGCCCGAGCTGTTGTCGAGCATGACGTCGTGGTCCTTCAGCTCTCTCGACCACGGGGCGTGGTCCGAGCTGACCACGCTCACCAGACCCCTGCCGAGGCGATCCCACAGCCCGTCGCGGGCCTTCGCGTCCCGCAACGGCGGGTTGATCTTCAGGCGCCCCCGCTGCGTCTCGAGGTCGTCCTGGGTGAAGGTCAGGTAGTGCGGGCAGGTCTCGAGCGTGACGTCGGCGCCCTGCGTCCGGTACCAGTCGACCAGGTCGACGCTGCGGGGAAGCGACAGGTGGCAGACGTGCAGCCTGGCCCCAGTGTCGGCGGCGACCTCGAGTGCCGTCAGCACACCCAGCGTCTCCGAGACGGGCGGGCGAGAACGTGAGTGCGACTGCGGGTCGGTGCTGCCCGCCGCTCGCTCCTCGCTGAGGAGCGCCTGGATGATCTCGTTGTTCTCGGCGTGCGTGCACAGGGTGCGTCCCGCGTCCCGAACCGCGGCCATGACGCTCAGCAGCTCGCGGTCGTCGATGCGAGGAAAGCGCGTCTCGTGCGTGTGGAACAGCGACACCTTGAAGCCCGCGGCACCCGCCTCGGCGAGCTCGCCGGCCGCGCGCCAGCCACCGCCGGGGGCGAGCGTGCCGAGGAGCGCCACGTCGATGTGCGCCTCATCGTTCGCGAGGTCCTGCTTCGCCCGGAGCCTGTCGAGGCTGTTGATGGGGCCGGTGCCGTCATAGGGCATCTCGACGATCGTCGTCACGCCGCCGGCCGCGGCGGCCCTCGTCGCCGCGGCGATGCCCTCGCCGCCGTGCGAGAGGGAATGCACGTGCGCATCCACCACCCCGGGCAGCACGTAGGCGTCGCCGACGTCGACGATGCGGGCGCCAGCGGGTGCCGGGGTGCGGGAGCGGCCCGATTGCACCGCGACGATGCGCGGCCCCGCCGCCCACACCTCGCCTGGCCCCCAGACGCCGCGCGGGTCTCGGATCCTGCCGCGCACGATGAGGGTCGCGACGAGGTCGTCCTGCGCCTGCGCTGCTGGATCCATGCACACAGAATAAGAACGTCTCGGCGGTTTCGGCTACTGCGTTCTCAGATCACGGGATGAGGTGCGGGTGCCGTTGCGGGTGCCGGAGCGGGCTGGTCAGCGCTGCTCAGGGTCAGCGTTGGGTCGGCGTGGAGATGAAGGGGCCCTGTGGGTCGGGCGCACTCCGGCTACGCAGACCTCGGCCTTGCGCAGGCCTGCGCACCGCCGCACCTGCACATCCCCGAGGTCTGCGAGGGGTACGGCCCCGTACGCTCGCAGACCTGGGGTCTCTGCAGGTCGCCACCTCCGTGAATCCGCCAAGGACCGACGTCTTGCCGTGTGGCACGCACGACGCGGCACGCACGACGCGGTAGCTCAGCGGATGCGGTGGTGGTCGAAGACGATGCTCGTTCGAGTGGAGGCGACGGCAGGGTGCGTCGACAGGTTCGCCACCACGAACTCCCGCGCGTCGTTCGAATCGCGGACGGCGACGTGCACGATGAAGTCCTCCGAGCCGCCGAGGAAGAAGATCTGCACGACCTCGGGCAGCGCACGCATCTCCTCCGCGAAGTGCGCGAGCTCCTGACGCTGCCCCGAGCGGATGTTGACGCTGATGAGCGCCTGCAGCGCGAGGCCCAGCTGCGGCAGGCCCACATCCGCCGTGAACCTCGTGATGATGCCGCGATCGACGAGCGAGCGCACACGCGCGATGCACGTCGACTGGGCGATACCGACCGCGGTCGCGAGCTGCGTGTTCGACTGCCGTGAGTTGGCCTGCAGCAGCTCGACGAGACGGCGGTCGACATCGTCGAGCACTCCGCCGTCGACGGCCCGTAGTTCCTTCGGCATATCACCCACGCGCGTGCCTCCTTATCGAAGTTTTGCACCGATTCTCCCTCACATGCCGATGTTTCTTCGGCGTTCAACGTATTCGAAACACGTTCTGCGCATGATTGCCGGAGAGAAGCACCGAACGAGCACGAACACAAAGGGGTAATCATGCGCATCGGGGTCCCGACGGAGATCAAGAACAACGAGAACCGCGTGGCCATCACGCCCGCCGGGGTCCACGAGCTGGAGCGCCACGGCCACCAGGTCTTCATCGAGGCGGGCGCCGGCCTCGGCTCGGCGATCGCCGACACCGCCTACGAGGCGGCGGGTGCGCGCATCCTCGCGACCGCAGACGAGGTCTGGTCGACGGCCGAGCTGCTGCTCAAGGTGAAGGAACCCATCGCCGCCGAGTACCGCCACATGCGCCCCGAGCTGGTGCTCTTCACCTACCTGCACCTCGCCGCCGACCGCGCGCAGACGGAGGCGCTCGCGAACGCCGGTACGACCGCCATCGCGTACGAGACGGTGCAGCTCCCGAACCGCTCCCTGCCGCTGCTCACGCCCATGAGCGAGGTCGCCGGCCGCCTCGCCACCCAGGTCGGCGCCTACCACCTCATGAAGGCCGCTGGCGGACGCGGCCTGCTGCTCGGCGGCGTGCCCGGCACCCCGAAGGCGAAGGTCGTCGTCATCGGCGGCGGTGTCGCCGGGGAGCACGCCGCCGCGAACGCCGTCGGTATGGGCGCGGACGTCACCATCATCGACCTGAACATCCCGCGCCTGCGGGAGCTCGAGGTGCAGTTCCAGGGCAAGATCCAGACGCGGGCATCGTCGGCGTACGAGATCGCTGCGCAGCTCGCCGAGGCCGATCTGGTCGTCGGCTCCGTCCTCATCCCGGGCGCCGCCGCCCCGAAGCTCGTCACGGACACGATGGTGGCGGGCATGAAGAAGGGCTCGGTGCTCGTCGACATCGCGATCGACCAGGGCGGATGCTTCGAGGGCTCCCACCCCACGACGCATGATGACCCGACGTTCGCCGTGCACAACTCGATCTACTACTGCGTCGCCAACATGCCGGGTGCCGTGCCGGAGACCTCGACGCGCGCCCTCACGAACGCGACGCTCCCGTACGTGACCGCCATCGCCGACAAGGGCTGGAAGCGGGCCATGCGGGAGGACAGTGCCCTCGCGCTCGGCCTCAACGTGCACGGCGGGCACGTCACCAACCGAGGTGTCGCCACGGCGCTCGGCCTCGCTTACCGCCCGGTCGAAGAGGTCCTCGCCGCCGAGTAGTTCGGTCCCCGGTGCCGCGCCGTCCCGCGCCCACACCCACGCCCCGCGCACCCCTACGCCCACGCCCCGCGCGCGCCCACGCCCACGCCCACGCCC
>NZ_PSYC01000019.1:0-141909 GCF_002931515.1 Pseudoclavibacter sp. RFBG4 | reverse complement strand
GCCCTGGGATCGCTGCCAGTCAATGCCCCCTCAGGCCCACGGTCTGAGGGGGCATTGACTGGCAGCGATCCCAGGGCGGGGGCGCGGCGCAGGCGGGGTGCGGCGCAGGCGGGGTGCGGCAAGAGGCAGGCACGCGGCGCCGGGGCCGGGCCGGCGGGCGGCGCTCAGGCGGCGGGCTGGTCCTCGGTGCGGTGGATGCGCTGACCCACGACGGCAGACACGCCGTCCTGCCGCATCGAGACGCCGTAGAGGGCGTCGGCGATCTCCATTGTGCGCTTCTGGTGGGTGATGACGATGAGCTGGCTGGACGCGCGGAGCTCCTCGAAGACCGCGAGCAGTCGACCGAGGTTGGCGTCGTCGAGGGCGGCCTCGACCTCATCCATGATGTAGAACGGGCTGGGCCTGGCCTTGAAGATGGACACGAGGATCGCGACCGCCGCGAGCGAGCGCTCGCCGCCGGAGAGCAGCGAGAGGCGCTCGATCTTCTTGCCGGCCGGCCGCACCGAGACCTCGATGCCGGTCGTGAGCATGTCGTCGGGGGCGGTGAGCGTGATGTCGCCGGAGCCGCCGGGGAAGAGAATCGGGAAGACCGTGTGGAACGCGGCCCTGGTGTCCTCGAAGGCGGCCTCGAAGACGGTGCGCATGCGCTCGTCGATGTCGCCCACGATGCGGAGCAGGTCGGCCTTCGTCGCGGCGAGGTCGTCGAGCTGGTCGGCGAGGAACGCGTGCCGCTGCTCGAGCGCCGCGAACTCCTCGAGCGCCAGCGGGTTGATGCGGCCGAGCGTGGACATCTTGCGCTCTGCCGCGGCGAGGCGCGCCTGCTGCTCCGCGCGAACGAACGGCACGCCCACGAACTCCTCCTCGGCGTCCCCCTCGAGAGTCGCGGCGAGGTCGTCGTCGAGCTGCTCCGCGAGCGCGGGGACGGCCCCGGCCGAGATCGCTGCCGCGGCCTGGGCAGCGGTGCTGCTCTCGGCGCTGCTGTCGGCCTGCTCGGCGGTGGCGTCGGAGTGCTCGGCGCTGTCGGCTGCGGTGCCTGCTGCGCTGGATGCACTGGATGCACTCGGCTGGCCGGCTGCGTCAGCGGCCTCGCCCTCCCTCACGCCCGCGTCAGCGTCGCTCGCCGCCGCCGCCGAGTCCTCGGCTTCTGCGGCCGCCTCACCCTCGCCCGCAACCTCGTGCCTGGCTCGCTGCTCGGCGAGCGCGGAGGCGATGCGCTCGGCCTTGGCGCGCAGCGCGTCGTCGTCCGCCGGCACGAGCTGGTCGGGACCGTACTCGGCGACGAGGACCGCCTCGGCGAGGCGCAGCTCGCTCGCTGCCCGCTCGAGGGTGGAGCGCAGGGAGCTCTTCTTCTCGTAGATCTGCAGCTCGATCGAGTGCACGTCCTCGGTGATCTCGCTGAGGCGCGCTCGCAGCTGCTGCTCCGTCTGGCGGAGCTGGCCGAGCTCCTCGTGCTGGGCGGCGCGCTCGCGCTCGGCTTCGGCGAGCTGTTGCTGGGCTTCGGCGAGCGACGCCTGGACGGCGGCGGTGAGGCTCGGGATGGCGGCGAGCACGCGCTCGGTCTGGGCGAGTTCGGCGCGGCGCACGACCGTCTCCCTGGCGGCCTTGTCGGCAGCCTGGCGGTCGGCTTCGAGCTGACGGACGAGGGAATCGGCACGGAGGCGCTCGCTTCGGGACCGCTCGCGCAGGGTCTCGAGCTGCAGCCGGGCCTCGACTTCGGCTTCGCGGGCACGCTCGACGGCGGCGTTGGCGTCGACGCGCGCCGAGGAGTCGAGCTCGGGGCGCGGGAGGGCTTCGTGCTCGGCGAGCGCCCTCTTCGCCGCGAGCGCCGCCTGCTCTGCGGCTTCGACGCCGCTCGAGGCGAGGTCGAAGGCCTTCGCGGCGCGCGCGAGCTCGGCGCTGCCCGCATCCACTCGCGCGCTGGCCCGGTTCAGCTGCTCTCGCTCGGCGGCGAGGGCGCCGTCGAAGGCGCGGAGGGCGTCGAGCGTGCGCTTCGCCTCGGCCTTCGCCGCCTGCGACGCGGCCCGGTGCTCGGCGAGCGCAAGCGCGGCCTGGTCGAGTTCGTCTGTGACCACGGTAAGGCGTGCGGATGCTCGGTCGCGGGCGGCGAGCAGCTCGAGGCGGCTGGTGCCCTCCTCCGCGAACCCGCCGCGGAGCGAGGTGCTCGTGAGGACCTCGCCTGCTCTGGTGACGACGGTGAGCCCTGCGCCTGCGGGGGCCGAGCCGTCCGGGGACGACAGTGCGGCCATCGCCGCCCGTGCCTCGTCGAGCGTCTCGCTGACGTGCACATGGGCGAGCAGGGCGGTGATGGCGGGTGGCCCCTGCACCAGAGCAGCCGCGGGGCGGAGGCCCTCCGGCAGCATCGGGGTCGTGGAACCCGCCCGGACGGGCCTGCCCTCGCCGAGTTCGGCGACGATCTCGACGAGCCCGAGCTTCTCCCCCGTGGCGTGCGCGAGCACTCGGAACGCGGCATCGGCGTCGCTCGCGAGGACCGCGTCGGCCGTCGAACCGAGGGCGGCGGCGATGGCGGCCTCGTAGCCCTCGTCGATGCGGAGGTGCTCGGCGACGGGACCCTCGACCCCCTCGAGGCCTGCGGCGAGGAGCGCGGCGGTGCCGTCTTTCGCGGCTGTCGCGAGGGTGAGCGCCTGCACGCGCGCCTGGAGGGCGTCGCGCTCGCGCTCGCGCTCGTGGGCGCGGGTGCGTCCGGCGTCGAGTGCCTGCTCCGCTTCACGCTGCGCCGCCTCGGCGCGCTTGTAGGCGGCGTCGAGCTCGCTCGAGTCGGAGGCGCTCTGGACTGCGGTCGCGTCGAGCTCCTCCTTGGCCTTCGTCGCCTGCGCGAGGCGGTCGCTTGCAGCGTCGCGCGCGTTGCGCTGCCTGAGCACCTCGCCCCGCACGGACGCCAGCTTCGAGGCGGCCGTGTCGGCGGCGCCGCGCAGCTCGCTGCGGCTGAGGTCGTAGGCGGAGATCCGGGTCGCCTGGGCCTGGATCTCCACGTCGATGCGGTCGAGGGCGGCACGCGCATCCTGCGTAGCGAGCTTCGTCGCCTCCCAGAGCGCTTCGGCCTCGGCGGCACGCCCCGCGAGCGCCTCCGTCTCCCGGCGCGCCGCGTCAACGGCCTCCAGGGTCACGGTCGGCACGAACGCGGGCGACTCGAGGCGCGAGACGAGGAGCCCCTTGCGCTGCGAGGCGAGCGCGTTGAGGTTCTGGATGCGTTCGCGCACGCTCTCGAGGTCGAACACGACCCGGCGCGCACCGTCGGCAGCGTCTCCGCGGTTCTCGGCGGCGAGCAGCTCGGCCCGGTTGAGCGCGGCCGTGAGCTTCTCCTGCAGCACGACCCGCTCCTCGGAGCGTTCCTGCTCGATGCCGGTCGCGAGCCGCAGGGCTGCGCGCAGCTGCACGACGTCGTCGGCGAGCAGGCGCGCCTTCGCGTCGCGGGCGATGGCCTGGATGCCCTGCGCTCGCCTCGCGATGTCGGCCTGCCGGGAGAGGGGCTTCAGCTGTCGGCGCACCTCGTTCGTGAGGTCGCGCAGGCGCGTGAGGTTGGCCTCCATGGCCTCGAGCTTGCGCACCGTCTTCTCCTTGCGGCGGCGATGCTTGAGGATCCCGGCTGCCTCCTCGATGAAGCCTCGGCGCTCCTCCGGCGTCGCGCGGAGCACGGCGTCGAGGCGTCCCTGCCCCACGATGACGTGCATCTCCTTGCCGAGACCGGTGTCGCTCAGCAGCTCCTGCACGTCGAGGAGCCGAACGCCGTCGCCGTTGATGGCGTACTCGGAACCGCCGTTGCGGAACAGGGTGCGACGGATCGTCACCTCGCTGTACTCGATGGGGAGCATCCCGTCGGCGTTGTCGATCGTGAGCGTCACCTCGGCGCGGCCCAGCGGCCCGCGGGTCGCGGTTCCGGCGAAGATGACGTCCTCCATCTTGCCGCCGCGGAGGCTCTTCGCGCCCTGCTCGCCCATCACCCAGGCGAGCGCATCCACGACGTTCGACTTGCCTGAGCCGTTCGGCCCGACGACGCACGTGACCCCGGGCTCGAGCGCGAGCGTCGTCGGCTGCGCGAACGACTTGAAGCCCTTCATCGTGAGGCTCTTCAGATGCATGCGCGCTCGCTGGCCTCTCGCTGGTGGTCGGACGTCGCTCGTGGGTCGGTCTGGGGTGGTCTGGGGTGGTGGTCGGGCTGGGCTGAGTCGGTCGTGCTGGGCTGGTGCTCGATCCGGCGCGGTGGCGCCCTGGATCGTCGCGCTGGCGGGGCTGTCGAGGCGTTGACCTGACAGCTACGGTACCGGAGTGGACTACTTCATTCGGGAGCTCACGCCTCCAGATCCAGGGTCGAACCGAGACGCTGAGGCCTGGGGCCTGCTCGAGCGCTTCGCGGGCATCGTCAACCGCGGCTCCGCGGACACGTATGGTGCGGGGCGGTTGCTCGAGACGAGCCAGCGAGTTCTCGCCGACTGGACCATGCCAGGGCCGGTCACCACGCGCCTCTTCCTCGCGTTCCCGCGCGGCGCGAGCGACCTCGAGGCCGAGCGTCCGGTCGCCGCTGCGAAGCTCATGGTCTCGCCCCGCGACTCCCCCTCGCTGGCCTATCCTCACGTCGTTGTGGATGCGCCCCACCGGCGACGCGGCATCGGCACCTGCGTCGCGGCCCACCTCGAGGACCTCGCTCGGGCCGATGGGCGCACGTCCCTGCAGGCCTGGGTGGAGCATCCAACGGCCGGCGGGGAACGGGTGCTCGCGCCGACGGGTCATGGCAGCGTCTCGGGGGCGGACCCGGCGGCGCGATTCCTCTGGAAGCACGGGTGGGAGCTGGGGCAGGTCGAGCGCATCAGCGAGCTGCGCCTGCCCGTGCCGGCGGGACGTCTGCGTGCGCACATCGAAGCCGCAGCGGCCCGGGCTGGTGCGGCCTACCGTCTGCTGACCTGGGAGGGCGAGAGCGACCCCGAGTACCTCGACGACCTGGCGCGGCTCAACGGCGACATGTCCATCGACGCACCGGCTGGCGACCTCGAGGCCGATGAGGAGCACTGGGACGCCGAACGCGTCTCGCAGATGGAGCGTCGAGCGCTCGCCGCCGGCTCCACGTTCCTCAACGCCGCCGTGCTGCATATCCCGAGCGGCACCCTCGTGGCCCAGTCCATGCTGCAGCTCGACCTCGACGACATAACGCGGCCGGCGCAGCAGGACAACACGCTGGTCACGTCGACGCACCGTGGCAGGCGACTCGGGATGCTCGTCAAGGCCGCGAACCTCGTGCAGCTCGCCGAGCGCTACCCGGAGTGCACCGGAGTGTTCACGTGGAACGCTGAAGAGAACGCCCACATGCTGCGGGTCAACGAGGCGCTCGGCTTCGTTCCCCTCGCGCCGGAAGGCGGCTGGCAGAAGCGGCTGTGAGGCTGCGTGACTCCGTGGCTGTGTGACGGGACGAGACCAGGGGCCGGACGCCCAGGTCTTGCGGTTCTCGCAAACAAGGTTGCAGATGTTCGATCCGGTGCGCATGCTGAGCGCATGACCTCGCACAACCACCACGCCACCACAAGCTCGAGCCCCGACGAGCCTGGCGCCGGAGCGACCGCCCAGCCGCCGCTCGAGTTCTGGGACGAGCTCTACAAGGCGAAGCCCGCCGTCTGGTCCGGTCGCGTGAACGCGAACCTCGCGAGTGTCGCCGGCACGCTCACACCGGGCCGTGCCCTCGACCTCGGATGCGGCGAGGGTGGCGACGCGATCTGGCTCGCCCAGCAGGGCTGGCGGGTCACCGGCATCGACATCTCGACCGTCGCCATCGAGCGCGCACGCGCCGCAGCCGTCGATGCTGGCGTCGACGCCGCACTGCTCGACTTCGCGACGGGCGACCTCGAGACCTGGTCCCCGGACGATGAGCTCGACCTCATCACGGCGAGCTTCTTCCAGTCGCCCGTCCACCTGCCTCGGGCAGAGATCCTGCGCAAGGCCGCTCTCATGCTCGCACCCGGCGGACACCTCCTGACCGTCGCGCACGCCGGAGTGCCGTCGTGGGTGCAGGACTCGGAGCATCCCGCGCACCTCTTCGTGCAGCCGGACCGGGAGATCGCCGAGCTGGCGCTGCCCGCGGGAGAGTGGGAGACGGTCATCGCCGAGTCGCGAACCCGCGACGTCGCCTCCCCAGACGGCGCTCCCGGCACGCTCGAGGACAGCGTGGTGCTCCTGCGCCGAATGGGCTGAGCCTCGGCATCCGACTACTCTTGCGTGGTCGGCGACGGAGATGAGGGACGCACGTGAGTGATGTTGTGATGTACACGGATGGCGCTTGCAAGGGCAACCCCGGCCCCGGAGGCTGGGGAGTCTGGCTGCGGTCGGGCGACCACGAGCGGGAGCTGTTCGGCGGCGAGCTGAACACCACCAACAACCGCATGGAGCTCAAGGCCGTCATCGAGGGGCTCAGCGCGCTCAAGAAGCCCTGCAATGTCGCCCTCTACCTGGACAGCCAGTACGTTCGCAAGGGCATCACGGAGTGGATCACGGGGTGGAAGGCGAAGGGGTGGAAGACCGCCTCGAAGCAGCCCGTCAAGAACGCGGAGCTCTGGAAGGAGCTCGACGCGCTCGTCGAGGACAGCGGACACACCATCGAGTGGCGGTGGGTGAAGGGCCACTCGGGTGATGTCGGCAACGAGCGCGCCGACCTGCTCGCGAACAAGGGCGTCGACCAGGCGCTCGGTCGCGGCTAGCAGCACGGCTAGCGAAGCGCGGTCAGAGGCGGTAGGCGACGTCGCCGAGCGGGATGAGCTGCGGGTTCTGCGCCACCCAGGTGACGGCCACTGACCGCATCAGCTCGTCCCACGAGGCGTCCTCGAACCCGCGACGCGTGGCGAGATGCTCCTGGATCTCGAGCACGCAGTCCCACCCAGGGCCGCTGATGCCGTTGTCGAGTCCGGTCTCGAGGTAGCCGTGCCAGG
This sequence comes from Pseudoclavibacter sp. RFBG4, assembly GCF_002931515.1. Classification (NCBI taxonomy): domain Bacteria; kingdom Bacillati; phylum Actinomycetota; class Actinomycetes; order Micrococcales; family Microbacteriaceae; genus Pseudoclavibacter; species Pseudoclavibacter sp. RFBG4. The sequence continues at coordinate 134,983 of NZ_PSYC01000019.1, read as the reverse complement.
CGCGTGCGAGATCGACGTGCGCCTCGGTGAAGTCGAGGCTGTCGTTGCCGCGGATCTCGGCGAGGATGACGTCGACGATGCGGACGACCTCACCCTGCACGGTCGCTGCTCGGCCGACCTCGGGAACCAGCTGGCCACGCAGGTTCGCGAACCGCTCAGCGTCCGTGTCCCCGATCGCGCGGGCGAGGGAGGCGCTCGGCGCGGTGATCCGCTCGGCCGGCTGGGTGCCCGTGAGCTCGGAGAGGCGTGCAAGCGCGGCATCCTGAGTTGCGGCGTCCTCCTCCGGGAGCAGGATGCGCCTCGCCTCGCTCGAACGCGCCGCGAGCGTGATGTCGGCGCGCACCGCGTCGGTGACGGGAGAGCCTGCCGCGACGAGGAGCTCGACGAGCTGCGTGAGGGTGAGGAGATCGTCGAGGCCATCGCCGACGACGCCTCGGCTCGCGGCCAGCTCGAGCGCCAGCAGCGGCGTCGGCGCCTGGCTGGTGCCGGCGCCCGCCGTACCGGGGCCAGCACCGGGCAGCACACGCTGCGCGCTCACCTCGGCACCGGCCCGCAGGAGGAGGCGGACGTTCTCGACGTGGAGCCCGTTGGCTGCGTGGTGGAGCGGCCGGTAGCCCTTGCTGTCGGTGCGCTCGGGGTCGGCGCCGAGGCCAAGGATGACGGCGATCGGGTGACCGACGCGGGCGTGGTTGCCGAGCACCGTGAAGCGGCTGGCCGTCTCGGTCTCCTCGAGGTCGAGGCCCGCCGCGACCAGCTGCAGGATCTCCTGCTGCGTGGTCCTGAGCTTGTCGGCGACCGTTCCCTCTGCGGCGCGCGGCAGCACCACCGGTCTCGCCGAGAGATGAGGTTGCTCGGCGTAGGTCTCGACCAGGCCTCGCAGCCAGGCGGCGTCGAGACTCGCGTCGTCGAGCCCACGGTCGAGGACCACCCGACGCACTCCCCCGTGATCGATCTCGTCGGCCACCTGCTGGAGCGTCGCCGTGACGAAGCGCGGCGCTGATCCGGGCGTGCCGAGCGAGGCTCGCCTGGACGTCGTGAACGCGAACAGGGTCGGCACTGCGTCGTCCTCGGAGATCGCGAGCCGGGACGTCGTGGGGTCGAGCGCCACCACCCAGGTACCGCGCACCATGGCTCGTGCCCAGTAGCCGTGGAAGGCCGCGGAGTCTGCCGGATGCTCGCGGTACTGCTGCGCGAGCAGCGAAAGGGTTGCGAGCTCCCGCGGGCTCGGCTGCTGGGCACGCTGCCGGCTGCGCTCCCGCGCGGCGAGCGTCTCCGACATCGGGCGCGACAGGACGAGGTCGCGGAACCGGACGAAGTCGGAGAAGCTGCCGGAGAGGGCCTGCCGGAGCTCGGCGGCGTCGCCGACCCAGGCCGTGTCCTCGGGGTCATCGAGCGCCTGTGGCGGGTGGTTCTCCGCGGGGACGATGTACGTCGGGCTTCCCTGCGGGTTGACGATGAGGAAGCCTGCCGCGACGCAGAGATCGAAGATGAAGCCCAGCTCAGCCTCTGAGAGCGTGGCGTGGAAGATGCCGCCGGTGAGCGGTGCCTCCTGCTCGGGCGGGTCGAGGTAGAGATCGGACCAGTTGCCGTCGAAGGCGAGCGGCTGCCCTCCGGCGTCGAGGAGTGCCCCCGTGCTCTCGTCTGGGACGACGTGCAGACCCCGGGCGGCGAGGAACGCCGCGAGTTCGTTCCGGTCCGCATCGACGTGCTCGCCACCCTCGATGCGCAGGAAGTTCAGCGAGTAGCCCATGACAACGACCCTAGCCGCGGGCGCCGATGGCGCGAACGATGCCCGCGAGTCCGTAGCGCCAGGCCTCGTCGATGTCTCCGCCGAGGTTGAAGCCTCGATTCAACTCCATGCTGACGAAGCCGGCAGCCCACGCGGTCAGGGTGCGGGCCGCCTCGAGCGCTCGCTCCTCACCGGCGAGCTCGCCCGCGAGGCGCAGGATGCTCGCGCTCGCGTCCGCACCGAATTCCGGCCGTGCCACGGGCGTTCCGGCCCCCGGCGTCATCACGAGCTGGAACGCGGCCGGGCGCTCGTGCCCGAACGCCCGGAACGCATCCGCGAGCTGCTCGAGATCGCCGGCGGCGTCCAGCCGCTCTCCGAGCTCGACGAGGGTCGCCTCGGCCACGAGCTGGATGAGCTCCTCACGATTCGCGACCCGCTTGTAGAGCGACGGCGCACGGACTCCAACCCGGACGGCGACCGCCTGCATGCTCAGCCTGGGGAGCCCCTCGCTTTCGAGGAGGTCGCGGGCGGCGAGCACGATCGCGTCGAGGGAGGTCCTGTCCGGAGTAGGCATGCCTCCACTATAGCTATTGACAGTAGCCATGATGGCTACGTACCATAGCCTTCATGAGACTCGACGCTTCCCTCCACCGCATCGGCAACGACATCGTCGCGGCCTACCTCGTCACCACCCCGGAGGGCGTGACCGTCATCGACGCCGGCCTCGCCGGCCACTGGCGCGAGCTCGTCGCCGAACTCGCATCCATCGGACGCTCGGTCGACGACATCAAGGGCGTGATCCTCACCCACGGCGACTCCGATCACGTCGGCTTCGCCGAGCGGCTGCGACGCGACCACGGCGTTCCCGTCTACGTGCATGCGGATGACGCCGCCCGCGCGAAGGGCGGGCCGAAGCCCTCGAACGCCAAGCAGTCGATGAAGCTCGGCCCCCTGCTCACCTTCGCCGCCTACACGCTGCGCAAGGGCGGAGCGCGAACCACGTGGCTCACCGAGGTCGTCGAGGTGCAGCACGGAGCGACGCTCGACCTTCCGGGCTCGCCGCAGATCATCGGCATGCCCGGCCACTCGCCGGGCAGCATCGCGGTCTTCGTGCCCGCCGTCGACGCCGTCTTCGTCGGGGATGCGCTCACGACCCGCCACGTGCTCACCGGGCAGGAGGGCCCACAAGCAGCCCCGTTCACCGACGAGCCGGCGCAGGCCATGACCTCGCTCCGCGCCATCGTCGACACGAAGGCGAAGTGGGTGCTGCCAGGACACGGAGCGCCCTGGAGCTCAGGAGTGGAGGCGGCGGTCGCGGCGGTGGAATCGGCCTCCCGCAGCGCTCACTGACCTCGCCACTCGTCGCCACGGAGCCCAGCGCAGAGCGAGGCTGGCCCGTGGCTTAGCGCTCTCGCTGGCACTTCTCGCAGAAGTGCGAGCCCCGGTTCTGGAACTTCTCGCGAACGATCGGCCGCCCGCATCTCGGGCACGGCTTCCCCTGGCGCCCGTACACGTTGAGCGAATGCGCGAAGTAGCCGGCCTGCCCGTTGACGTTCACGTACTGCGCATCGAAGGAGGTGCCACCCTCGGCGAGCGCTTTCGCGAACACCTCCCGCACGTGCAGCAGCAGCTCCCTCGCCTTCGACGGCGACAGCCCGGAGGTCACGCGCCCGTAGTGCAGCCTCGCCCGCCACAGCGCTTCGTCGGCGTAGATGTTGCCGATGCCCGAGATGAGCGTCTGGTCGAGGAGCGCCGACTTCACGCCTGTCTTGCGGCGCAGCAGCGCCGCCACCCACGCATCGTCGTCGAAGTTCGGGTCGAGCGGGTCGCGTGCGATGTGCGCCACCTGCGACGGCACCCGCTCACCCTCGACGTCCGCCGTCGGCACGAGGCGATCGACGGCCAGCGAGCCGAAGACGCGCTGGTCGGCGAAGGCGACGACAAGATCGCCGGCGGGACCATCGACGCGGATGCGCGCTCGCAGGTGCCGGTCGTCGGGCGCATCCGAGGTGCGGAGCAGCATCTGACCGCTCATGCCGAGGTGCGCCGTCAGCGCCTCCTCGCGGCCCGCGAGCGGCAGCCACAGGAACTTCCCGCGCCGCGACACGCTCGAGATCCTCGCCCCTTCGAGCGCGCCGACGAACGCGGCCGAGTCGCCAGCGTGTCGACGCAGCGAGCGCTCGTCGAGCACCTCGACGGCAGACACGACGGCACCCGTGACCGCGGGTTGGAGGCCGAGGCGCACGACCTCGACTTCAGGCAGCTCCGGCACGGCTAGGAGCCCGCAGGGGCGCCGTCGCCGCCATCGTTCAGCTGGTGCCACGCGGCAAGCGCGCCAGCGACCTCCGCCTGCTTCTTGCTCGTGCCGACGCCCTGCGCCTGCGCGAGGATGCGCTTCTTCTTCAGCACCGTGACCGTCGCCGTGAAGCTGCGGTCGTGCTCGAGGCCAGAACCCTCCACCTCGTAGCGCGGCGGCTCAGCGCACTGCGTGTCCGCGAGCTCCTGCAGTGCGGTCTTCGGGTCCTGCTCGGCCCCGAGACGCCACACCACAGCCAGCTTCGGCTCGACGAGGCGCAGGACGAGTTCCGTCGCGACCTCGACCCCGGCGGAGAGGTACGCGGCCCCGATGACCGCCTCCACCGTGTCCGCCAGGACGGAATCCTTCTTGTTGCCGCCCGTCAGGTGCTCGCCACGACCGAGGTGCAAGTAGGCGCCGAGGCCGAGGCCCCGCGCGATCTCCGCCAACGCCACCGTCGAGACGAGGGATGCGCGCAGACGCGACAGCTGCCCCTCCGAGTAGTCGGGGTACGTCCGGTACAGCATGACGGTGACGGCCTGCCCGAGGATCGAGTCGCCGAGGAACTCGAGGCGCTGATTATCGGGGATGCCACCGTTCTCGACCGCGTACGACCTGTGGGTCAACGCGAGCTCGAGGAGCGAGGGAACGAAGTCGACCCCGAGGCCGCGTGCCAGCTCAGCTGACGGTGCGGCGTCGGGGTCGATGATCTTCACGTCGTGCATGACGCGAGGATCAGACGTCTGCGACCTTGCGGCCCTTGTACTCGAAGAACAGCGGAGTGCCGGCTGCGTCCTCGACAACCTTCGCGCGGTGCGGGAGGCTGTAGGTGACCTTGCCGTTCTCGACGGTCTTGACGAGGGTCGGCACGGAGGCCTTCCACTGCGAACGGCGCGAACGCGTGTTCGAGCGGCTCATCTTGCGCTTGGGGAGAGCCATCGGCGTCTACCTTTCATCTTTCATCGTGCAGGGAGGCGGGCTCAGTACTGGCCCGGCTCCCCCTTGTAATCATGGTTGCGCGCATCCTCAGGAGATTCTGTCTCACGAGGACCCGCGGCTTCCTCGGAACCCGTTGCTGGTTCCTCGGGTGCTTCTGTTGAAGCGCCAAACCCTGCCAACGCCGCCCAACGCGGGTCAACCGCTGGTGCCTGCTCTTCGAGCGGCTCCACCAGCTTCTCGCCGGTTTCAGGATCTAGGCCGAGGCAGTCCGGCCGACAAACCGGCTGGAATGGCAGTGCGAGCACTACCGCATCGCGAACGGGCGGTTCAAGGTCGACAATGTCGTCGTGAACCTCGTACTCGAGGGCTTCGTCGCGAGCATACGCGAAAAGCTCTGCGAAATCGACCCGGAGCGGCTCGTCCAGCGGTGTCAGGCACCTGCTGCACTCCCCGGCCATCCTCGATTCGAGGCCGACCGTCGCGAGGATGCCGTCGTGCAGCACCTCGAGACGAACGTCGAGTTCGACCGGCGTGCCCTTCTCGATGTAGCCGAGCCCCTCGCCGATGCGCTCAGGCGCATCAAAGTCGAGTTCGAGCTCGCGCATCGTGCCGGGCTTGCCCACGATGGTCGCAATGTTCACGAAGTACGGAGAGGAAGTCACCGGGAGATTGTACGCCCTCGTCGCGGAGTGCATCCCGAGCCACCTACTCGATGGAGGTGTCGGTGTCGCCCTGCAGGTACTCGTAGACGACACGAGGCACGTACGGCGACACGTCTCCGCCGAGCGAGGCGACCTGACGGACCAGCGAGCTCGAGACGTGCGCGTGGCTCGGGTCGGGCAGCATGAACATCGTCTCGACTCGAGCGAGGTTGCGATTCACGATCGCCATCGGCGTCTCGTAGGTCACATCGGCCTGCGACCGGATGCCCTTCACGATGACCTTCGCGCCGACGTCGGTGCAGTAGTCGACGAGCAGGCCGACGCTCCACGACGCGACGCGGACGTTGCCGCGGATGCCGGTCGCCGATACCGCCTGCTCGATGAGCTCGACGCGGCGCGAGATGGGCAGGAGCGCGTGCTTGTCGGGATTGTGCACGACCACGACGTGCACTTCCTCGAAGACCGTTGCGGCACGCTGGATGACGTCGAGGTGGCCAAGGGTAACCGGATCGAACGAGCCGGGAACGACAGCGATTCTGCTCATGCCCACAAGACTACGGGGCGGTCCCTGCACGTCGCGCCCATGGAGCGCTCACCGCGTGATCGGGACGAGTGGAGCAGGCCTGACGGGGTCAGCTGCGAGCTAGACGCGGGTGGGCGTGTCGTCGTCTCCATCGGCCAGCGGCTCCTCGGGCCTCGGCGCGCTGCTCGCCTCGAGATCCGCGGCCTTGCGCCGGAAGAGGATGAACGAGACGAAGACCACGGCCACACCGGCGAGCCCCATGAGCACCCAGGCCCACGGCGGGATGCCGGAGCCGGCGGCCGTCGACTGGGACGCCTCATCCGACGTTCCCGCGTCGCTGTTCGTGATCGCGGCCCCCTCGGTGTTCTCGGCGGCACCGAAACCAGCGGAGGCGGACGCTGACGGTGCGACGTCCTCAGCCGGCGCCACGCCAACCGACACCGTGAACGGGATCGTGCCGGAGATCGGGTGGCCGTCAGAGGAGACGACCTGCCAGTTCAGGGCATAGTCCCCCGCAGCGAGCTGCGGGAGCGCCTGCGTCACGACCGAGCCGTCGGCCGTGGCCGCCGACTCCAGCTCGACGGCCGTCTGCTCCACGGCGGTCACCGCGAACAGCTCGACCTGCGGGCCGAGCGTGCCTTCCGACTGCACCTCAGCGGAGAACGTCATGGTCGCGCTCTCCGGAGCCACGTCGACCGACTCGTCGGCAGCCGGGCTCGACTCGATCAGCTGGTCGTGCGCGGAAGCGAACTGCGAGCCGAGACCGAGCGCGAGGGCCAGGAACGCCAGCATGGCGGCCAGCATGAGGCGGGAGGCGACGCGGAGCGCGTGTGCGGAGGAGGAAGAGGTCACCCGCCCATCGTAGGCCAGGGGACGCTCGCCGACCGAGGCGCTCGAGCCGTCAGGACTTGCCGAGGAACTCGCGCTCCTCAAAGCTGTGCCGGCCGATGGCCGCCTTGAGGTCGGGCCACCTCTTGAGGCTCCAGTCGTCGTCGATGAGCAGCGACGCCTCGTCCCTGGCGGAGCGGATCAGCTCGGTGTCCTCGATGACGCGCAGCAGCTTGAGAGACGTCCGTCCACCCGACTGCGCCGTGCCGAGCACGTCGCCCTCGCGTCGCAGCTCGAGGTCGCGCTCGGCGAGCTCGAACCCGTCGAGCGTCTCGGCGACCGCGTTGATCCGCTCCCGAGCGGTGGACTCCTCCTCGGTGTTCGAGACGAGCAGGCACAGTCCGGCGTGCTCTCCTCGTCCGACGCGGCCCCGCAGCTGGTGGAGCTGGGAGACCCCGAACCGGTCGGCATCCATGACGATCATGACCGAGGCGTTCGGCACGTTTACGCCGACCTCGATGACGGTCGTCGCGACCAGCACATCGATCTTGCCCTCGGCGAAGGCCCGCATGGCGGCATCCTTCTCGTCGCTCGGCATCGCCCCGTGCACGGCGGCGACGCGCTTGCCCGCGAAGAGGGGATGCACGGCGAGCGTCGGCGCGAGCTCCATGACGGCGGTCACGGGTTGGGCCGGTTCCTCGCCATCGACCGGCTCCGCGGGTTCGGCTGGCTCGATGGCGGGGCACACGACAAACGCCTGCCGCCCCCGGTCGACTTCCTCCGCGACGCGCTGCCAGGCACGCTCCAGCCAGTGCGGATGCTCGCGGGTGGCGACGACGAACGTCTCGATCTTCTGCCGCCCCTGTGGCATGGTCACGATGCTCGAGATATCGAGGTCGCCGAAGACGGTCATTGCGACCGTGCGCGGAATGGGAGTGGCTGTCAGGACCAGCAGGTGCGGAGGCTGGGCGCCCTTCGCGCGCAGCGACTCGCGCTGCTCCACCCCGAAGCGGTGCTGCTCGTCGACGATGACGAGGCCGAGGTCGTCGAACATCACGTCGTCGCTCAGAAGCGCGTGGGTGCCCACCACGATCTTCGCCTCGCCGGCGACGACGCGCAGCGCGGCGCGCTTGCGCTCCGTCTTCGTCATGCTGCCGGTGATGAGGGTCGGCATGAGCTTCGCGGAGAGCTCCGGACCGAGGGAGTCGATGATCGAGCGGTGGTGCTGGGAGGCGAGGACCTCGGTCGGCGCGAGCATGGCCGACTGCCCGCCCGCGTCGGCGACCTGCAGCATCGCGCGCAGGGCCACGAGGGTCTTGCCCGAGCCGACCTCACCCTGGACGAGACGGTGCATGGGCACGCCGCGGGCGAGGTCCTTGGCGATCTGCCGGCCGACCGTCTTCTGGTCGGGCGTGAGCTCGAACGGCACGAGTCGGTCGAAGGCCTCGAGCATCGGCCCGACCGCGTCGGTCCTCGCTCTCGCCGCGACGAGCTCGGAGATCGCCCGGCGCTGGAGGAGCGCCGCCTGGAGCACGTACGCCTCGGTGAAGCGCAGCGATTCCCGCGCCCGCTCGAGCAGCTTGAACGTCTCGGGCTGATGGATGGCGCGCATCGCCTCGTCGTAGCTGTACATCCCGAACATGGCGCGCGTCTCCACCGGCACGGGGTCGCGGAGGAACGGCACGGCGTCGAGGACCGCCTGGACGGCCGCCGCGACCTTCCAGGTCGGCAGGCTGGCGGTGGCCGGGTAGATCGGGATGGGCTCCTTGAGCCACTGGTCGCGTCGTTCCGAGAGGGCCTCGAGTGGCGCGTTCTCGAAGAGCTCGTACTCGGGGTGGGCGAGCTGGATGGCTCCCCGGTACGCGGATGCCTTGCCAGAGAAGATGCCGGTCACTCCCGGCTGCAGCTGCTTGGCACGCCAGCTCTGGTTGAAGAACGTCAGTGAGACGATGCCCTTCTCGTCGGTGATCTCCACTTCGACGATCGAGCCTCGTCGTGCGCGCATCTGCCGCTCGTTGACACGCAGCACCCGAGCGACGAGCGTGACGTGCTCGCCGAGCGGCAGCGACTCGATGGCGGTCATCTCGCCTCGACGCGCGTAGCGGCGGGGGTAGTGCTCGAGCATGCCCGCGACGGTGGTCACGTCGAGCTGCTTCGCGAGCTGCTGCGCGTCGCGCTTGCCGAGGACGTCCTCGAGCGGGGTATCGAGACCGATGTCGTCCATCAGCGCCTTCCTGACAGGGATGCTGGCGCGAGCACCGCCCGGCGTCGCGCTGCGGACGAGGCGGATGCGCGAAGCGCGGACCGGACCAGGAGGACGTCGTTCCAGATGCCTTCCCGCTCGTGCTGGCTCAGCGCGTGCGACGCGCCCGGGTCTGAGAACGCGGCGTGCTCGTGCTCGATCCGGAGGCGCTCGAGAGCGCTCCGCGCGTCAGCGACCCGTCGAGCGGTGGCGGCGGGGACCGCGGCGCTGGCGCCGTCGCCCGTCGCTCGCTCGGGGGCTTCGAAGCCGGCGGCGATGGCCACGACGACGGCTGCCGGCGTGAGGCCGGTGCCGAGCGGCACCCCGTAGTCGACGGCGCTCTCGGACACCTCCTGCCAGGCGGCGTTGCCTGGACTCGGATGCTGAGGCGGCGAGCCTGCCAGTACCGCCACGCGACGCGCGCGACGCCTGGCGCCCCGCAGGAGGGCGGGGATGAGGAGGAGCGCGACCAGGGCGAGCACGCCGCCGACGACGGCGAGGGTGACGAAGAGGGCCGTGAGGTCGACGGCTCCGCTCTCGCCATCCTGCTCGCCTGCCCCTTCGGCGCCCTGCGTCGGCGTCGGGGTCGGGGACTCGGTCTCAGGCACGGTCGGCGCGGCGGTGCTCTCGGTCTCGACGGGCGACGGCGAGGCCGACGGTGCGACCTCTGGCGTCATCGTCGGCGCCGTCGTCTCACCGGGGCCGGGGGCGACGAGGTTGCCGAGCGCGCCGGCCGGCGTCGTCTCGAACATGACCCAGCCGTGGCCGGGCAGGTAGAGCTCGGCCCACGCGTGGAGCTGGTTGCTCGTCACGGTGTAGACGGGCTGGCCCTCCGCGTTCAGCTCGCCGGCAGAGCCGGGCGTGAAGCCGACCCCGATCCGGGACGGGATGCCGATCATGCGCGCCATGACGGCCATCGACGATGCGTAGTGCACGCAGTAGCCGGCGCGCGCTTCCAGGAATTGGGCGATGACGTCGAGGCTCGTGCCGTCGTACCCCTGCTGGACAGGCGCCGTCTCCGAGTAGGCGAACCCGTCGGCGAAGAACGACTGGAGCTGCAGGGCCTGTGTTCCGGCGGGCGCGTCCTCGTCGACGATCTCGCCGACCACGTCGCGGATGCGGTCGGCGCTCGGTCCCTCCGGCACCTGTGTGAGGGCCTCGAGACCCGCCGGCACCTCGGCGTCGAGCTGCGCGATCGCCTCGAAGCTGGGGGTCGGCACCACGGTCTGGATCTCGTAGTTCTGCGCGAGCGCCTCGTCGCCGGCGCTGCGGACGTCGCCCGTCTGCTCGTCGAGGAGGAAATCTCCCTGCAGGTCGATGATGTTGGCCGCGAACCCCGGGCGCGGGAGGAAGGAGCTGACGCCGTCGTTGAGCACGATGCGCGTGGTGAACTCGCTCGACTCAGCCCCGGCCGAGACGCCGTCGGGCAGCGGCAGGTCGCCGCCGTCGACGCTCAGGTTGCCGTCGAAGTCGCCGGGCATCCAGTCGTCCTCGCCGCTGAGGTCGCTGAGGGTCTGGAGTGTGAGGTACGGGAGCGAGCCCTGGTCGGTGGTCGTCGCGTAGCGCAGCACCTCGACCGGGTTGTTGCGCCGCAGGTCCTCGCCCAGGTCGATGATGGGGTTCGCGCGGTTGGTGGAGAGGCCGGAGGTCGACGTCTGCCGGATGGCATCGATGCCGGTCGGCGCCGGAACGACCGTGGAGGCGACGAGCACGGCGACAAGCGACACGGCGGTGACCGCGAGGGCCCCGCCGAGGCCGGCCACGCCTCGACTGTCCACGAGGAACCCCTGATAGGAGAGCTCCTCGTCGTGCACGCGCTGGTGCCAGCTCGAGACGGCGTAGAGGAACACCGCGAGCGCCAGCGCCGCGAAGACGTACGACCAGCCGTTGAAGGCGTCGATGCCGAGCGCCATCGGGATGAGCGGGAAGGCGAGCAGGGGCAGCGTCGCGAGCGAGCGGCCCCTGATGCCGAACACGAAGAAGTCGCAGAGCACGACGATCACGGCGACGCCGATGAGCACGAGCATGGTCATCGCCTCGGTCTCGCGAAGCGGCGCGGCGTCCGAGCGGAGCTGCTCGACGAGCTGCTCGGCGAGCACTCCCCACCCTTCGACCGTGGCGCGCGGCGATCCCCGCCCGGTGAATCCGACGAGGACAACCGCGCCGCCCACCATCGAGGCGACGAGCGCCCACAGCTGCGAGCCCGTGAAGGTGCGCACGAGGGCGGCGACCCCGAGCATGATCGTGACGAGCACGATCGCCTTCGCCGACCACGTGTTCGTGTCCAAGATCGGCCAGAGGAGGTTCGTCGCACTGAAGATCAGGACCGCGAGGGAGACGGTGACGACCCAGGAGCCGTTGGCTCCCGGAGTCCCCTTCCAGCCCTGCCGACGACGCATCTGCGCGGTCGTGGTCGCTTGCGAGCTCATGCGGTGGCCTCCAGTTCGAGCAGCGGCGTGAAGGGCTTGGCTCTGGCGGGCGAGTAGACGGCGACGTTCCAGCCCGCATCGGTGAACGACGTCAGGGTGGCGCGCGGCACCGGCTTCGCGGAGACGATGAGCGCGAGGGCCGGGGCGGCCACCGCCGACAGCGAGCGGATCGCGGTCAGCCCGTCGCCGGCCAGGTTCCGGTGCACGTACACGACCGGCGTGCGCGCGACACGCGAGATGTCGTCGACGACCTCGGCGCAGGCCTCCCGCCGCTCCCCCGCCGCCGAGTCGGGTTGCGTCAGCATGAGCCTGCGCATGACCGACTCGAGCGCTTCCTCGGAGGGGGTGCGGGTGCTCTCCGTGTCGCCGTCGAGGCCCGCGTGCGTCTCGAACAGCTCGGTCTCGTAGCCGAAGCGGTGGAAGCGAGCGAGCACCGAGGCGGCGAGCGAGACGGCGAGCTCGAACTCCGCGTCGATGGCCGTCGCCGGTGCCGACTGCTCGTTCATGAGGTCGACGAGGGTCAGCGGCACCTTCGGCTCCTCGACTGCGGCCGTCCCGCTCGTGTCGAGGATGACCACGGAGGTGTCTTCCGCGTGGTGCTCCTCCTGTCGCACGCGCAGCTCGCCCGCGTGCGCCGTCGCACGCCAGTGGATGCGCCTGAGCGGGTCGCCGCGACGGTAGTCGCGGGTGAGGACATCGTCGGAGTCCCCGGATTGCGCGACTCCGGCCTCGACTTCGCCCCCGCTCTTGCCGCTCGGCACGGACATGGCGGGTAGCTCAGCCACCCGGGGCCACACCTCGACCTCGGTGGCCTCGCCGATCTTGAGGACTCGCCTCGTCAGACCGAGCCCGTCGGCGTTGTCGAAGAAGAGCGGGCCGACCTCGTGGACGCCGCGGCGCATCGAGTCGACGCCATAGGCGACGCGGCGTCGACGCTTGTCCTCGTTGCGGTGGAGTCGAGAGCCGATCGCGGGCAGCACCCCGCCGATGCTGGACGGCTCCGCACCGGGCAGGAGATCGAGGTAGGAGCTGGGCTCGAGCGCGATGAGCGAACGGTTGCGCACCTCGGTGACGACCCGCATCCGGTCGCCGACGGCAAGGGTGGTCGGGTAGATCGTGCGCACCGCCTCGAGCCGAGGTCGCCAGATGAGGCGCAGCACGAAGGCGACGAGCGGCAGGGCGATGAGGAACCCGCCGAGCGCGAGCAGCTCACCCCGGCCGAACACCACGGCGGCTGCGGCCAGCAGCACGCCGACCACCACCAGGCCGATGGCTCGGCTGGTGGGTCGCAGCCGCCTCTCGATGCGCCTCGTCGCCACGCGCTACGCGGTCGCCGCGCTCGTTGGGACGGAGATCTGCTGGCAGATCTGGTCGATGATGCGGGCGGCAGACGCCGACGCCGCCGTTCCCCGGGAGCCGCGGGCGCTGAGCACGAGCCGGTGCGCGAAGACCGGGCCGACGAGCTTCGACACGTCGTCCGGCACCACGAAGTCGCGACCGGCGACCGCGGCGGCCGCCCTCGAGGCACGCACGAGGTGCAGGGTCGCGCGCGGGCTCACGCCGACACGGACATCGGCGTGCTCGCGGGTGGCACGGGCGAGATCGACGATGTACTGCTTGATGGCCGGCGCGACGTAGATGCGCGAGGTCTGCTCGATCATGCTGGAGACGTCGCTCGCGCTGAGCGAGGCGCGGACGCTCGACAGGGGGTCGCTCGAGTCGCGCCGGTCGACCATCGCGAGCTCGTCGTCGCGCTCGGGATACCCCATCGACATGCGCGCCATGAAGCGGTCGCGCTGCGCCTCCGGCAGCGCGTACGTGCCCTCCATCTCGGAGGGGTTCTGCGTCGCGAAGACGGTGAAGGGCACTGGCAGTCGGTGCGTGACGCCATCGACCGTGACCTGCCCCTCCTCCATGCACTCCAGCAGCGCCGACTGCGTCTTCGGGGAGGCGCGGTTGATCTCATCGCCGATGACGACGTTCGCGAACACCGGGCCCTGCTGGAACTCGAAGCGCCGCTCGACCTGGTCGTAGATCGCGACGCCCGTGACATCCGAGGGCAGGAGGTCCGGGGTGAACTGGATGCGGCTGACGCTCGAGTCCATGGCCGCCGCCAGCGTCTTGGCGAGGACCGTCTTGCCGACCCCGGGGACGTCCTCCACCAGGAGGTGACCGCCGGCGAGGAGCACGACGACCGCGAGGTGCACCTGCTCGTCTTTGCCTGAGATGACCGACGCGACGCTCTCGCGGATCTGCCGCGCGCCGTCCTGCAGTGCGATCGCCGTGCTCGATGCGCGCTCGCGCCCAGCTGGCTCTGCGGGCAGAGCCCTCGCCGCCGCGGTTTCCGCGCCGTTGCCGTATTCCATGGCCACCTCCGAATTCAAGTGCCCATCATTCCACGCACCCCCGACAAGTTCGGCCAGCTTCTCCACTCGGTGGATGGGGCGACGCAGTCGCGGCTACGATCGCAGCGTGACACGCATCATCGCCGGAGCCGCCAAGGGCCACTCGCTCGCCGTCCCGAAGAGCGGCACACGTCCGACGAGCGACCGAGTCCGCGAGGCCATGTTCTCCTCGCTCGAATCGCTGCTCGACCTCGGCGGCATCGCCGTGCTCGACCTCTACGCGGGCTCCGGTGCGCTCGCGTTCGAGGCGCTCAGCCGGGGCGCATCCAGCGCCGTGCTCGTCGAGCAGTCCAAGTCGGCCGCCAACGTGCTGCGCGCCAACGCCGAGCTGCTGGCGCGCGTGACCCGGGAGCAAGGTCGCCGGGCCGTCGCCTCCCGCGTCGCACAGAACTCCGTCGACAGCTTCCTGCGGACAGCTCCAGGTCAGCCCTTCGAGCTCGTCTTCGTCGACCCGCCATACGAGCTCGGCGAAGCGGAGCTGACCGGGGCGCTCGAGGCCCTGGTGCCGCACCTGGCACCGGAGGCGGTTGTCGTCGTCGAGCGGGGTTCGCGCTCCCCGGCCCCCACGGTGCCAGAGTCCTTCGAGCTGCTGCGCCAGAAGCCGTACGGCGAGACCATCGTCTTCAGCTACGAGGTGAGCCCCGTCGACGAGCCGGAGGCCGAGAAGTCCCAGGCGTAGGGGTCCCACCCGCGAGCGGCCCGGCCAGCGCCGTCGACGAGCACGGGAGGAACCGGCCGGTCGTCGTTCGGATGCACGCGTCCGATCACCCGGAACCCCTCCGGCAGCGTCGTCCCAGCCGGGAAGGTGGCGAGCAGGCCGTGATCCTCCCCGCCGACCACCACGAGATCCACAGCTCGTGCGTGCAGCTCGGCAGCCCCGACCCCGGGCAGGGCGGCTCGCAGCGCCGCCTCGACCGCGGCGATGTCGACGGCGAGGGAGGACGTCTCGACCTCGACCCTGACGCCGCTGGCCCTCGCCAGGCGCGAGGCGTCGAGAAGCAGGCCATCGGACACATCCATCATGGCCGTCGCCCCGGCAGCTCGCGCCGCGAGGCCGAGGGAGGCGTCGATCGTCGGCGCGAGGTGCCAGTCGACGACTGAGCGCACGGCGTCGCCACGCGACCGCAGGGCCTGGATGCCCTCGGCGAGCGCCTCCCCGCGCGCATCCCTCGCGAGGGAGTAGAGCAGCGAGAGGCCCGCGCCGCTGCGCCCCGCCGGGCCGCTGAGCGCCAGCACGTCGCCCGCCTTGGCACCCGATCGCCGCACCGGTTCGCCCCCGCGCAGGTCGCCGAAGGCGGTGATCGCGATCGTCAGCTGCTCGCTCGTCGACAGGTCGCCGCCGACCACGCCGCACCCAGGGGCCATGTCGGCGAGGGCGTCCGCGAAGCCATCCGCGAGCTCCTCGACCCAGGAGACCGGCGTCGACGAGGGCAGCGCGAGCGCGACCGTGATCGCCGTCGGTGCAGCGCCCATGGCGGCGACATCCGCGAGGTTGGATGCGCACGCCTTGCGCGCGACGTCGCGAGCCGTCGACCAGGCCGAGCGGAAGTCGGGACCCTCGATCATGAGATCCGTCGTGATGACGACCCGCCCATCGCCCGCGGTCAGCACCGCGGCATCATCGCCGGCCCCGAGCAGCGCGTCATCGGCGGCCGGGACCCGCGCGAGGATGCGCTGGAGCAGATCTGCCTCGCCGCACGCGCCGACCGTGAGCACGTCAGCGGGGGTTCGGCGGATGGCGTCGTCGGGAAGAGCAGGCACCCGCTCACGATAGCCTGGGAGCAAATGTCTCGAACCTCCCGCTCCGCCTCGCGCATCGGCTCCGCCGTGATCGCGACCGCCGCATCCGTCGTCCTGCTCACCGCCTGCAACAGCGCGAGCGTTCCCATGGAACCGGCTCCCGACGCGGCCGCTCCGGAGTGCGCCGAGGTCTCGGTCCGCCTGCCCTCGACGGTCGACGGGCTCGAGCTGCGCCTCACCAACGCGCAGGCGACGGGAGCGTGGGGCACCCCGGCCGGCGTGCTGCTGCGCTGCGGGGTGCCGACACCGGGGCCGACCTCCGAGCAGTGCGTCAGCCTGAGCGGTATCGACTGGATCGTCGACGACAGCCAGGCGCCCACCTACCGGTTCACGAGCTACGGCCGCACACCCGCCGTCGAGGTCGTCGTCGATTCCGACGTCGCATCGGGCACCACCGTGCTCGTCGACCTCGACGATGCCGTCTCGAGGCTGCCGAAGACCGGTGCCTGCGTCGGCGCCGACGACGTCCTCGGCTAGCGCCACGTCCAGCTCTGCCGCAGGGCGGGCCTCCTAGCGCGGGAGGCGCGCCTCCCGCGCTGCGGCGTGCGCGCTCGCGACCTCGATGAGCTCGGTGATGAGCTGCGGGTAGCTCATGCCGCTCGCCTGCCAGCACTTCGGGAACATCGAGATGGGCGTGAATCCCGGCATCGTGTTGATCTCGTTGACGACGAACCCGTCGTCCGTCAGGAAGAAGTCGACGCGGGCCAGGCCGGAGGCGCCGAGCGCCTCGAAGGCACGCACGCCGAGCTCCGCCATCTCCGCGAGCAGCTCGTCGCTCAGCTCGGCGGGGCACCGCAGCTCCACCCCGGAATCATCGAGGTACTTCGCCTCGAAGTCGTAGAACTCCGCCTTCGTCATGACGATCTCGCCGGCGACCGAGGCGCGAGCCCGCTCCCCCGGCCGCGACTCGAGCACGGCGATCTCGACCTCGCGGCCCACGACCGCTGCCTCGACGAGCACGTGGTCGTCCTCCGCGAGGGCCGTCGTCATGGCGGCTGCGAACTCGTCGAGCGCGGCGACCTTGCTGACGCCGACGCTCGAGCCAGCGCGGGCGGGCTTGACGAACACCGGCAGCCCGAGCCGGTCGATGGTCTCCGAGGCCAGCGACGCACCCCGCGTGTCCCACTGGTGCTGAGAGATGGTGACGCCGTCGGCGACCTGCAGGCCCGCGTCACGGAGCACGATCTTCGTGTAGTGCTTGTCCATGCCCACGCTCGCGGCGAGCACCGACGAGCCGACGAACGGCAGGCCGACGAGCTCGAGCATGCCCTGCACGGTGCCGTCCTCGCCGAAGGGGCCGTGGAGGATCGGGAACACCAGGTCGACCTCGCCGAGCGACGTGCGCTCGGTTCGCTCGGCTCCCGCCTCGGCGCCGTGCGCGTCGCCCTCGACGCGCGAGACCGTCACCTCGCGGTGCTTGGCCGAATCTGGCAGGTGGATGCGCGTGCCGTTGTCGACGACCTCCGGCAGGTTCTCGGGGTCGAGCGCGAACTTGTCGGCGTCGTCGTCCTCGAGCACCCAGGCGCCGTCACGCGTGATGCCGACGGGCAGCACGCGGTACTTGTCACGGTCGATGGCTCCGAGGACACCGCTCGCCGTCGCGCACGAGATGGCGTGCTCGCTCGAACGTCCGCCGAAGACGACGGCGATGAGCGGCCGCGCATCCCCAGCGGCGGTTGAGCTGGCGGAGGCGTTCAGCTGAGCTGTCGACATGAGGTTTCCTTCCACGAGCGACTCTTCGCTCACCGCACAAGGGTACGGGGTCGCCCACGCCGCACCGGGCGCTACTCGCCGCTCGGGCCCTCGTCGGTCGCGAGGTGGGGGGCGAGGTCGGCGGGGCTCATCCGGCCGTGGAGCACGTCGTCGATCTGCGTCGCGATGGGCATCTCCACGCCGTGGCGCTCGGCCAGCTCGAGGATCGCGCCAACGGAGCGAAGCCCCTCGGCCGTCTGCTGCATCTGGGCGACGACGTCGTCGTAGACGTAGCCCTGCCCGAGGAGGCGACCGGCCGTGAAGTTGCGGGAGAGGGGCGACTCGCAGGTCGCGATGAGATCCCCCAGGCCCGCCAACCCGATCATGGTGGACGCCTGCGCCCCCATCGCGACGGCGAAGTCGGAGATCTCGGCGAGCCCGCGCGTCATCACGGACGCCTTCGTGTTCTCGCCGTAGCCGACGCCGTCGACGATGCCGACGGCGATGGCGATGAGGTTCTTGAGGACCCCGCCGAACTCGGTGCCGACGACGTCCACGTTGACGAACGACCGGAGGTAGTCGTTGCGCGCGAGCTTCGCGACGCTGACGGCGGTGGCCTCGCTCGCGGATGCCACGACGATCGCCGTTGGCTGCTCCTTCGCGATCTCGAGCGCGATGTTGGGGCCGCTCGCGACAGCCACCCGCTCGGCCGGGATCTGCAGGACGCCCTCGAGCACCTCGCTCATGCGAAGCCCACTGGCCCGCTCGACGCCCTTCATGAGGCTCACGACGACCGCGTCGCCCTCGATGATGGGGGCCAGCTGGGCGGAGAGCTCACGGGCGGTCTGCGCCGGCACCGACACGAAGACGAACTGCTGCCCGCGGACCGCCTCGACCAGGTCGGGTGTGGCGTGCAGGTTCCTCGGCAGGTCGATGCCGGGGAGGTAGCCCGTGTTCCGGTGCGACTCGTTGATCTCGTTCGCGACCTCGGGGCGGCGCGCCCAGATGGTCACGTCGTGGCCCGCATCCGCGAGCACCTTCGCGAACGTCGTGCCCCAGCTGCCGCTGCCGAGGACGACGGCGCGCTGCGCCGAGCTCACGCTCCGCCCGCCTCTCGGGACGAGCCGCCCCGGTCCTGGGGGAACTTGCCGTGCTCGCTCTGGCCGTGCTTCGCGGGGTCGTACAGCTCAGCCGGAGCCTCTTCACCTCTGATGCCCTCGAGGAGACGGGTGACGTCGTGCATGACGAGCTCCGTGGCGCCCTTCATGGCGCTCGCGCTGTGCATCCGCCCGGTGAACTCCGTGAGGCTCACCGGTTCGCCGACGTGCACCGTGATCTTCGTCCGCCATCCGAGCGTCGGCTTCTTCGAGTACCGCGGCAGGATGTTCTGCGCACCCCAGATCGCGGTCGGGTAGACGGGGATGTCGGCGCTCAGCGCGACCCTCGCCGCGCCGTTCTTGCCGCGCATCGGCCACAGGTTCGGCTCGCGGGTGAGCGTGCCCTCCGGGTAGATGATGACACCCTGCCCGAGCCTCGCGAGCTGCTGGGCGGACGCGATCGCGGCCTGGTTGGCGCCGCGCGCGTCGCGCGAGACGGGGATCTGCCCGCTCTTGCGGAGGATCCAGCCGAGTCCCTTGACGCGGAAGAGCCGGTCGGCGGCCATGAAGCGCGGCGCGCGGCCGAGCTTCCACACGGCCATCCCCATGATGAGCGGATCGACCTCGCTGGTGTGGTTCGGGGCGACGATGAACGCGCCCCGCTCCGGCAGCGTGCCCTTGATCTCCCAGCGCATGATCGGCCAGCTCAGCGGAAAGGCGATCGCCGCGAGGAACCAGAAGATCGAGGGCTTGGTCTTCTCGGGCGATCCGCGCTTCCCGGCGGACACTCCTACGCCTCAACCGTGAAGTCGGCTCCGAGGGTCTCGAGCTTCGCGATGAAGTTCTCGTAGCCGCGCGCGATGATGCCGACGTTCGAGACCCGCGAGGTGCCCTCTGCCGCGAGCGCCGCGATGAGGTGGCTGAAGCCGCCGCGGAGGTCGGGGACCTCGATGTCGGCGGCCTTGAGCTTCGTCGGGCCGGAGATGACGGCCGAGTGCTGGAAGTTGCGCTGGCCGAAGCGGCACTCCTGGCTGCCGAGGCACTCGCGGTGCAGCTGGATGTCGCTGCCCATCTCGACGAGCGCGTCGACGAAGCCGAAGCGCTGCTCGTACACCGTCTCGTGCACGATCGAGACGCCGTGCGCCTGCGTGAGGGCCACGACGAGCGGCTGCTGCCAGTCGGTCATGAAGCCGGGGTGCACGTCGGTCTCGATGACGACGGGGCGCAGCTCGCCTCCCGGGTGGTAGAAGCGGATGCCGTCGTCGTGGATCTCGAACGCTCCGCCTGCCTTGCGGAACACGTTGAGGAACGTGAGCATCTCGGGCTGCTTGGCGCCGCCGACGAAGATGTCGCCGTGCGTGACGAGTGCCGCGGAGGCCCAGCTGGCTGCCTCGTTGCGGTCGAAGAGCGCCTTGTGGCTGTAGCCGCCGAGACGCTCGACACCCTCGATGCGGATGACGCGGTCGGCATCCACCGAGATGATGGCGCCCATCTTCTGCAGGATGTTGATGAGGTCCATGATCTCGGGCTCGATGGCCGCGTTGCGCAGCTCCGTGCGGCCGTCCGCGCGCACGGCGGTGAGCAGGACCTGCTCGGTGGCGCCCACCGAGGGGTACGGGAGCGTGACCTTGGCACCGTGGAGGCCTTCGGGGGCGCTCATGCGGATGCCGCTCGGGAGCTTCTCGATGACGGCGCCGAAGTTGCGGAGCACCTCGAGGTGGAAGTCGATGGGCCGGTCGCCGATGCGGCAGCCGCCGAGGTCGGGGATGAAGGCCTCGCCGAGGCGGTGCAGCAGCGGGCCGCAGAAGAGGATCGGGATGCGGCTGGAGCCGGCGTGCGCGTTGATCTCGGCCATGTGGGCCGTCTCGACGTTCGTCGGGTCGAGGCGAAGGTCGCCGGAGACCTCGTTGCGGTCGATCTTCACGCCGTGCAGCGTGAGGAGACCGGCGACGACGCGCACGTCGGAGATGTCCGGCACGTCGCGGAGGACGCTGACCTCCTCGCCGAGCAGCGCCGCGACCATGGCCTTGGTGACGAGGTTCTTCGCGCCACGCACCTCGATGCGACCCGAGAGCGGGCGTCCGCCGTTGAAGACGATGGTGTCGCCGGTCAGACCGACTGATGCGCCGGCGCGAGCCGAGTCGTTGGTGATCGTGTTCACTGAGTTGCACTCCCTGCGGTGGTGGACCTGCGGATCGGAAGAGTCCGCGGACGCCACGCCTCTCGGCGTGACTCAAAGGTGGAGATCGCGTGTTCGTCACGCAACGTCAACGAGATGTCGTCGAGCCCTTCGAGCAGACGCCATCTCGTGTAGTCGTCGATCTCGAACGTCGCCGTCATGTCTCCGACAGTAACGGTGTTCGTGGTGAGATCAACGACCGCAGTCGCACCCGGGGCCGCCTCGGCGGCGTCCCAGAGCTGTTCTACGAGGTGCTCGGCGAGCGTGGCGACAAGCAGTCCTTGCTTGCCGGCGTTGCCGAGGAAGATGTCGCCGAAGCGGGACCCGATGACGGCGCGGAAGCCGTAGTCCTTGAGCGCCCACACGGCGTGTTCCCGGGAGGAGCCGGTGCCGAAGTCCGGTCCGACGAGCAGGATGCGCGGGTCGTCCTGGTACTCGGGCCGGTTCAGCACGAAGTCCGGGTCCTGCCGCCAGCCGTTGAACAGCGCGTCCTCGTAGCCCGTCTTCGTGACGCGCTTGAGGTAGACGGCGGGCAGGATCTGGTCGGTGTCGACGTTGGAGCGGCGCAGCGGCACGGCGGCTCCCTCGATGCGGGTGATCTTCTCCATCAGACGGCCACCTCCTGCGGCGTTCGGGTATCGGTGCTCGCGGCGGGCGCAGCGGGCGCAGCGGGCTCGTCGAGATCAGACGGACTGGAGAGCGTACCCCGAACCGCGGTCGCAGCGGCGACGAGGGGCGATACGAGGTGCGTGCGTCCGCCCTTGCCCTGTCTGCCTTCGAAGTTGCGGTTCGAGGTGGATGCGCAGCGCTGCCCGGGTTCGAGCTGGTCCGGGTTCATGCCGAGGCACATCGAGCAGCCGGCGAAGCGCCATTCTGCGCCGAATTCGGTGATGATCTTGTCGAGGCCCTCGGCCTCCGCCTCGAGGCGCACGCGTGCAGAGCCTGGCACGACCATGACGCGGACGCCCTCGGCCTTCTGGCGGCCGCGGATGACGGAGGTGAAGGCGCGGAGGTCCTCGATGCGACTGTTGGTGCAGGAGCCCATGAAGACGACGTCCACGGGGATGCTCTTCATGGGTCGTCCGGCTTCGAGCGCCATGTACTCGAGCGCGCGCTCGGCGGCCTGGCGGTCGTTGGGGTCTGCGAAGTCGGACGGTTCCGGGACGACTCCGCTGAGGGAGATGCCCTGACCCGGGTTGGTTCCCCACGTGACGAACGGCTCGAGGGTGTCGGCGTCGATGAAGACCTCGGCGTCGAAGCTCGCGTCGTCGTCGGTCCTGAGGGTGCGCCAGTAGTCGACGGCCGCGTCCCAGTCGCCGCCGACCGGGGCGTGGTCGCGGCCTTCCAGGTAGGCGAAGGTCTTGTCGTCCGGGGCCACCATGCCGGCGCGAGCGCCCGCCTCGATGGACATGTTGCAGACGGTCATGCGGCCCTCCATGGAGAGCGCCTCGATGGCCGAGCCGCGGTACTCGAGCACGTAGCCGGCTCCGCCGCCCGTGCCGATCTTGGCGATGACGGCGAGGATGATGTCTTTCGCCGTGACGCCCTCCTTGAGCGTGCCCTCGACGTTGATGGCCATCGTCTTGAACGGCTTGATGGCGAGCGTCTGCGTGGCCAGCACATGCTCGACCTCGCTCGTGCCGATGCCGAACGCGATGGCTCCGAAGGCGCCGTGCGTCGACGTGTGGGAGTCGCCGCAGACGACCGTGATGCCCGGCTGCGTCAGCCCGAGCTGCGGCCCGACGACGTGCACGATGCCCTGCTCGGCGTCGCCCAGGGGGTGGAGCCGGATGCCGAACTCCTTGGCGTTGCGGCGCAGCGTCTCGATCTGGGTGCGGCTCGTCGTGTCCGCGATGCGGTTGAGGATGTCGACCGTCGGCGTGTTGTGGTCTTCCGTCGCGATGGTGAGGTCGGGGCGCCGCACCGGGCGGCCCGCGACTCGGAGACCGTCGAAGGCCTGCGGGCTGGTGACCTCGTGCATGATGTGCAGGTCGATGTAGATGAGGTCGGGCGAGCCGTCTTCGCCCTTGGCGACGAGGTGGTCTTCCCACACCTTCTGGGCCAGGGTCCTCGGCTGCGACTGTGCCTCGTGCGTGCTGTCTTCCGTCTTCATGTTGCTTGCGTCTCCTCGCATCTGCTCAGGCGCCATCGACACCGCGACGGGATGCACCTGCGAAGTTAGGCCCCGTCGCGGCAGCAAAGGAGAAGCAGACCGGCAGACATGCGGACCATGCTAACACTGCGCCTTTCTGCGGGTTCTGGGCCATGAGCTGCATCCGTTCGGGCATGCGGCTCCTGACTGGGCGAAGGCGGGGCGGCGTCTAGCTCCGGCGTATCGAGAGTCGGTACTCGCCCAGCTGCACGACGTCGCCTGAGCGGAGTTCCGCTGGGACTCCAGGCTCAACCGCGAGCGCGCCGTGCGCATTCCCGCCGGGGAAGAGGGCGACGCCGTTCGTGGAGTTCAGGTCGTCGACGTAGAGGCGCTCGCCGTCGGCCCAGAAGCGCGCGTGCGTCTTCGACATGGTCTGCGTGATGTCGGGGACCGCGGAGACGGAGGCGTCGGGGAATCGGTCCTGGGAGGGGTTTCGACCGATGACGACGGGCCCGTAGATGGGGACGCTGACGCCGTCGGCAAGGACGACCACCCACTCGGGCAGAGGCTGCTCGGCGCTCGCGCCAGGGGCGTCGTGGCCCGGCTGCTCGAGCCTCGCCTCGGACGCGTGCGCCGCGCCGGTGGGCCCCGCCGGCGATTCGAGCAGGAGAGCAGGCTGCGGGGTGCCGCCGAACGGAGCCGCGCTTGGCGCCGCGGCCGGCGCCTCGAGCTGGTCGCTCGTCGACGGCGCTGCTGGCACATCCGCTGCTGGCGTTTGGTCGAGAAGCGAGGGCTGCTGCGGGGAGAGCCTCGGCCGTGGCGCTGGCATCGGGGGAAGCGGGTACTCGTCGTCGAGCTCAGCGCGCAGCCAGTCGTCGGCTGGGGCTTCCTGCGCCCCGCCGTTCGCTGCCGACGGCGGCGACCATTCGGGCCGACCCGACGTGTTCGCTGCCTCAGGCACGATCGCGCCCTGCCCGATCAGCCCGGGCGGCACCCCGATGAACCCAGAATGTTCCACGGGGCCATGATACGGGGCGCGAGGCGCGGCGGAACGTGAATCGTCCACGCAGACGGCGCCAGAAGCCGACGGAGCCCCTCGCCTCGGCGACGGCGGCGTCCGCGTCCGCCCACAGCGAGGCCAGGTCCTCGTCGCTCACGGGGTCGTCGCCGAACACGGCCCGGTCGCTTCGGTCGGCGAGCGGGATGAGCGAGGGATGCACGGCGCCAGCGGTCTGCGTCCGGGTCGCCCGGCGCGGAATCGGGTAGCCGAGCTCGGCGAAGCGGTCGATGCCGTCGCTCCACGCCCCGGCCGCACGCTGGTCGGGGCTGCCCTCCCGGAGACGCCTGCTCCGCCGCCTGCGCTTGAGGAGCGCGACGGCGAGCAGTGGGACGAGGAACAGCGCGAGAGGCACGGCGAGGGAGATCCCGAGCGTGAGCGCCCAGGCCGGCCACGTCTCCTCGTCGTCGGGTTCCTCCTCCTGTCGTCGCTCGTCGGCGCTTGTGAGGAGCTCGTCTGGCTTCTCCTGCGTCTGCGGGGGCTGACGAACCTGCGCCTTCGGCTTGGACTGCGGGTCGGTGGTCGTGTTGACGGGCACGTCGGTCTGCTCCGGCGTCGGGTCGAACGCGACCCAGCCGAAGCCCTCGAACGGCACCTCGACCCAGGCCGTGACATCGGACCCGCGCACCTCGGTGGTGCCGTCTGCCGAGATCTGCTCCGGCGCGTAGCCCATGACCACCCGGGCGGGGAATCCGAGCTGGCGGGCCATGATCGCCATCGCGGACGCGTACTGCTCCTGGTCGCCGACGAGGTAGCGGAGCTCGAAGAGCTCCTGCATGCGGTCGAGCCCGTGTCCGGCGCGCGATGGCGCGGAATCGCTCGCCGTGCCGTGGCTGAAGAAGCCCTCGGCGATGAGCGCGTTCTCGATGGCCTTGAGCTGCAGGTACGGGGAGGTCTCGCCGGCGACGTAGCTCTGCATCCGCTCGACGAGGGCGGCGGGCACCGACGGCATCGCGGGATAGTCGAGGTCGAGGACTGCCGCGTTGTCGAGCTGCCCCTCGATGGGGAGGTCCTGGACGAGCGCGGAGATCTGGTAGCTGTCGCCCTCGCGGAGCCCGGAGGTGATGAGCCCTCCCCCGGTTCTGGCGTTGTAGCGGAAGTCGCCGCTGCGGTCGGGCAGGCTGCCGCCTGCGAGGTTCACGTCGCTCGGGATGCCGACGCTCGGCAGCCAGATGTCGGAGTAGTCGCGGATCGTGACCTCGATCGATCGCTCGGAGGATGACGTCAGCGGGGGGTCGCTCGGGACGACTCGACCGGAGAGGTTGTAGCTGCCGGTCGAGGCGAGCGTCGCGGCGGGGTCGGCGATCTGCCAGGACTTGCCCGAGTAGCTCTCGAGCGTGGCGAGGCGCACCCGGTCTCCCCCTTCGAGACCGCTCACGTCGAACAGCGTCGAGTCAGGTCTGAGCTTCGAGTACTCGCGGAATCCGGCGAGCGGGCTCGTGTGCGAGAGCGGGTCGAACGGCGGCGTGACCTGCTCGCGCGCCACAATGCGCTGCTCCGCGACGGTCGCGGAGGCGACGTAGCCGCCCGCGGTCGTGATGACGGCGGCGACGAGGACGATCACGGCGGTGCCGAGCGCACGGGAGCGC
Organism: Pseudoclavibacter sp. RFBG4; assembly: GCF_002931515.1. NCBI lineage: Bacteria > Bacillati > Actinomycetota > Actinomycetes > Micrococcales > Microbacteriaceae > Pseudoclavibacter > Pseudoclavibacter sp. RFBG4. The sequence continues at coordinate 109,424 of NZ_PSYC01000019.1, read as the reverse complement.
GCGAGGGCTCGCCTCGCCTCGGTCGACGCGATGTTGCCGAGGCCGCGGCGCCAGCTGAGCCAGACGAGCGCGACGACGGCGAAGGCACCGCCGCGCAGCACGCCGGCGACGCTGTCCTCGGTGCCGACGAAGATGGCACTCGCGAAGACGGCCAGGGGGCCGAGGAGCGCGAGGCTCGGTGGCCAGATCGCCCCAGGCCGCTTCGGGGCGACCCACAGCAGCAGGATCATGGCAACGAGGGAGGTGACGGCCGCCGCGAAGTACGGGAGCACCGCGAGGTAGGCGGGGGCGAGGAGCGGGGTGGAGAGCGTCACGGCGTCGCGCCAGGCGAAGACCGGGGCCCGAGCGAGGTCGGCGAGGGTCGAGAAGCTCGGCAGCACTCCCGCGAAGGCCGCCTGCGGCAGCGCGAAGGCGGTGCCGAGCAGGAAGTAGGCGGCGGTGGCGACGAGGAGGGCGTTGAGCCGGGTGAGGTCGAGCCAGCGCGCGAGGACCGCTGATCCGATGCCGACGATCAGGCCGCCCGCGACCGCGAGCAGGAACCAGGCGCCGCCGAAAGCCGGAGCGAAGCCGAGCGAGGCGAGCAGCGTCAGGACCGCGATGACCAGGGCGTCGATGAGGGTCCGCGAGTCCAGGCCGGGGCGGAGGTGTCCGCGTGCCTCCTTGCTGCCTCCTGCCCGGCCAGATCCTGTCCTGCCCGGCCGTGTCCTGCCCGACCCTGTCCTGCCCCGTTCGGCCAGCCGCGGAGCTGTCTCCTCCCCGAGGGCCCCGCCCGACGCGGCCGCCGTCACGTGCGCACCCGCGTCTCGCGGACCAGGCGCGGCAGGTCGTCGAGCTCCGGCACCGTGCAGACGACGGTCTCGCGCAGCCGCGTGCGACTGGCGGGGTGCCCGATGGCGCAGCGGAAGACGACCAGGGTCACGTCCGCCGCGTAGACGGACTGCAGCTGCCCGAGCTGGGCATCCGTCGTGGCGCTTCCGCAGACGAGGAACACGATGCTCGCCTGCGGGAGGCGCCTGACGCTGAGCGCGATGAAGTCGCGGAGGGAGGGTGAGCTCGCCGTCCACGCCTCGAGCCTGCTGCTCCCGTCGAGCATCGACGAGACCGCTCGGGTGGGCAGACGGCCGCTCTGCGTGAGGGCGCTCACGGCGACGCCCGAGCGGATGAGCTCCTGCGTGAGGGACGCGAGCACCTCGACGCCGAGCTCGAACTCGTCTTCCGAGGCGTAGGCGGCGGCCTCGAGGGTCTGCAGCACGTTGGCCTGCGAGCGACGTGTCTCCTGGAACTGCCTGACCATGAGGAGACCCGTGCGTGCGCTGGTTCGCCAGTGGATGTTCCTGCGGTCGTCGCCGGACTCGTAGGGCCGCAGCGCGTGGAACGCGAGGTCGTCGTCGGTGATGCGCTCCCCCGTCACGCCCTCGAGGTCGCGGAGCAGCCCGGCGACCTGGGCGGTGAGGCGAACCGTCCGGGGATGCACGAACAGCTCGAGCACCCCGGTCCACCTGGTCGACCGCTCGAGGAGCCCGAGCGGGTCTCCGCGCAGCGACCTGGCAGGTCCGGCTTCGATGACGGCCCTCCGGCTCGTCGGCACGGCGAAGAGGTCCTCGTGCGTCTCGTCGGGCGCGAGCTGCGGGACGCTGAACTCGGCCGTCGCGTGCCCGACCGGCAGCGCGAGGCGGGTGGGCAGCACGCGGCGATCGCCGAGGTTCGTGACCTGCAGCCGACCGAGGGCTCTGTCGCCGACGCGCACTCGCCTGGGCTCGAGCTCGACCTGCACGCCGAAGCTCTCGCGCCCGATCGTGAAGGGCACCGCGGCGGCGAAGACCCCCACGAGGACTCCCCCGATGCCGATGAGCTCCAGCCAGCCGAAGGCGGTTCCGGCGACGAGGAGCACGACGCCGGCGACGAACACGATCCACCCGAGCGGCGTGACGCACCTGATGGCGTCGCCGATCGTGAGGCGGTCGCGCTCGGCGAACTCGGCCTCAGCCTCGGTGGAGACGTGCCCCTCGGTCATCAGGCGGCTCGGTGCTGGGGAGGTTCGACCTCGATGAGGCAGCGGTCGATGACCTGATCCGGGGTCGTGCCGGAGAACTCCGCCTCGGGGTCGAGGATCAGCCGGTGCGCGAGCACGGGGTGCGCGAGGTCGCGCACGTCGTCGGGCACGACGTAGCGGCGACCGTGCGCGAGCGCCCAGGCCTTGACGGCGCGCGCGAGCGCAAGCGCGCCGCGGACGGAGACGCCGACGAGCACGTCACGGTCGGCGCGCGTGGCGGTGACGATCTCCGAGACATACGCCATGATCGACTCGTCGACGTGCACCTCGGCGGCGAGCTCCTGCATGACGACGACGTTCTCGGCGTGGAGGATGGCGGGCACGCTGTCGGCACGCTGCCGGTTGCCCGCATCCATGAGCAGCCGCACGGTGCTCGCGTGGTCGGGGTAGCCGAGGGACGTCTTCATGAGGAAGCGGTCGAGCTGCGCCTCTGGCAGCTTGTAGGTGCCCGCCTGCTCGACGGGGTTCTGCGTGGCGATGACGAGGAACGGCACGGGAACGGGATGCGGGGTGCCGTCGACCGTGACTCGCCCCTCTTCCATGACCTCGAGGAGGGCCGACTGGGTCTTCGGCGAGGCACGGTTGATCTCGTCGGCGAGCACGATCGAGGCGAAGATCGGGCCGGGGTGGAACTCGAAGGCGCGCGTGCCCTGATCGAAGATCGTGACGCCCGTGACGTCGGAGGGCAGCAGGTCGGGGGTGAACTGCACGCGGCTGTTGCTGCCGTCGATGGTCTTCGCGAGCGCCTTGGCGAGCACCGTCTTGCCGGTGCCAGGCACGTCCTCGAGGAGGAGGTGGCCCTGGCTGAAGAGGGTCGTGAGCGTGAGCTCGACGACGTGTCGCTTGCCGACGACCGCCTGCTCGATGTTGGTCGTCAGGCGCTCGAAGGCGTCCTTGAACCAGGCGGCCTGCTCTTCGGTCACGGTCATGCGTGCTCCCCTTCGCGACGCTCGTGCGCGCCGGCTCTCTCGATTGTCTGTCCGACCACCGACATCCTTGCTACCACTTGTCGAGCTTCTCGCTTCTGGCGACTTCCGCACCGTTCAGGTACACGATCACCGAGTACCCACCACGGCTGCCCTGGCACTTCTCCAGCACGGTACCCGCCTCGCCGTTGATCGCGGCCCCGCTCACGTTCGTCTGCGTGCCGACGAGCTTGTCCTCGCCGGAGTTCCCCGCGCTGTAGCACTCGACGGTGTAGGGCTTGTCGGAGAAGTCCTGGCCCTTGATGACGAAGCTGCGAACCTCGTCGGGCTTGTCAGGCACCTTCTTGCCCCCGATGACCTCGACGCTCATGCGCGCCGTGTAGTTCAGGTTGCCGATGACCGGATCCGTCGAGGTGGAGACGCCGGCCTCGTTCTTCGCGGCGACCGAGACCTTCACGGGCGTGGAGGAGGACTTCGGCACCTGGATGCCCGTGATGGCGAACGAGAGCTGCGTCGCGGGCACGCTCGTGGTGGTCGGCGACTGCGTGCCGACCTGCACGGTCACGTCGTAGCCGCTGAGACCGCCACCGCTCGCCGTCGGTTCAGCCCACTCCGCCGTGAGGGTGCCGGTGAGCTCCCCCGGCGGAGTCTGGCCGTCGGCGACCTTCAGATTCTGCGGGGCCTGCGGGAGGTTGATGGGCTTGGCGCTGCTCGAGCTCGCAGGAAGCCCGTAGCCGAGGGAGTTCAGGGCCCGGACCGTCGCCGTGTAGTCATTGCCGAGGACGAGGCCGTCGTCTTCCGTGAACGTGACGCTGAAGACGTCGCCGGCCGTCGTCTTGGTGAAGAACGCACCGCCGCCCGCGAGCGTCACCTCGTACCCGGTGATCTCCGGCCCGTTGGAGACGGCGCCAGACCAGTTCACGGCGAGCGTCCCCAGGGCGCCGCCCTTCTTGAGCGACACATCGCTCGGGGCGCCTGGGACATCCTGGACCTCGACGGTCGCGAGCCCGGTGGTCTCCCGCAGCGGGTCGCCCGTCTGGTCTCCGATGCGGTAGCTGATGGTGACGGTGCCGATGAAGTTCGTCGCCGGCACCACCCGCACCTGCCCGTCGACGAGCGAGACGCTCGCTTTGGTAGCAGAGCCCGCGACCTCGCTCGCGGAGATGAGCGTGAGCGGGGACTCGGGGAACGGGTTGAAGTCGTTGGCGGTGACATCCATCATGACGGGCTCGTTGCGGCGGGCCAGCTGCTCATCCGGCACGGCGCGCGGCAGCGGCTTGGAGGTGGAGACGACGGTCGCCGTGACGGTTCCGGTCTGCACGAAGTCGCGGAAGGTGTAGGTGACCGTGTACTTGGCGACGGTGCCGACCTTCGCGTCCACCCCAGCGGCGACCTTGACGGTGCTGCCGTCGAGACTCGACTGCAGCTCCCCCGTGCCGCCCGTGAGCTTCGAGAACTCCACCTGTGGGACGACGTCCTTGTTCGGGTGGCCGGTGGCGGTGCGGAGGTCGAAGCTCTGCTCGGTGCCCTGCTCGACGGTGAGCTGGGGCGCGACGAAGGTCGGTGCGACGTCGTAGAAGTCGGGGTCGCCCACCGTGATCGGGACGCGGATGGTCGCGATGCCGGCGTTCTGGTCGTCGGCGCTCTCCGCATCGCTCACCTGGAAGGTGATGGATGCCGGCCCGCGGAAGCCGGGCTTGGGGGTGAACTTCAGCCTGGTGTCGCTCTCCACGAGCGGGCTGCCGTCGGCCTGCTCGGCCCACACCTGCTCGGGGTTGATGAGCGAGACGCGGTTGCCGGACGGGGCGCGTACGAGGTCGTTGACGTCCCACGAGATCGACTCCCCGACCTTCGCATTCTGGGCGGGGAGGTCAGGGATGAGGAACGGGGACTGGCGCTTGGATTCCTCCGTGATGAGGGCTGGCACCATGATGAAGCCCGCCGCGGTGAGCCCCGTGTCCTCGGCGGTGAGCCGGTAGACGACGATCTGCCGAACATCGCTGAGCGAGACCGTGACCCGTCCGTCGTCCTCGACCGTCGCGGCTCCGGCGCCGGCCCCCGCGAGGTCGACCGCGAGCTCGCTCGCTCTCCCGCCCGGGTTGGTGGCGCCGTCTCGCACGTTGATGCTGAGCGTCTCGGCGCCGGCGAAGTCATCGAGGCGCACCACGTGGTCGACCGCCGTCGGGGGAAGCGTGGGCGCATCCGCATTGATCGTGACGTGGATGAACGCGGCATCCTGCCCACCCTGGCCGTTGATGATCGTGTAGGGCACGGAGATGAACTCGCCATCGCTCGGCACCGTGATGATGACCGAGTCGCCGTCGACCTCGGCCTCGAGGCTCGGGTCGACGCCGACGAGCTCTGGCACGAGCTCGAGCGTGTAGCCGTTCGGATCGGAGTCGTTCTTCAGCACGGGGACGGCGATGCGCAGGCCCGGCTTGGCGCGCACGTTGTCGTCGACGGCGATCGGGGGTGCCGTCGCGGCGGGACGGGCGACGACGCCGACCCTGATCGTGCCCTCGGCGCGCTGGCCGTACCCGTCGACGACCTCGTACCGCAGGACGTCGGTGCCCGTGGCTCCAGGGAACGCCTCGTAGACGAAGGAGGTCTGCGTGAGCTCGCTCACGGAGCCGAGCGTCGGAACGTCGACGAGCTGCGTGAGCTCGACCGAGTCGCCGTCTGGGTCGATGCCGTCGAGCGGCACCTCGATGCGCACGCTCGCGCCCTCGAAGACCCTGGCGGTGTCGACGCCGGGGGCCGGGGGCCGGTTGCTCGACTCGTCTGGCGCCGTCACCTGGAAGGACACGGTCGCCCCGGCCTGCTCGCCGTGCTCGTCGACGACGGTGTAGCCGAGCGAGTAGGTGCCGGGCTCGGACGGCGCCTGGAGGCGGACGTCGTCGCCGGAGACGAAGGCGTAGCCGTCTCCGACCTGCACGGTGCTGAGGGCGGGCGAGAGGGACATCTGCGCCTCGTCCGGGTGGGAGTCGTTCTCGAGCACGGAGACGCTCGTGTAGTCGCTCGCGCGCACGCGCCTCGTGTCGTCGACGGCGACGGGGGGCTCGTGCGTCACGGCGGGCTCGACCGGGACGACGACGATGTAGCCGACCGACGTTGATGCGCCGTCGGTGATCGTGTACGGGAGCTCGATGGACTGCTGGATCGCGGACTGCGACGAGAGGCGCACGATCGTGTTGTCGATGAGCTCGACGGCGAGGCCTGCCGTGCGGGCCTCATCGGTGGTCTCCACGCTCTGCACGGACAGCACGCCCGTTCCGGTGGACACGTCGTTGCCGAGCACGTTCACGACGTTCGACTGGCCAGGGCGGAGGTAGGCGAGGTCGCGGACCGCGGTCACCTGGGCCGCGCCCTCGACGGGCTCCTCGACGTCGAAGCGGATGATGCCGACCGATGTGGCCGCCCCCGCCGAGACCGTGTACTGCACGTACGCGGTCATGGCGCTCGCCGAGGTGAAGGTGACGGTGCCGAGGTCGGGGTTGAAGCTCGCGCCTCCCGTGTCGGTGCCGAGCTCTGCGATCTCGACGAGCTCGAGCGCCTGACCGTTGGGAGAGAGGTCGTTCACGAGCGGCTGCGCCGTGATGGAGTCGCCGAGGACTCCGCGCGCGAAGTCCGGCGTGCCGATCGGCCCGAGCGTGCCGGGCGCCTCGACGCGGATGCGCAGCTCGCCGGCCACCTGCGCGGTGCCGTCCGAGACCAGGTACGGCACGACCCGCTCCCCCAGCTCTGCGCTGACGGCGGTGAAGGTGATGCGCCCATCCGGCGTGAAGCTGACGGCGTCGCCGACGGGAGCGGTGGCGCCTTGGAGGAAGACGGGGTCTCCCTCCGGGTCCGTCCAGTCGGGCATCACGTTGTAGGAGATCTTCTGGCCAGCCTCGACCGCCACGGCGCTCGTGCGGTTCGTCGTCGGGGCCTGGTTCTCCGCCTCGGCCGGCTGGATGCGGATCGTGACCCGTGCCTCCGCCACGCCTCCCGGCCTGCCGTCCGAGGCCGTGTATGTGAGCGTCTGCTCGCCAGACGCTCCCTCCGTGGCGCGGAACTGCAGGGCCCGGCCGTCGTCGATGACGCGCAGCTCGCCGAACGATGGCGGCGGGTCTGCGGAGAGGCCGGTGATCGTGAGGATGTCGCCGTCGACGTCCGAGTCGTTGTCGAGCACCGTGAGGTAGGCGGTCGATCCGGCCCGGACCCCGTAGGAGTCGTCGACGAGCTCCGGCGGGGTGTTCTCCTCGCCCCGCTCGGCGAGGGTCGCCTCGAACGATTCCTCGGTGGCCTCGTTCTCGCCCTCCGTGCCGTCGGTGTCCTCGGGCGGGACGAGCTCGTTCCAGTTCTCGACCAGGCGCATGTTCTCCTGCGGCAGCCACACCTGGCCCGTGGCGACGTCGTTGAGTGCGACGACGTTGCGGTTGACGCGGTAGAGGAGCTCGCCGAGGGGCGGCGTCGACATGGACTGCACGCTCGGCTGCTCGTCACCGCACGCGACCATCGTGACGGCCGCCTGCGCCCAGGCGGCGTGCGCGCAGCCCGCGACCACGGCGGGGCGCGCCGTGCCCTGGGCGGTCGCCAGCGAGCCGTCGATGCCCGCCGGGGCCGCAACGGCCTCGCCACCGCCGAGCGGCACGCGCAGGATCCCGTCGCCGGTCGCGAGCACCACATCGGGGGATGCCGCACCCTGGAGCTGCACGCGCAGCGCGCTTTCCGGCACCTCACGGGCCTGCCCGTCGACGAGGAGCGCACGTGCGGCGGTGTCGAACACCACGGGCTGCTCGCCGACGGCAGTGAACTCGTAGTCGACGGGGGCTCCCGCGAGCGGCTCCCAGAGCTGCTCGCCGCCGATGCCCTCCATGCGCAGGATCTGCTGCTGCTCCGGTGCGACGGCGAGCACCGTGCCGAGCGAGGTCACGAGGACCTGGGCGTCGGCACCGAGCTCCGCCACCGGCTCCGCGGTCGCGGCGTCGAACGCGAGCGGCTGCGTGGCGTCGATGAGCCAGAGCCGTCCCGTCGCCGGGTCGAGGAGCGCCAGGACGCCGCCGCCGTAGGAGCTCCGACTGCCCGCGGGCGTCAGGATGCTCTCGCGCAGGTCGGTGAGCGCCGGGTCGACGCGGCCGAGCGAGCCGCTGGTCTGGTCGTGCAGGAAGACGGTGTCGCCGTCCTGCAGGATGCCGACATCCGCCGTCACGAGGCTCACGCTCGCGTCGAGCTCCTGGATCTGCGCGTTGAGGCGACCCGCTCGGAGGTCCGAGCTGTTCGACACCCAGACGTCGCTGCTCTCCAGTTCGACCTCGGCCGCGGGGAAGCCCTCGTGGAGGAGGGCGAAGAGCAGGGGCGTGCCGATGAGGAGCGCCATGACGAGCGCCATCGCCAGCTGGCGGCGGCTTCGCGGGGTCGGCGCTGTTCGGCGCATGCGTACCCACCCCCAGCAGAGCTCGTCAGCGCCTCACCTCGGAGCGCACGAGACTTCATTGTGCACGAGGACTCGATGCCAGCGCGACAGGGAGTGCTGCCCGTGCCCCGGCGTGAGCGGCACCGTGCGCCTGTTCGTCGGGTGCCGTCAGCGGCGGTCGAGCGTGTCCAGATCGTCCGGCGTCACCAGGCGAGTCGAGATGGCGTACTCGACGAGACGTGCTCGCCGGTTCGAGGCGAGCTTGCTGCGGCCGCCGCGCAGCCCCGAGACGCCGAACTTGTCGAGCTTGTCGCACACGTTGTCGAGCTTGCGGTTGAACGTCGGGAGCGTCCAGCCCAGGCGAGCCGCGGCATCCGCAGAGCTCGGGATGACCCCGCGCCCTGGAACGGCGTTGCGCAGAACGTCTTCGGCGAGGGCGAGGATCAGCTCGCGCTGCGACTCGGTGAGGTGGATGACCGCTTGCGTCGTGTTGCCGGACGGCGACATGTTCACGTGCGAGGTGTTGTAGAAGTCAGACGCGGAGTGGATCGCGAAATCGTAGGTCGTGGATCCCGCTGTGAACATGACCTGCATGTGCTGGAACACGACCGGGAGCTTGGCGCCCGGCGAGAGCCACGACTGCACCTGGCCGGAGTCGTCCGTGACCGTCGCGGAGAGCACGGAGCCGACGTTCGAGAGCCACCACATGCCGAACTCCGCCTGGAGCACCAGGAACTGGCGGTGCAGATACGGGTTCTCGTCGATCACGAGATCGGCGTCTCGACCGATCGTGAAGGGCTCCGCGGGGTTCAACTCGTACCATTCGCCGACGAACTCGACGCGGAGCGGTCCCAGCGGGGGCACCTGGCTCACGATTCGCTCATCGGAATCCGGAATCTCGATGGACTCTTCCGGAGCCTCGTTCGCTTCCGCGGCCGAGGTGTACTTGCTCTCACTCATGACACCATCATGGCGGATCGGCGAGGTCATTGCGGATAGCAGACTTCGAGCGGCTCGGAGCTGACCTTCCCGCCGCGGCGGACCTCGACCTCGATGCACGTCACAGCGCCGTCCTGCACGTTGGGGATGACGACCGAGGTCTCACTTGTCGTCGACCCTTCCTTGCCTCCCTCGCCGAGCCGCCAGTAGTACACGTCGCCCGGCTCCGGGTCGGGGTTCGACCAGGAGAAGGTGACGGATCCGTCGGGGCTCCGGACGGCGACGGGGGCGACGAGCACCGGGGGGAAGCCGCCGGACTGGATGGAGACGGGGGTCGTCGTCGCACGGCCGATCTCCTCGTCTGCGGGGGTCAGCATCCAGGAGATCGCCGCGACGATGCCGATCGCGAGCACGAGTCCTCCCGCGATGATGCCGACGAGCCCGTTCCTGGAGAGCTTCCTCGACGAGGCGGCGGCGTTCGCCGCGCGTTCGCGCGCCAGCTCGTCTGCCCTCGACGCGGGCGCGTCGATCGTGCTCCCGGATGCGGCTCCGAACGCACGAGCGGGCACGGCGGGCACGGCGTCCGCACGACCGGCGGTCGTGATAGGCCGAGCCGTCGTCGGACCCGAGTCGTCGCTCGGCGCTCCGCCGGTGTGCTCCATCCCGCGGGGCCGCCTGCCGGTGCGGGGTCCGCTGGCCGTCTCGTACCTCGCGGCGAACCCGCCACGGGACTGCTGGGCCGCGACCCGGACCACGGCGCGCGCCGAGGTCAGCTCGGCCTTGCTGGCGCGGGCCCCCTCGTGCACCTGGGCGTTGATGAGGGAGACGGGCCGCAGGCTCGTGGCGTCCGCATCGCCGCCGCCAGTCGCGGCCGTCGCGGAGATCGTCATGTTGGGCACGTCGATCGCCGTCGGAGCGTAGTTGAGCTCCAGCTCGACGCGCTGCAGCGCGTAGGCGAACTCCACCGCGCTCTGGTACCGGTGGGCTGGGTTGCGGGCCATGGCCTTGTGGAGCACGCTCACGAGCGACCGGGGCACGTCGCCGCGGAGGATCGGCGAGATGGCGCCGCGCTCGATGCGGGAGATGAGGTCGAGCGTCGTGTTGCGCTCACCGGGGCGCTCGAAGGGAGTGTGGCCGGCGACGAGCGAGTAGACGGTCGCGCCCAGCGAGAATACCTCGCTGCGCACGTCGGGCTTGGGCTCGTCCTCGAACATCTCCGGCGGCGACCACGGCACCGACAGGCCGCCACCACCGGCGGGGGGCGCCTCGACGCGGTCGTCCGCCTCTGCGAGCTCGTCGTCGACGGCGGACGAGATGCCGAAATCGGTGAGGGCGGGCCAGCCGAAGTCGTTCGTGAGGATGTTCGCTGGCTTCACGTCGCGGTGCAGGATGCCGACGGTGTGCGCCGTCGCGACGGCGCTCGAGATGCGCACGCCCGTGCGCAGCGCCTCCTCGACGGGGATCTGCTCGCGCTTGTAGCGGTCCGAGAGGCTGAGCCCGGACGCGTACTCCATGACGAAGTAGGGACGCCCGTCGCCCGCGACGTCCGCCTGGAAGATCGTGACGATGTACGGGTGCGACGACATCTGCGCCATCAGGTTGGCCTCGCCGATGAACGCCTGCCTGCTGGTCTCGCCGAGGTCGTCGCCGCCGAGGAGCACCTTCACGGCGACGAGGCGCCTCGGGAACTGCTGCTCGTAGAGGAACACGTCGGAGAACCCGCCGGAACCTAAGTGCTTTCGGTAGAGGTAGCCAGGGATCTCGGGCGGCTCGGCAGTGGACCGTCGCTGCCCTGCCACGGCTAGCGCCTCGCCGTCATGGCGAGGTTCCGCACGGTGAGGAAGACCCCGCTTCCGAGGTCGATGACCGTGTCCGGCATGACCGCGGTCGGCTCCCCCGCGCGCAGGCGCTGCGGGCCGCGTCCGGGCATGACGACGTCGGTGCCGTTGCGGGAGTGGAGGTCGGTGACGACGATGACGCCGCCCTCGACGGTGAGGAGCACGTGGTTGCGTGAGATGTCGGTGGCGCCGGTCAGCTTGACGTGGCGAGGGAGGACGCCTCCCGTCTGCTCCGCGCCCATGTTGGGCGCCCTTCCGAGCACGAGCGGACCCGAGAGATCGACGGTGGCTCCCGTGGAGAGCTCGACGATGAACGACGCCTCTCCCCCGCCCGCGCGCGGCTCTGGCTGGTCCTGCGCAGCTGACGACTCGGACGAGACGTCGACGGCGTGCTGCTGCCGCCGCTGGTCGGCGGCCTGGGCGGTGAGGGATGCGAGGTCGACCTCGGGGCGCGTCTCGGAGGAGAGCGCCTGAACGAGCACGGTGTCGCCGAGGTCTCCGCCGCGTGCGGCGGACTGGTGGCGGTGGGCATCGTCGACGCGGAGGTCTCGGAGGGAGCCGCCGACGATCGTGAGGCCGTCGTGCTCCCCGACCTCGTCGATCGCATCCGGGGTCTCGAGCGCCGCGGAGGCCGCAGGAACCACCGGACCAGCAGGAGCAGCAGGAGCAGCAGGAGCAGCAGGAGCAGCAGGCTGCTCGGCCCTGCCTCCCTGGAATTCCTGGCGGGCGGCGCTGCGTGCTGAGGCCTCCTGGCGGATGCGGCTCGCCTCGGCGCTCAGGATCGTGCGGCCATCGTGCTCCCCAACCTGATCCGCAGTCGCCTCCGGGTCGATGATCGGGACGGGGAAGGTCTGCGCGTCGCGGGTCGGCGACTGGTCACTGGTCGGCAGCTGGTCGCGGGTCGACAGCTCGTCACGGTCGAGTCGCGCCTCGACGTCGTTGGAGCCGGGTGTCGTCGTGACCTCCGTCGGCAGGTCGACGATGGTCGCCTCGGAGATGATGTCGCCGCCGTCGGTGTCAAGCGACTCGGGGGCCAGCGAGTGCAGGTTCGGCGAGTCGAGATCCGGGTCCGGGGCGACGACCGTCTCCGGTCCCCCGCCCATGGGAGCACGTGTCTCGGAGATCTCGTCGTCGCAGGCGGCGAAGAGCAGCTGGACAGGGACCCGGTCGAGTCCACGCCGATCGCGCTCCGTGGTGACCTCGACGCCTCGCGCCGACGGCAGGAGCACCTCGACCCACGTGGATGCCTCCCCCGCGTGGATGACGGCCGGTCGGATGCCGACGTGCGGTGCGCTCGGCAGCTCCTCGACGCGGAGGGGGCCCCGCGCGAAGACACGCAGCCCGTTGCCCTCGCGCGTCAGGTAGACGAACGGGGCGACCTCGCTGAGCGGTCCTGTGCCGATGATGGCGGCGAAGACCTTGTCGAACGAGAGAGCACCGTCGGCGAACGCGAGGCGCGCGGCCCCCGTGGTCCCGGTCCCCTCGCAGGCGCCACGAGATTCGAGGCTCGACTCCTCGGGCTGCGACTCCTCGGGCTGCGACGGTGCGGCCGGCCGAACCAGGAGAAGGGCATGCCGGCGCTGGCGGAAGAGTACCGGAACTTCTGCCTCGACCTCGTGGGGTGCCTCGGTCATGGTTACCTCGGCGTCGTGTCTTCGAAGGTGTCGTCTGCGGCAGGGGCGGCGATCGGCCCCGTCGTGACGGGCGGGGTCGCCGACGCCTGGTCGGCGTTCGCGTACTCGGAGTCGATGACGACGACGCTCACGTTGTCGCGCCCGCCGACCTCGACGGCCGTCTGCACGAGCGTCTCCGCGAGGGTCAGCTCCGGTTCCGGATCGGAGTGGTACTCGAGCATGACCTGCGAGATCTGCTCGTCGCTGAGCTCCTTGGTGAGTCCGTCTGAGCAGACGAGGAAGACCTGGTGTCCGTGCACGGGCATGAGCCAGATGTCGGCCTCGACGTCGCTCTCTGAGCCGACCGCGCGCGTGATGACGTTCCGGTCGGGGTGGATGAGCGCATCCGCTGCCGAGATGAGGCCCATGGCCACCATCTCCTGCACGGCGGAGTGGTCGACGGTCACCTGCACGAGCGCGCGACCGTTCCAGCCGTACACGCGGGAGTCGCCGACGTTGAAGATCATCCAGTGCAGCAGCTCGGCGCCGAGGTCGGCGAGGTCGACGAGGGCGATGCCGGAGAGCGTGGTTCCCGCCACGGCGCCTGGCCCGTCGGCTTCGGTCACGAGGTCCTGCACGGCACGGTTGGCGCGGTCGATGGTGCGCAGCACGCGGTCCGGGGTCGCCGGCTCCTCGACCTGGAACTCCTCGTCGAAGGTCGCGACGACGGTCTGGCTCGCGCGGTCGCCGTAGGCGTGACCGCCCATTCCATCTGCGACGAAGAAGACGGGCATGCGCGCCAGGACCGAGTCCTCGTTCACCTGGCGCACGCTTCCGACGTCGCTGGCGGCGCTCACGCGCAGCGCGACGGCTTCCTCAGCGCGTGCGTACGACGAAGCCAGTTCAGTATTCACAAATAGCACCTCTGGAACTCTGCCCGGGTGGCCTGCCCCGAAGGCACACCTTGTACGCGTAGATCGCGCGTGCGTCCATTGTGGCATTGCGGCGGCGCTGCTGCGAGACCGGCCCGCGACACCGGCCCAGTCTCACACCCCGTCCACGATCGTGCCGAGCCGGTCGAGGTGGATGCGGCGCGTCATGCCGAGCCGCCCCAGGAAGCGCTCATCGTGGCTCACGACGAGCAGCGCGCCACGGTAGTCGCGCAGCGCGTCGACGAGCTGCGCCGTCGACTCCCGGTCGAGGTTGTTCGTGGGTTCGTCGAACAGCAGGAGCTGCGCGGGCGGGGTGGCGAGGAGCAGGCGCACGAGGGAGACCCGGAAGCGCTCGCCGCCCGAGAGCGAGGAGACGGGCCGCTCGACGACGGCGCCTCGCAGCAGGAACCGCGCGAGCTGGGCGCGGAGCTCCTGGGCGGCGGTCTCGGGGGCGGAGCGCTGCACGTTCTCGAGGACGCTCGCGGCGTCGTCCAGCCCGTCGAGGCGCTGGCGCAGGTATCCGACTCGACCCGTGGACGCCGTGACCCACGCTCCCCCTCGGGTCTCGACGCGCTCGCCGCCGGCACCGGCACCGGCACCGCCACTACCGCCGGCACCGCCGAGCGGCTGCGCCGACGCGGCGATCGCGTCGAGGAGCGTCGTCTTGCCGGAGCCGTTCGGTCCCGTCAGCGCGATGCGCTCCGGGCCCATGATGACCAGCCGCCCGGCGGCCTCGGGCTGCGCAGGGTCGGTGCGTGACGGTTCGGACTGCGCAGGTTCAGCGCGCGCCGCTTCAACGCGCGGCGCCGCCAGCTCGAGCGTCACGAGGCGGCGGGAGGTAGCGACATCCGGGTCCGGGAGGCGGATGCGGATGCTCGCGTCGTCCCGAACTCGCTCTTCGGCGAGTTCCACCGCCGCCTCGGCCCCGGTGAGGCGGGAGTCGTGCTGGCTCCGGAGCCTGCCGGCGGAGACCTGGGCTCGCGCCTTCTGCCCGTTGAGGAGGATCTTGGGCGCGCGCTTGTTGGCCTGCGCCTTCTTCCCCGCGCGCAGGCTGCTCGCGATCTTCGCCTCGGCTTCGCGCCGATCACGCTGTTCCGATCTCAGGGCGCTCTCCGCGGATCGGAGCGCCTGCGCGGCCGCCGCCTGCTCGCGCTCGAGCTGCAGCAGATGATCGCTGTACCCGCCGCCGGTCACCGCCAGCTCGCCGCCCCTCAACTCGGCGATCTGGTCGACGTGCTCGAGCAGCTCCTCGTCGTGACTCGCGATGACCAGCGTGCCTCGCCACGATTCGACGAGCGCCGCGAGGCGCTGTCGCGCATCCCGGTCGAGATTGTTGCTCGGCTCGTCCAGCAGCACGATGGGGGCCCTGCCGAGGCGGAGCCCGGCGATGGCGACGAGCATCGCCTCGCCGCCGGAGAGGCCGCCGAGGGTGCGCGTGAGCATCTCCTCGTCGAGCCCGATGCCGCGCAGCTCGGCCGCGGCGAGCGTCTCGATGTCCCAGTCGTCGCCGAGCGCGTCGTAGTCGGCGGGGTCGACGGAGCCGCCCTCGATGGCGCGGAGGGCGGCGATCTTGCGATCGACGCCGAGGAGCGCGGCGACGGGGAGCTCCGTGTCGAGGGTCAACTGCTGCGGCAGGTAGGCCACGTCCGCGTCAGCTCGGACCGCGCCTCCCGTCGGCACCAGCTCTCCTGCGAGCAGGCGCAGCAGCGTCGACTTGCCGCTGCCGTTGCGGCCTACGAGGCCGGTTCGCCCGGGCGGGAAGGCCCCGGTGAGCGCGTCGATGGCGGGGGACCCGTCCGGCCAGCTCAGGCTGAGGCGGTCGAACGAGAGTGGGTGGTAGTTCTTCGGTGTCGTCTGAGACACGGTGCTCCCTGAAGGTTCAGTGCGCGCACTGACACCGGGAGCCTCAGGAGGTGGGTTCGACGGGCGTCAGCGCACAGCGTGCGGTGCGGGGGCGTCGAGAGTCTTCACCGGCCTGCCAATCTTCGGGAACAAGAACGCGAAGATGTTAGCACCGGACCCCGAGAACCGTTCGAGTTCCCGAGAGCACAGCCGGGGGCGCACAGACCCGGTGAAGCACACGGAGCCCGTCCGGAATGAACGGAGCCCGTC
Source organism: Pseudoclavibacter sp. RFBG4 (assembly GCF_002931515.1). NCBI lineage: Bacteria > Bacillati > Actinomycetota > Actinomycetes > Micrococcales > Microbacteriaceae > Pseudoclavibacter > Pseudoclavibacter sp. RFBG4. The sequence goes on along the minus strand of NZ_PSYC01000019.1, from coordinate 93,616 downwards.
CGGAATGCACAGAGCCAGTCCAGAATGCGCAGAGCCAGGCAAGAATGCACGAAGCCCGGTGCGAGAGAATTCTCGAACCGGGCTTGTGTTGGTGATCCCAGCGGGATTCGAACCCGCGCTGCCGCCGTGAGAGGGCGGTGTCCTAGGCCGCTAAACGATGGGACCGTTTTGGCAACTCGGATATTCTGGCACACCGGGGAACGGCAAAGCAAATCGGGTTTTCGGAGTCGGCGCGTCGCCCGCCATTCCGGGCCACAGCTCGGGCCATGCGCCAGCCGTGCCGCGGGGCGCGTTGCCGGTCGATGGCCCACGGAACACGCCACCCATCGAGGAGTCCGTTAGTCACGAGTTGCTAGCGTTGCACTTCGTCTGGGCCTGCACGGGGCCGCCGCCATCAAGGGGGAACATGCGCCTCACCAAGCTCGAGCACGCCGCACTCTCGATCGAGAAGAGCGGCTCGCGCCTCTTCATCGATCCGGGCAAGTTCACGACCCCGATCACGGAGGCCGCCGGGACGGTCGCCATCGTCATCACGCACGAGCACGACGACCACTGGACGCCGGAGCAGCTGACGCGCATCCTGTCTCGGAATCCGCGGACGCCCATCTTCACGACGCCGTCTGCGGCGGAGAAGATCATCGCGGCAGACCTCCCCGACATCGGCGAGGTCATCGATGTCGCCGCAGGCGAATCGGTGCTGGTCGGGGGCTTCGACCTGCAGTTCTTCGGCGGCGAGCACGCCATCATCCACAGCTCGATCCCCCGCATCGAGAACATCGGCGTGCTCGTGGAACGAGGCGCCCTCTACTACGGCGGCGATGCGTACGTCGCTCCGGAGGGGGTCGACATCGACGTGCTCGCGGTCTGCGCGAACGCGCCGTGGATGCGCCTCGCCGAGTCGATGGACTACGTCGAGCGTGTGCGCCCCAAGCGGGTGCTGCCCGTGCACGAGATGCTGCTGGCCAAGGTCGGCAAGACGCTCGCTGTCACGCGTCTGCGGGAATCCGCGGATCGGGTCGGTGCGAACCTCATCGACCTGCAGCCCTTCGAGACGCTCGAGCTCGACTGACGCCCGGCCCCGCTGACACTGGCGGGCTTACTGGGGGCAGGAGTCAGTGCTCGCGGAGCAGGTCGATGAGCTCGCTCTTGCGCTTGCCGGAGTACCCGGTCAACTCGAGCTCCTTGGCCCGCTTCCGCAGCTCGTCGACGGTCCAATCTTCGTAGGAGCCGGCTTCCCCGCCCTTCTTGCCGACCTCGCTTCGCCCCTTCCGAGCGGCGGCGTTCGAGATCCTGGCGGCCTTCTCCTTCGAGTTGCCCTCGTCGCGCAGCTTCTCGTAGAGCTCCTCGTCCTTCAGGCTCGGCTGGTTGTCGGCGCCGGACTTCTTCTTGGCCATCGACTGTTCCTCTCGCTCGTGAGCTGACGCTCGCCCTGTGCTCGTGCCCCGCTCGCTCGCGGTGCCCGCTCAGAGGTTCTTGCCGCCCGTGACGGCGATGATGGCGCCCGTCGTGTAGCTGGCGTCGTCGGACGCGAGGTAGACGTAGGCGCCTGCGAGCTCGGCGGGCTGGCCGGCGCGGCCGAGTGGTGTGTCCTGCCCGAAGCTCGCGAGCTTCTCCTCGTCCCACCCGGTGGCTGGGATGAGCGGCGTCCAGACGGGACCGGGGGCGACGGCGTTGACGCGCACGCCCTTCGGCCCGAACTCCTTCGCCATGGACTCGGTGAGCGAGACGAGGGCCGCCTTCGTCATGGCGTAGTCGAAGAGCCCATCGCTCGGTTCGTAGCCCTGCACCGACGAGGAGAAGATGACGGAGGCGCCGGGCGGGAGGTGCGATTCCGCTGCTCGGAGCGTGTAGATGGGCGCCTCGAGGTTCGTCGCGATCACGCGCCTGATCTCATCGGTCGGGGTGTCGCCGATGCTCGTGCGGTCGCGCTGGTAGGCGGCGTTGAGGACCAGTAGGTCGATGCCACCGAAGGCGGCGACGGTCGCGTGGACGATCTCGGCGCAGTACTGCTCGTTGCGCAGGTCACCCGGCAGGAGGAGGCCGGTCTCGCCCGCCTCGTTGATGAGGCGCGCCGTCTCCTGCGCGTCGGCTTCCTCCTCGGGCAGGTAGGAGATCGCGACCTTGGCGCCCTCCCGGGCGTAGGCGATGGCGACGGCGCGGCCGATGCCGGAGTCTCCCCCGGTGATAAGGGCGCGGCGCCCCTTGAGCCTGCCGTGGCCGGTGTAGCTCCGCTCGCCGTGGTCGGGGGCTGGGGTGGTCTCGCCCGTGAGCCCGGGCTGCTGCTGCCCCTGGCCGGGGAATCCGCTCTCGCGGAAGAGGGTGCGGGGGTCGGTGAGTGCGGTCATCGTGCGCCTCCGTGGGGTCGGTTGTGCGTCGCGACTGGCGGGTGGCTCTCGTGACGAGGCGTGCCGCCGGCCGGGACCGAAGCAACGCTAGGGACCGAACGTGGGCGTTCACTGACCAACGGGTGCACGTGCTCCCAGCTTCCCGCGCGGCACGCGGCACGCCCTTCCCGCGCGGCTACCGCGTGCGCCGCACCCCGAACGCGACGATCGCCGCGCATCCGCTTGCCAGGACCGCAACCGCGACGAGGAGCGGGAGCATGCCGAAGGTCGGGGCGAGGGCGGAGAGGATGGCGGGCAACGCGAAGCCGATGTAGGTGAGCGCGTAGTAGAGGCCGGTGAGTCCCGCGAGGTTGCGGCCGCCGGCCATCGCCTGCACCTCGACGAGCCCCGTGAGCATGCAGACGCCGTAGGAGCCGCCGAGGAGCACCCCGGCGGCGCAGGCCACGAGCGGAGACTGGACGGCGACGTTGGCGGCGACGAGGAGGGTACCGAGGGCCAGGAGCCCGAGCCCCACCGAACCGGAGGCTCCGCCGACGCGGGCGGCGATGCGCGGCACGCTCGGCTGGATGAGGAAGCCGACGGTGAGCGACACGAGCGTGAGGAGTGCCGCGAAGGCGATCTCGAGGCCCCCGAGCCGCTCGACGACGATGGCGGGCGACACGGCGAAGGCCAGCGCCGGGGCGGCGAACACCCACGGCGCCATGGGCACCACGACGGTGAAGAAGCGCCGACGATGCTCGGGCGCGATGACCACATCCACCAGCGGGCGGCGAACACGCTCTCCTCCCTGCGGGCCGAACCGATCGCCGGCGGTCTCGATGCCGCGAGCCAGCGCGACGGCTGCGATGCTCGTCAGGACGAGCTGCACGACGTAGGGCGTGATGGTCGGCCACGGGGCCCACTGGGCGAGCACTCCGGCGGCGACCGCGCCGAGCAGGAAGCCCGCCGTGATGGTGAGGGATGCGCGTCTGGCGGTGACGGCGGGCGGCACGGTGCCGGTCGAGAGCTCGCGGATCCACGTGGTCCCGACGACCATCGCGACGGCCACGGAGAAGCCGGAGAGGAGGCGCCCGATCATCATGGCGGTGGGGCTCGCGCTGCCGAGGGCGAGAACTACCGCGGCGGCCACGCTCAGGACCACGGAGACCACCATGAGGGGCTTGCGCCCGAAGCGGTCGGAGAGGGAGCCTGCGATGAGGAACCCGGGAATGAGTCCGATGATGTACGCGCCGAAGAAGAGATCGACCTGCAGGGCGGAGTAGCCCTCGACCTTCCGGTAGAGCAGCAGGAGCGGGGTGAACTGGTTGCCACCCCACGCCATCATGAGCACGGCCGGCGCTGCGGCGAGCCACGAGCGCTTGCCGCGCGCGGCAGACGCCGCCGTCGGCTGGGTCATCCCTTGAGCACCTTCATCGTGAAGTGCGAGGTCACCCGGTGGACGCCGGGGAGTCGCCACATCTTCTCGCGGAGCAGCTTCTCGAAGCTCTCGAGGTCGGCCACCTCGACGCGGATCGCGTAGTCGGGCGAGCCGAACATGCGGCGAACCTCCGTGACCTCGTCGAGCTCGACGGCCTGCGACTCGAACGCCTCCACCGTGGTGTGCGCCTGGCTCGTGAGGTCGACGTCGATGAGCACCTTGAAGGCGCGTCCGACCCTGTCGGGGTTCACCTCGGCGTGGTAGCCGAGAAGGACCCCGTCCTCCTCGAGGCGGCGAACTCGGCGCAGGCAGGGCGCCGGGGTGAGCCCCACGCGCTGCGCGAGTTCAGCGTTCGTCAGTCTGGCGTTTCCCTGCAGTTCGCGCACGATTGCGCGATCGATGGTGTCCACACTTGATTATTGCCGAATGTGGCGCCTGGAGGCACGCATCCGCTCTCGGAATGCGCGGCTTCCGTGCCAAGATCTCCGCATGACCACCGCAGATCCAGAAGCGCGCGGCGCCCGCCCGCCGGGATCCGTGGCGCCCCAGACGGACCCTGCCGCGGATCCAAGCGCGGGAGCGCCCTTGGGGCTACCCGCCGAGATCCCGGCCACTCGCCGGGAGCGCATCCGGGCCGGACTGCGCGACTCGCTCGCCGCGGGGCTCGGGGTGGTGCCGCTTGGCGTGGCGTTCGGCGTGCTGGTCCTGCAGGCAGGCCTGCCCTGGTGGGTCGCCCCGTCCCTGTCGGTGTTCGTGTACGCGGGTTCGATCGAGCTGCTGCTCGTCGGGCTCATCGCCGCGGGCACGCCCATCGCGACGATGGCGCTCACCACGTTCTTCGTCAACTTCCGGCACGTGTTCTACGCGTTCTCATTCCCCCTGCACCTCGTTCGGGGCCGACTCGCCCGCCTCTACTCGATCTGGGCGATGACCGACGAGGCCTACGCGATCGTCACGCCCATCCCCCGCGAGCAGCGGTCCGCGACGCGGCTGCTCACCCTGCAGCTCGCCTTGCAGACGTACTGGGTCGGCGGGGGCCTGCTCGGGGTGGCACTCGCGAGCGTCCTCCCCGGAGAGATCAAGGGCCTCGAGTTCTCGCTGTGCGCGCTCTTCACGGTGCTCGCCCTCGACGCGATCCGCTCCCGTGACGACGTGCCGTCGCTCCTCATCGCCGGCCTGAGCGTCTCTTTCGGGCTGCTCTTCGTGCCAGGGGCTCCCCTCTTCGCGGCGCTCATCCTCTTCGCCGTCGCGCTCGCGGTGCGCGCGCTCTTCGCCGCGAGGCGAGACCGCACGGAGGCGCCGGTGAGCGATGTTTGACGCCTGGTGGTTCGTGGGCGCAGTCGCGGTGTGCGGCGGCATCACGTTCGGGCTGCGCGCCCTGCCGTTCGTCGCACTCAAGCCGCTTCGCGACTCCAAGACGGTCCAGCGACTCTCGGTCTGGATGCCCGCGGGCATCCTCGCGATCCTCACCGCCGTCACCTTCAGCGACTTCGCGAGTGAGCCGCGCACGGCACTGTGGGCGGCGCTCGCGCTCGCCGTGACGGTGGGCGTGCACCTGGGCTTGGGGCGCAGGACGCTGCTCAGCGTCGGTCTCGGCACGGCGACCTTCGTCGTGCTCGTCAACTTCTTCTAGCCTCTTCCAGTTTCCCGGGCTCTTCCCGCTTTCCCGGGCTCCCCGTTTTCCGGGCGCTTCCCGTTTTTCCGAGCCCGGGTCCAGCGGGCACTCCGAGGGCGCCGCTCGCTACCTCGGCTGGCGAGTGTCGTAACTGGACTGGAATGCGCGGTGACCGTAGCCGTCCTTCAGCATGACGACGAAGGTCGCGGTCACTCCGGTGACGGCGATGGTGGCGACGACGATTCCCGTGATGATGAGCGTGATGAGTTCCATGGGGCCACCTCCGTGACGATCGATGAGTGCTGCGGGTAGGCACATCCAATCGCCACATTGGCCTGGCCGTCGCGGTCCACTTAGCGCATACTGGACCCATGGAGTCGACATCTGGTTCTCGCATATCCGCACGCACGCTGCTCTCCCTGGCTGGTGAGCTTCGTGACGACTCGTCCGCCTACGAAGCCCTCGCCGAGCGCATCCGCCTGTTGATCGTCGACGGGCGCATCCCGGTCGGGACGCGTCTGCCCTCGGAGCGCGAGCTGGCTGTGCAGTCCGGGCGCAGTCGCACGACGATCGTGGCCGCCTACCAGTCGCTGCGCGACAGCGGGCACGTGCTGAGCCGGCAGGGTTCGGGGAGCCGGGTGACGCTCCCCCGCCTCGGCAGGCAGGACCACCGCCCGAGTGGCGAGGGAGAGAACTTCGGGGTCGATTTCGCTCGCGCGGTGCCGCCGCCCGTCGAGGGGCTGGCCGAGATCATCGCGGATGCCGCGAGCTCGATGCCGCTTGCGCTCGGCGCCCCCGGCTTCGATCTCCTCGGCACCCTGTCGCTGCGCTCGGCGATCGCCGAGCGCTACACGGCGCGCGGGCTGCCGACGACGCCCGACCAGATCATCGTGACGATGGGCGCCCAGCACGCGATCTCGCTGACGGCCCACACGCTCCTCACACGCTCGGATCTCGTCCTGGTGGAGTCGCCCACGTATCCGCACGCCTACGAGGCGATGCGCCGCGCGGGCGCTCGACTCATCGCGACGCCGGTGACCACTGGCGGCTGGGAGATCGAGCACCTCATCGAGACCATCGAGCGGATGCGCCCCGCGCTCGCGTACCTCATCCCCGACTTCCACAACCCGACGGGCGCGTCGATGCGGCCGGAAGACCGGGTGCGGGTCACGGAGGCGGCTCGGGCGGCCGGCACGATCCTCGTCGTGGACGAGACGACCGCGGACCTGTCGATCGACCGGCCGTGGGACGACGGCCCGTTCGCTCGTCACGCGCGGGGCGCGTCCCCGTTCTCCGGCTCGGGGGTCGTGACGGTCGGCTCTCTGAGCAAGGCGGCCTGGGCCGGCCTGCGCATCGGGTGGATCCGCGCCGATGCCGCCCTGATCCGCCGCTTCGTGCAGGCGCGTCCGGCCGGCGATCTGGGGACGCCGCAGATCGAGCAGCTCCTCGCGGAGCGTGTCGTGCGGGCACTTCCGGAGCTGCTGCCCCGGCGCCGCGAGCAGATGCGCCTGCACCGTGACGCCCTGCATGACGCGTTGAGCCTGCACCTGCCGGAGTGGCACGTGCCGTGGCCCGACGGTGGGCTGTCGATGTGGGTGCACCTGGCGCAGCCGGCGAGCTCCGCGATGACGTCCCTGTCGGAGGCGCGCGGCCTGGCCCTGGTCGCGGGCCCGAAGTTCTCCATCGATGGGAGCCTCGAGCGCTTCCTTCGGGTGCCGTTCACGGCACCCGTCGCCGATCTCGAAGCGGGCACGCGGATCCTCGCCGAATCCTGGGCGCAACTCTCGGCGCGCGACGTGCGTTCGATGGCGGATACGCGTCTGCCTGAGATGGTGTAGTCCATGGTTCTCTTCCTCAGCGACATCGACGGCACGCTGCTCAGCGCTCAGCGCACGCTCTCCCCGCGGACGATCGAGGCGATCGAGGCGGTACGGGCGGCCGGTCATCACTTCGTGCTGTGCTCGTCCCGTCCCCCGGAGTCGATGCGGGTGCTCGAGCGCCTGTACGGCGGCATCGGCTCGCCGCTCGTTGCCTTCAACGGCGGACTGGTGCTGTCCGGCGACGGCGAGGTGCGGCATGACGTTCCCATCTCGTCCGCGGATGCGCGCTTCATCGCCGATCACTGCGAGGCGAGCGGCTTGCACGCGAGCTTCTTCGCCGGCGAGCACTGGTACGCGTGGGGTGAGGACGAGTGGACGGACCGGGAGCGCACCCACACGTGGGTGTTCCCGGAGCCCGCGTCGACGTTGGAGTTCGTCGCCTCGGGTGGCGTCGATGTGACGCCGCCGCACAAGGTGATGTGCATGGGCGACCCTGCCCTGGTCGATGCGCTGGAGGCGGCCCTCGCGGACCGTTCGGGCGTCGTGACGTACCGGTCGAAGGACACGTACCTGGAGATCGCAAACGCAGCGTGCTCGAAGGGCACGGGCCTGCTCGCGGTCGCTGACCTGCTGGGGGTGGCACGGGAGGACCTCTACTATTTCGGCGACAACTTCAACGACCTGCCGGCCTTCGGGGTTGTCGGCCACCCGATCGCCGTTGCGAATGCCCGCCCTGAGGCGCTCGCGGTGGTGGAGTCGGTGATTCCGAGCAACACCGATGACGGTGTCGCGGTGTTCCTCGAAGATTGGCTCGCCGGAAGCGCGGGTTGACCCGGCGCGACCAGTCCACTGACCTTCGGGTGGACCGCGACACGCCCGGGCGTCTCCGATTGGATTGCAGTATCCGGTGTTTGCCGGCAGATCACGGAGGTGGACTCATGGAACTTCTCGCTCTTGGTATCGGGGTTGTGGCGGTTGTCGCCTTCGCGGCGGAGACTGTTCGCGCCGTCCGCAAGGATGGCTACGCGCAGCGCCCCACGCGCTTCGGCTACAACACGCGTCAGCCGCAGCTCTAACAGCAGCTCTCGTCGCAACACTCCTCGCAGCACTCATCGCAACACTTCATCGCGCTGCTGCGCTCTCTCGATTGAGAGGGCTTGGGAGGGTTTGGTGAGCAACCGGTGCCGCCCTGGTCTTCGTGACCACGGCGGCACTTTCGCGTTTGCGCGCCCTAGCGGGGCCCTCTGAGCCGCGCCTCGCCGAGCCAGGCGGTGTCTTCCCGATTCAGACTGTGCCTCTCTGGGCCAGGCGGTGCCTCCCCGACCCAGACTGTGCCTCTCCGGGCCAGGCCGTCGTGGCGGTCTCAGGGTCTTCGGTTGACCTGTGGGCGGGTGGCGGCCGGGGAGTTGGCGGCGCGCGAGTTGGCAGCCCGGGAGTTGGCTGCCGGTGGCGGATATCCGCGGCGGCGGCTGGCTCTGGGCGGGACGTGACGCCCGAGCGCGGGCACGACGTGCCAGCGTCCGTTGCTGCTGCGAGTCAGGGTGAGTCTCTCGCGGTGCACTTCGTGGTGGTGGAAGGAGCACAGCAGGATGCCGTCTCTCGCGTCGGTTGGTCCGCCTTCGCTCCAGGGGAGGGCGTGGTGCACTTCGCACCAGCGCACTGGTGCGCTGCATCCGGGTGCGCGGCAGTGGCGGTCGCGGGTCGCGATCGCTCGGCGTTGGGCTGTGGTGAAGAGGCGTTGCTTGCGGCCGAGTTCGAGGATCTCGCCGTTGGTGCCGGCGATCGCGATGCGGATGAGTCCGTCGCAGACGACCTGGGCTGCGATCGACGGTGGGACTGGCTCGCCGGTGCGCTCGAGGTGGGGCAGGTCTTCGGGGCGGGTGGCTGTGCCGTCTTGCCCGGCCGTGGTGGTGACGATGATGACCGTGGGTGCCTCGCCCCCGGTGCGGGGCGCGTCGGGCGACTCGGCGTAGGCACGGACGATCATCGTGAGCGCGTCGATGCGCTGCTGATCGATCGACCGCGGATCCATCAACGGAACCTCGGCGTCACCACTGTCGCGACTGCCGTCACGTTCGTCGGGCAACGGGAGTTCATCGGGTCCGAGTGCTGGCGCGGTCGGTTCCCCGCACTCGGACGCGGCCGGGAACTCCACGGCACGGCGCGGAGAGAGTAGCGCGTCGAAGACTGAGAGCAACTGCTCGCCCTGCTCGGGCGTCGCGACGAACTTCCCTGACACCGCCCCGTCGGCGCGACGCGAAATCCAGAGGCCGCGCTGCTCGGCGATCTTGTCGGCGCGCGGCTCGTCGCCGTCGGGGTCGAGGTAGGAAACCCAGGTCGCGGCCTGCACCTCGAGCACCTTCGGCACCGCCGGCTGTTCATCTTCCGGATTCAAGCCGCACGCGGACGCGACCAGCTCGCCCTCGGCGCGCGCGAGCTCGTCGACGTCCACGCGGTTGCCGGTGCGGTCGAGCCCCTTCGTGATCGCGGCTGCCTGCGCCACCGACATGACCCCGGAGCCCACCGCCTTCGCCACCTCCGCGTACCTCGGGAGGATCGGCTCGCCCGTGGCGCTCATCCGCTCCCTCGTCGCCTCTGCGACGTGCAGCAAGGTCTTCGCCTCAAAAGGCTTCACCGCGAGCACCTGCTCGACCATCGCCGGGAGGTTCCGAAAACCGGACTTCCGCGCGACCGTCTCCGCTCGCGGAGACTCGTCTTCGCGGCGCAAGAGTTCACCGGCTACCTCAACGAGCGCGGCATCCAGCACTCGTCGGCGAGCCGCGAGCTCGCGGAGTACAACGACGATCTCCGCGTCCGGAAGACCCGTCAACGGGCACCGCGCCTCGAGAAGCGCATCCACGACAGCCGTCTCCATTGACGACCGCGCCGATGACTGTCCTGGCTGCGCCGACGACTGTCGACCCGAATCCTGCTCCGCCTGCGATGCCACGATAACCTCCCCCAAGATCACCATCAGACTAGCACTGGACCGCACCAAAATCTATGTCAGGACCAGGTTTTCTTCAAGAAAATAGGAGCTAGCTTCGAACGGAGTACCTACCCCGGAATACCCCAGGTGAGCAGAGGAAATCCACCCGCGCTTCGCCAGAGGCCACTCCCGAGCAAAGAGGAGCCGGGCCCCGCCCGAGCGAGGAGGAGCACAGCGGCGTCCTACGCTGAAGTGATGACCTACCTCCCCCGAGTGGTCGAGCACTCGGCCCTCACACCGGCCGAGCTCAAGGCCCTACGTGCGCTCTTCGATCGCGAGTACCGCTCAGTGCACGGCGAGTGGGATCCCAAGCAGCCCTACGGCTACGCCCCGGCCTCCACGCACGCGATCGTCTTCGACGCAGCAGGTTCGGCCGTGGCGCACGTCGGGTTCCAGCGACGCGAGATCACGGTCGGCCGCGCCCAGGTCGTCGTGGCCGGCACGGGTGGCGTGCTCGTCGATGACGGGCTCCGAGGCCAAGGCCTTGGCGAGCTCGCGATGTCGCTCGCTCGAGGTGCGATGCGAGCCTCCCCCGACCTCGAGTACGGCTATCTGGGATGCCGGGAAGACGTCGTGCCCTTCTACGAGCGGACCGGGTGGCATCGCATCCGCGTCGTCGAGCGAAGCACACCGCGCTCGCTCCCACCCGAGACGATGATGCCACCCGAGACAGTGATGCGAGCGGAGACGAGTGTCGAGGCAGTCGTCGAAGCGGGGTCTCCGGTGCTCATCTCGCCGATCCGGCAGAGCGTCGATTCCTGGCCTCCTGGTGTGGTCGACCTCCGGGGCAGACCCTGGTAGCGCGGGGCGGGGAGTAGGCAGCGACCGTCGACGCTAGGGAGCTGGGGTCGGCCCCTCGCCGGCTCCCCCTGGCCCAGGCTGCCCGGCCGCACACCGCGCCTCGAGCTCGCGGAGGCGCTTGAGGCGCGTCCACGGGACGAATCCGATCCACATGACGGATGCCACTGCCGCTCCCATGATCATCGACGAGATATCCATGCGGTCCACGGTAGGAAATCCGCCCGGACCGCGCATCGGCTGCGCGACGGAGATCGCCTACTCCCCGCTCCAGCGCCGGTCGCTGCGGTCGAGCAGCACGTAGACGGTGCGGATGAAGGCGACCAGAGCGCCGATCGCGCCGATGCCGCTCACGATGAGGGACACCCAGAAGATCATCGCGAGCGCCTCCTGCTGCTGGGTGCCGAGCGCAAGCTGGGCAGACGCCAGCGACGACACGACTCCGCTGAGCGCGCCGACGAGCACGAACACCATCCACCACATGAACGAGGTCGTGGACGACCCGTCTGCCGCGGATCGGAACGAGCCCCTGGAGTGCGAAGTCATGCATCCAGTCTGTCGATCTCGCCCCGCCGGGGAATCCCCGGAGACCCGAGGCAGACCTGGGGCGCCCCGCAGTCGCCGTCCGGCTCGGGCGTGCAAGGATGACCGCATGTCGCGCACCCCGACCGAGCTTCTGAGCCCCGCAGACCAGGAGCGCCGGCGCAGCCTGCGTGTCATGAAGGCGGTGGCGTTGGGGGCCCTTCTCTTCATGGCGGTGGTGTTCGTGATCGCGTTCGCGCTGCAACGAGATGTGCCGGCGTTCGCGTACGTTCGCGCCGCCGCGGAGGGCGGCATGGTGGGCGCGCTCGCCGACTGGTTCGCCGTGACGGCCCTCTTCCGGCACCCGCTGGGCATCCCGATCCCGCACACGGCGATCATCCCGAAGCGGAAGGACGAGATCGGCCGCACGCTCGGCGAGTTCGTTGAGACCGAGTTCCTGCGCGGCGACGTGGTGCGGACGAAGCTGCAGGCCACGTCGATCGCGGCCCGCCTCGGCGAATGGATCGAGCAGCCGGAGCACGCGGAGCGGATCGCCTCCGAAGCGTCCATCATGGCGACGGGGGTGCTCGAGGCGCTCAGCGACGACGACGTCCAGGGCCTCATCGAAGACCTGGCTCGCGAGCACCTCGTGGAGCCGCAGTGGGCTCCCCCGTTGGGTGAGTGGATGTCGCGCGTCGTCGCGACCGGCGCGCATCGGGGCGCCGTGGACCTGGCGGCCGACAGCGCCGCCGCGTGGCTCGCCGCCAACCAGAGCGCCTTCGATGGCCTCGTGTCGAGGCGTCTCCCCTCGTGGGTTCCGTCGGTAGCGACCAAGCTCGTCGACAACACGGCGTACAACGAGGCGGTCAAGTTCGTCGCGGCCGTGCGAGCGGACGACGCGCATCCCGCCAGGGCCGCCATCGACGGCTACCTGGCTCGCCTCTCGGACCAGCTGCAGCACGACCCGGAGCTCATCGCCCGCTTCGAGGGCGCCAAGGGCAACATCTTCGACAGCCCCCGTATGCGCGAGCTCGCCGCGGAGGCCTGGAACGCAGCGAAGACGGGCCTCCTGCGCTCGCTCGCCGACCCGGAGAGCGCGCTCCGCACCCGCGCCACGGCGGCGCTCGTCGACATCGGTCAGCGACTGACGACGGATGCACAGCTCCAGCAGCGGGTGAACACGTGGGTCATCGACGCGGCGGTGTTCCTCGTCGACCGCTACCGGCACGAGATCTCGTCGATCATCTCGGACACCGTCGCCAGCTGGGACGCCGACGAGACGAGCGAGAAGATCGAGCTCATGGTGGGCCGCGACCTGCAGTACATCCGCCTGAACGGCACGATCGTGGGCGCCCTCGCGGGCGTGACGATCTTCACGGTCGCCCATGCCTTCCTCGGCTGAGGTCCCGCGGCCAGCATCCCGCGCCCCGCGCCGTCTCGAGGCCCAGGGCGGTCAGCCGTAGAGCTCCCGGTAGCGTCTCTGGGCGGCGGGGTGCAGCGCGATGGGGAGCGTGTCGATGAGGTTGGAGGCGGTCAGGTACTGCACGCCGAGCGACCCTTCCGGCACGAGCTGCGCGGCGTCTCGGATGAGGACGTCGACAAGCGCCCTCGCCACCTGGTCCGGGAGGTCGGGCCTGGCGAGCAGGTAGTTGGAGACCCCGATCGCGGGCACCGCCTCGGCGCTCCCGTAGGTGCTGGCCGGGACCGCCGTGAGCGTGTAGACGCCGGGATGCTCGAGTTCGAGGGCCGGGAGCGCATTGGTGAGGTCGACGAGTTCCACCGGGGTGTCGAGGTCCTGCACGGCGGGAAGCGGCAGTCCGCCCGACCAGAAGATCGCGTCGACGGTGCCGGCCTCGAGTGCGGAGACGGCCTCGTCGAGGTACAGCTCGGAGATGACGCTGGCGCCCACGCCCTCGAGGAGGCCGAGCGTGCCGAGGAGCCGCCTGGCGGTGAGCGCCGCACCGGATTGGGGCGCCCCGACCGAGACGCGCCGCCCGGCGAGGTCGCCGATGGCGGTGACGGGCCCGTCTGAGCGCACGAAGCACTGCAGGTAGTTCTGGTAGACGCGCCCGATCGCGACCTTGTTCTGCGCGTCGGTCGCCGCCGCGTCGGCGAGCACGATGGCGAGCTCGGCGTCGCGGGCCTGGAGGAGGGCCAGGTTCTCGACGCTGCCACCCGTCGTGACCACGTCGAGCCCCGTCGTGCCGTCGCGTCGGAGCGCTTCGCGGAGCAGCTCGCCGAACTGCACGTAGGTGCCGCCCTGTTCGCCGCAGGCCATGCGGATGCGCGGGGACGGCTGCCCGAGGGAGCACCCGTCGAGCGCGAGGGTCGCGGCGGCGACCGAGGCCGCACCGGCGCCGAGCAGCAGGCCGCGCCTCGTGAGGGTCACCACGTCCGCACCAGGCTGATGCGGGCGCGGAGCCCTCCTTCTGGGGCGCGGTCGTAGTCGACGGTGGCGCGGTTGGCTCGTGCCAGCTCCCCGACGATCGCGAGGCCGAGCCCGGTCCCCGGCAGGGACCGGTGGTTCGGCGAGCGCCAGAACCGCGTGCCGAGCTGGGCGAGCTCGTCCTCGTCGACGCCTGGTCCGTCGTCGCTGATCTCGAGCACCGCGCGTGGACCGTCGACCTCGAACGCCTCGAACGCCTCGAACGCCTCGGCTGGTTGGCTGCGGCCGTCGAACGCGCCGTCATTCTCCCCTTCGCCGGGCGCCGCCGCTGACCCCCCGGAGCTGGGCGCCGCGGCGAACCGGATCGTGACGCTCGCGCCCTCGCCCGCGTACTTCCGCGCGTTGTCGAGCATGGTCTCGACGATCTCCTCCAGGTCGCTCTTGCGGCACGCGACCCTGATCTCCTCGTGGCCGTCGAAGCGCAGCCGCATGCCCTCCTCGCGGAACCGCTCCTCGTGGGGTGCCGTGAGCATGGCCGCCGAGGTGAGGTGCTCTCGCGCGGCGCCGTCGGCGAAGCCCGTGCGCCTGCCGCTCGCCTCTGCCGTGGCGCGGTGCTCGGCGTCGGCGAGCACCAGCATCCGGTCGACGACGTGCTCGAGACGGTCGAGGTCGCCGCCGACGGCCTCCAACGCCGCCTCCTCCGCCTCGCCGCGCGGGAGGGCGTCGATGCGCAGGCGGATGGCGGCGAGCGGGTTGCGCAGCTGATGCGACGCCTCGGCGACGAACCCCCGCTGCTGCTCGAGCGCATCCTCGACTCCCCTCGACATGCGCGCGAACGAGGAGGAGAGGCGCCTGAGCTCGAGGGGCCCGGTCGCGGCCGCGAGGTCGGGCTCCCGCTGCTCGGCGAGGGCGTTCGCGGCCGCGTCCAGGGCACGAACGGGACGCAGCACCCAGCTGGTCCAGAACTGCGACGCGGCGAAGAGCAGCAGCAGGAGCAGCAGGCCCGCGAGCGCGACGAGCGCCCACCAGCCGGTGATCTGCGCTTTCGCCTCCGTCTGGTTCACCTCGAGGACGACCGCCCCGGATGCGGCGCTCGCGCCGTTCGCGAACGGCTCGGCCACGAGGTGGGTGTCGTCGCTCCACGGGTAGATCGTCGAGATGGAGCGCTGCGGCACGGTGCGTGACGCGGCGAGCACGAGCGACGCGACCTGCGGGTCCAGCTCGAGGCCGCCGACGGAGGACACGACCTGGCCCTCGCTGTCGACGACCATCGCCGCTTCGCCGTACGTCTCGGCGAAGCGCTCGAGGTAGCGCTCGAGGCCGGACGCGTCGTCGGCGGCCACCGCCGTCTCCGCGCGCTGCACGATCTGGTCCATCGAGGTGGCGCGCTGCAGGGTGAGCTGCTGGGTGCGGTTCACGGCGATGCCCTCGCTCGCGGGCACGATGATGGCGATGACCGTGAGCAGTCCGAAGAGCATGAGGGGCAGCAGCACCTGCAGCTTCATCGCGCCGGCTTCGTCTCGAGCCGGTAGCCGAAGCCGCGGATCGTGGTGATGGCGACGGCGGGCAGCTTCTGGCGCAGCTGCGCGAGGTGCACGTCGAAGGAGCGCGAGGTGGCGGCGTAGGCGTCGCCCCACACCTGGTCGAGGAGCTCCTGCCTGCTCACGGCCCTGCCGAGCCGCTTCGCGAGAATCGCGAGCAGCTCGAACTCGGTCGGCGTGAGCGAGACCTCGGCACCGCCGACGACGACTCGCCGCGAGAGCAGCTCGATCCTCGCGTCGCCGAGCTGCACCACCTCGGGCTCGGCCGCGGGCGCGCGACGCCTGGCGACGGCGTCGATGCGGGCGAGCAGCTCGTGCATGCGAACGGGCTTCACGAGGTAGTCGTCGGCGCCGAGGCCGAGCGCTCGCACCGTCGAGCGCTCGTCGCCGCGGGCCGTGACGACGATGACGGGAACCTGGCTCACCTGGCGGAGCAGCCTGAGCACCTCCAGGCCGTCCATGTCCTCGAGTCCCAGGTCGAGGAGCACGAGCTCGGCGTCTCGGTGCTGGAGCAGCACGTCGCTGCCGCGGGCGACCTGCACGCAGGCGTGATCGGCGCGGCCGAGCACGGCCGCGAGGGCGGCGGAGACGGACGCGTCATCCTCGGCGACGAGCACACGCATACCCCCAATGGTAGGTGCGGGCAGAGATGCGAGGTCCACGTAAAGGGAATGTAAGGATCCGCTCGCGCCCCTTGCCCGGTGCAGAGAGTTGTCCAGTACACCCACACCGAGGTGGGGCCACAGCTCCGCCTGCTGGCAGATGAAGATCGACGACGATGGAGAAGTCAATGACGACGACACAAGTGCCGGGCAGCCTGCGCCGCTCGGTTTCCAACACCCTGAAGGGCTCGGCAGGCAACCTCGTCGAGTGGTACGACGTCTACGTCTACTCGGTCTTCGCCTCGTACTTCGAGTTCCAGTTCTTCGACTCCGAGGACAAGAACTCGCAGATCTACATCTGGGCGATCTTCGCCGTCACGTTCCTCATGCGCCCCATCGGGGCCTGGTTCTTCGGCCGCTTCGCGGACCGCCACGGTCGACGCCTCGCACTCACCGTGTCGGTGTCGATCATGGCCGGATGCTCGTTTGTCATCGCCCTCACCCCCTCCGCTGCCGTCATCGGCGCCGGAGCCGCCATCATCCTCATCGTCTGCCGCCTCGTGCAGGGCTTCGCGACGGGCGGCGAGTACGGCACGAGCGCGACCTACATGTCGGAGGCGGCCATCCGCGGCCGCCGCGGCTTCCTCTCGTCGTTCCACTACGTGACCCTCGTCGGCGGCCACGTGCTCGCGCAGGCGACGCTCCTCATCATGGTGCTGGCCATGCCGACCGAGGCGATCTCAGAGTGGGGCTGGCGCATCGCGTTCGCGATCGGCGGCGTCGCCGCGATCGTCGTCTTCTACCTGCGTCGCACCATGGACGAGTCGCTCAGCGAGTCGGCACTCGAGTCGGTCAAGGACGGCAAGTCGCGCTCCTCCGGCTCGATGAAGGAGCTCATCCTGCACCAGTGGCGCCCGCTGCTGCTCTGCTTCCTCATCACGATGGGCGGCACCGTCGCCTTCTACACGTACTCGGTCACGGGCCCTGGCATCGTGAAGAAGGCGTTCGCGGGCGACGACGTCGTGTCCGGCACGATCCTGAACCTCATCGCGCTCACCGTGCTCATGCTGCTGCAGCCCATCGGCGGCTGGCTGTCCGACATCGTGGGCCGCAAGACGCTGCTCGTGTTCTTCGGCGCAGGCGGCGTGCTCTACACGTGGTTCCTGCTCACCTACCTGCCGCAGCAGACCAACGAGTTCGCGGCGTTCGGCATCCTCGTCGGCGGCTTCGTGATCCTCACCGGCTACACGTCGATCAACGCCGTCGTGAAGGCCGAGCTGTTCCCGACGCACATCCGCGCCCTCGGCGTCGGCTTCGGCTACGCCATGGCGAACTCCATCTTCGGCGGCACGGCTCCGCTCCTCTACACGGCCGCCGGCGAAGCGCAGCAGGTGCCGCTGTTCATCGTCTACGTCACCATCGCGATCGCCGCGTCGCTCGTCGTCTACGTCTTCTTCCTCCACAACAAGGGCGCGAACTGGCTCGACGACGAGAAGGCGATGCGGGCGAGGGACACGGATCGGGACGAGAAGCGCGAGGCGCGTCAGACCGCCGGCGCACGCTGACCCGCCGCTGACTTCGCTGACCCCGCAGTCCGTCGCTGACCGCCGCTGACCGCCGCTGAGGCGAAACGCATCCCCGCGGCGAATGCAGGCTCGTTTCCGAACGGGCCTGCATTCCTCGTCTGGCTGCGCGACGGCGGAGAACTGGCTGCGCCGGGGCGGAGGCGGAGCGGAGGCCTGCCAGGGCGGGCAACCCCCGAGCCGCGTCCCGGCAGCGGCAACGAGGGCAGGGCCCACGCGCAGGATTCCACCGTCACGCACCCGTACATTGACGGCATGACTTCCCGGATGCTCCCCCTTCGTTTCGGATCCCAGACAGTGCTCATCACGGGCGCGAGCTCTGGGCTCGGGGCGGAGTTCGCCCGCCAGCTCGCGTCTCGTGGCAGCGACCTCGTGCTCGTGGCCCGGCGCGAATCGAAGCTGGAGAGCCTCGCCGCAGAGCTGCGCGACCGGTTCGGCGTGACGGTGACGACGATCGCCGCCGACCTCGGCGAGCCGGGCGCCGCGTCCGCACTCAGGACCGAGCTCGAGGGCCGCGGGGTGTGCGTGACGAGCCTCATCAACAACGCGGGGTTCGGCACGAGCGGCAGCTTCCACGAGGAGGACCCCGAGCGGGTGCGCGCCGAGATCGCGCTCAACGTCGCGGCGCTCGTCGACCTCACGCACACCTTCATCGCGCGGCTGCGCGCGGGCGACGGCTTCCTCGTCAACGTCGCGAGCGTCGCCGGCTACCAGCCCACGCCGGGCTTCGCCGTCTACGGGGCGACCAAGGCGTTCGTCCGCAGCTTCACCGAGGCGCTGTGGGCCGAGTCGGCAGGCACCGGGCTGCGCGTTCTCGCCCTCTCCCCCGGCCCCACAGCAACCGAGTTCTTCGAGGTCGCCGGCGAGGACATCGGGTCCGGCCTGCCGAAGATGACGGCCCGCAAGGTCGTCGGCCTCACGCTCCGCGAGCTCAAGAAGCCGAACCCGGGACCCTCCGTCGTCCCCGGCCCGATCAACACGTCCCTGACGATCGCCTCGAAGCTCGTCCCGCGGAAGCCGCTGCTGCGCGCCATGATCCGGGCCTCGCGCTCCCGCTGACGACACGCCCAACGCTCGGCTTAGCGCAGCAGCGCACCGATCCCGGCGAAGTGCTGGCTGTACCTGTCGACGAGCTTCCGGGCCACCCCGACCGAGTCGACGAGCGGATGCGCCGCGAAGCCGCGCCAGGCGAGCTCGCGGGAGCCACGCGTCGCGGCCTCGATGACCAGCCGCTCGGCGGACTTCACCTGCACCATCAGCCCGAGCATCTCGCCCTCGACGGGCGCGACCGGCCACGGATGCACGCCATCCGCGTCGACGACGCAGCCGACCTCGACAACCGCGTCGTCGGGGAGCGCGGGCACGAGGGAGCCGTTGCGCACGTTCAGGATCATGGTGGCCGGCCGCCCGGAGGAGAGGGCCGCCATGAGGTCGAGCGCGACGCTCTCGTAGCCGCCGCCCGCGACGTCCTCGACCTCGCGCTCCTCCCCCTCCTCGCGGCTCTCGGCCATGTAGCTCGCCTCGCGCTCGTGGCGGGTGCGCATCCACGACTCGAACGGGTCGGCGCCGGGGTTCGCGAAGAACTCGCCCTGCTGTGCGTCGAGGTACTCGCCCCTGGTCGCGTCCGCGGCGCGGATGCTGGCGTTGGCTTCACGCGTGAACGAGTAGTAGTACAGGTACTCGTTGGGCAGGGCGCCGAGCGCCCGCACCCAGTCGAAGCCGAGCAGGCGCGCCTCCTCGATGCGCTGCAGCGACGTGTCGGACGCGAGCAGCTCCGGCAGGCGCTCGACGCCGTCGACCCGCAGCGAGCGCAGCCAGCCGAGGTGGTTCAAGCCGACGTAGTCGAAGGCGAGCACCGAGGGCTCTCCCCGACCCTCGGGGCCGGCGGAGACGCGGGCCCCCGCCACCGCCGCCGCTCGGCGCATGAGCCCGATCGGGGTGTCGCAGATGCCGACGACACGGTCGCCGAGCACGCCCCGCATCGCCTCGGTGACGATTCCGGCGGGGTTCGTGAAGTTGATCACCCAGGCATCGGGGGCGACCCGCTTGATGGTCTCGGCGAGCGAGACCATGAACGGGATCGTGCGCAGCGCATACGCGAGCCCGCCCGGCCCGACCGTCTCCTGGCCGAGCACCCCCAGCTCGAGGGCGATGCGCTCATCCGCGACCCTGCCGGCCGTGCCGCCCACGCGGACGGCGCTGAACACGAAGTCCGTGCCGCGCAGCGCCTCCTCGAGGTCGGTCGTGACGCTGATGCGCGGCGCGAAGCGCTTCTCGCTCGCGATGCGCTCGACGATGACGCGGATGATCGCCAGCCGCTCCGGCGAGACGTCGTAGAGGCACAGCTCGTCGATGCGCACGGGCGCCTCGTCGGAGGCCACCGCCTCGAACACCTGGGGGACGCGGAACCCTCCGCCTCCGATGATCGTGAGCTTCACGAGAACATCACCTCGACTTTCGCTGTCCGCAGCACGGCGAGCGTCGCCGGGTCCGCATGGTCTTCCGTGACGATCGCGGAGATGGCGGATGCGCCGCACACGCTCAGCAGACCGACTCCGGGGAACTTCGTGGCATCCGCCAGCACGACCGTGCGCTGCGAGGAGGCGATCATCGCGAGCTTCACGGGCACCTCGGTGCCGGTCGTATCGGAGATCGTGCCGTCTGCTCTGATGCCGCTCGTGCCGAGGAAGCACACGGTCGCGCGGATCTGCGCGAGCGCCTGCTCGGTCAGCACCCCGACCATCGAGCTGTAGTTCTTCCGCACGACCCCGCCGAGCACGATCAGCTCGACGGCGTCGTCGTCGCGGAGCGCGTCCACCACGGCGAGGCTCGAGGTGATGACGGTGATGCGTCGCCCCCGCAGCTGGCGGGCGAGCAGCGCCGTCGTGGTGCCGATGTCGATGAGGACGACGTCGCCGTCCCGGACGAGCGTGGCTGCCCGCGCCGCGATGGCGGTCTTCTGCGCGCTCTGGTGGGTCGCGACCTCCGCGAACGGCACCCGGTCGGGCTCGACGCCGCCACCACCTCGGACGCGGCGCAGCAGCCCCTCGGCGCTGAGGGCGTTGAGGTCCCGCCGGACCGTCGACGGCGACACCCCGAACTCGACGGCGAGCTCCTCGACCGTGACCTGACCGTCCGCGCGCAGCGACTGCAGGATGCGAGCCTGACGCGTCGTGGTGAGCATGCGAGGCATCGTAGCAGTCACCAACGAGCATGCGGCAAGCACGAACGAGCGGGACTTGACGCACGAACGATCACCGCGCAGGATGTGTGAGCAACACCGCTGTTGCTACCGAGAGGAGCCGCGATGGCTTCGGCCCATCACGACACACCCCCGACCGACTCGGTCGATGGTGCGCGATTCGATGTGGTCCTCGCGGGCTCCGTCTTCTTCGACATCGTCTTCACCGACCTCCACGGCTCGCCGAGCGCGGGCACGGAGGTGTGGGCGGAGGGCATGGGGTCGACGCCGGGCGGCATCGCCAACCTCGCCGTCGCGGCCAGCCGCCTCGGGTTGACCACCTCGCTCGCGTCCGTCTTCGGCGACGACGTCTACGGCCGCTGGTGCTGGGAGCTGCTGGAGGAGCACGAGGGCATCGACCTCAGCCGTTCGCGGCGCTTCGAGAACTGGCACACCGCGGTCACGGTCTCCGTGGCGCAGGACGGCGACCGCAGCATGATCACGCACGGACACCCGAGCCCCATCTCGAGCGACGCGCTCCTCAGCGACGGCGTCTCGAGCCGCACCGCGCTCGCCGAGCTCGGCGCCATGACGAGCCTCGAGCAGGAGCCGTGGTGGCTGCGCGCGGCGGCCGACGGCACCCGGATCTTCGCCGACGTGGGCTGGGACGACACGGGCGTGTGGGACCGAGCCGTGCTCGAGCCCCTGTCGTCCTGCTACGCGTTCATGCCGAACGAGCGGGAGGCCGTCGAGTACACGCGCACGAGCTCGTCCCTCGCCGCGGCCCGCGCCCTCGCCGAGCACGTGCCCATCGTCGTCGTGACCTGCGGCAAGGACGGCGCGATCGGCATCGACTCCGCGACGGGTGAAGAGGTCCGGGTTCCCGCCGTGCCCGTCCGCGCCCTCGACGCGACCGGCGCCGGGGACGTGTTCGGCGCATCCTTCGTGCTCGGGTCGCTGCGCGACTGGCCGCTCGAGCAGCGCCTCCAGTTCTCGGCGCTCTGCTCGGCCCTCGCCGTGCAGCAGTTCGGCGGCTCGCTGGCGGCCCCCGGCTGGGGCGACATCGCCGACTGGTGGGATGCGACGCGCGCCTCGGGAGACACCGAGCTCACCGAGCGGTACGGCTTCCTGCAGGACGTGCTGCCGTCGGAGCGCCCAGGCGCGGTCCGCCGCGCGGAGGCCACGTTCCGCCTCGTCGACCACTTCCCCGGAGTCTGACCGGCGCGCCAGAGCCGACCCAGCCGGGCTGTCGGCACCGCATCCGCGACAATTGACCGCTGGTCCCCCATCGCACGAAACGCACCCTCAGCGAAAGAAGGAAGCCGAACATGAACGAGAAGCATCGGAGAACCGCGGCGGTCGCCGGCGGGTTGGCACTCGCGCTCGCCCTCGCAGGATGCGCGCCCGGCACGGGCCAGCAGGCCGCCCCCGATGCCTCCACGGCGGAGATCAGCACCGACATCTCGCAGGTCGGCGACGTCACGCTGACCGTGTGGGACCAGGAGGTGCGCGGCGGGCAGAACGAGCAGATCGAGCAGCTGAACGCGGCGTTCGAGGAGAAGTACCCGAACGTCACGATCGAGCGGAACTCGCAGGCCTTCGACGACCTCGCGACGACGCTGCGCCTCGCGCTGACCGACGAGAACGCGCCGGACGTCGTGCAGGCCAACAACGGCCGCAACACGATGGGGGCGTTCGTCGAGGCCGGGCAGCTGCGCGCGCTCGACGACTACGCGGAGGCCTACGGCTGGTTCGACCGCTACCAGGAGTCGATCCTGCAGTACTCGACGTACACCGAGGACGCGAAGGTCTTCGGGGACGGCAACCTCTACGGCCTGCCGCAGGTCGGCGAGGTCGTCGGCATCTTCTACTCGAAGGCGAAGCTCGCGTCGCTCGGCGTCGAGGTGCCGGGAACGTGGCCCGAGTTCGAGGCCGCCCTCGCGACGGCGAAGGCCGCAGGCGAGACGCCCATGCAGCTCGGCAACATCGAGCAGTGGCCGGCGGGCCACGTGTTCGGCCCGCTCCAGGGCGAGTACGTGGATGCGGAGACCATCACGAACCTCGGGCTCGGCAACCCCGGCGCGAGCTGGACCGCTCCGGAGAACGTGGCGGCGGCGACCGCGCTCAAGGGCTGGGTCGACGACGGCTACTTCAACACGGGCGTGAACGGCACCGACTACGACGCGGCCTGGCAGGCGCTCGCCGAGGGCAACGGCGTGTTCCTCATCGGCGGCTCGTGGCTCGCGGCCGACCTCGAGGCGAGCATGGGCGACGACCTCGGCTTCTTCGTCCCGAAGACCAGCGAGGGGGCGCTCGCGACGACCGGAGGCACCGGACTCCCATTCGCGATGACCTCCGCGGCAGACAACACGGACGTCGCGGCTGCCTACATCGACTTCCTCACCAGCGACGAGGCCATGCAGATCCTGGCCGACACCGGCAACCTGCCCGTCAACAACTCGGCTGAGCTCGCGCCGGAGTCCGGCGTCTTCGCCGACATCTACGGGGCGTTCGGCGAGGTCACCGAGTCGGGCAGCGTGCTCCCCTACCTGGACTACGCGACGCCGACCTTCGGCGACACCATCGGCCAGTCCCTGCAGGGGCTCATCGACGGGCAGCTCACGCCGGAGCAGTTCACCGAGACCCTCGAGACCGACTACGCCGACTTCATCGCCGCGAATGAGTAGCCAGCGCCCGGTGGCGCCCGCGCAGCCCGAGCGACGCCCCGAATGATGAGCTCGAGCGCGACGGCGCGCGAACGCCGCCCGGCGAAGGGCGCCCGCCGCGGCACCCCCGCCTGGGTGCCGTTCGCGTACCTCGCGCCCGCGTTCCTCCTCTACGGCACGTTCCTGCTGTTCCCGCTCGGCCGGGCCGTGCAGTTCTCGTTCTTCGAGTGGGACGGGCTGGGCGCATCCACCTTCGTCGGGTTCGACAACTACGTGCAGATCGTGCAGGACGAGCGGCTGCGGGAGGCGTTCGGGCACGCGTTCGTGCTGATCTTCTTCTACTCGATCCTGCCGCTCGCGGTGGGCCTCATGCTCGCGGCGATCCTCACGCGGGCGCGGGTGCGGGGACTCGGCTTCTTCCGCACGCTCATCTTCCTGCCGCAGGTCATCGCCATGGTCGTCGTCGCGGTCACGTGGCGGCAGATCTACGCGCCGGACGGCCCCCTCAACGGGCTGCTGCGCCTCGTCGGGCTCGAGAGCTGGACGCGGGCGTGGCTCGGCGACTACACCTTCACGCTGCCGGCCGTCGGGCTCATCGGCTCGTGGGTGTCGCTCGGGCTCGTGACCGTGCTGCTCATGGCCGGGATGAGCCGCGTGCCGAAGGAGCTCTACGAGGCGGCCAGGCTCGACGGCGCGGGCCCGGTGCGCGAGTTCTTCTCGATCACGCTGCCCTCGGTGCGGGGCGAGATCACGGTGGCGCTGACGCTCACGATCGTCGCGGCGCTCAAGACCTTCGACCTCATCTACGTCACCACGAGCGGCGGCCCTGGCACGTCCACGACGGTGCCGAGCTTCGAGGTGTACCGGCGGGCGTTCGAGCTCGGCGAGGTCGGGGCCGCCACGGCCGTCGGCGCCGTGCTCACCCTCATCGTGTTCGCCATCAACTTCGTCGTGAACCGGATCGGAGACCGCGCATGAACGTCTCCGTGTTCGAGAAGGTCGCGAACTACCTCATCCTCGGCGTCTTCGGGCTGGTCATCCTCGGCCCGATCAGCGTCATCATCACGCTCGCGTTCGGGCCGGAGAACGCGAGCGTCGCGCAGGAAGGACGCGTCTTCCACTGGGAGAACTTCCCCACGGCGTGGGAGGTCGCGCGGTTCGGGCAGTACATGCTGACCTCGGTCGTCGTCGCCGTCATCGTGGTCGTGGTCGCGGTGCTCGCCTCGATCCTCGCGGGCTACGCGCTCGGCACCATGAAGTTCCGCGGCGCGACGCCCATCTTCTACCTCTTCCTGCTCGGCATCATGGTGCCGACCGAGGCGTTTATCGTGCCCCTCTACTTCGACCTGCGCACCGTTGGCCTCACGAACACGGTGTGGGGCGTCGCGTTCCCGCAGATCGCCATGTCGATCGCGTTCGGCACGTTCTGGATGCGCACCTACTTCCGCTCCTCCAGCCAGGCGCTCATCGACGCGGCCAAGCTCGATGGGGCTGGCTCCATGCGCATCCTGTGGCAGGTGCTCGTCCCCATCGGCCGGCCCGCCATCCTGACGCTCGTGCTGCTGACGTTCATGTGGACCTGGAACGAGTTCCTCATCCCCCTCGTCATGTCGCCGAACGGCAGCGTGCGCACCGCGCCGCTGGGCCTGGCCTTCTTCCAGGGGCAGTACACGCAGGGCACCGCGCTGCTCGCGGCGGGCGCCATCATGGTCGCGCTGCCCGTCGTCGTGCTCTACGTCTTCCTGCAGCGGCACTTCATCCAGGGGATGCTCGAGGGGGCGGTCAGGGAGTAGCCGGGCGGTGCGCCGCCGACTGCCCCACGAGGGGGCTTGTCAAGCGTCGCGGCCTCCCATGTGCGCCCGCGTACAGTGATCCGTCGGTCGCCGCGGCACCCCTGAGCCGCGGCAGAAGAGAGGCTCCCCCCGTGCGACGGTTCGACTGTGATGTGTGCGAGAACGAGGTCTTCTTCGACTCGGTGTCCTGCGAGCGATGCTCGTCCAAGCTGGGCTACGTGCTCGGCCTCGACGACGTGCTCGTCGAAGGGGGCACGGCCGCGGAGGATGGCGGACTGCGGCGGTGCAGCAACGCCGAGCTCGCCGGATGCACGTGGTTGACCGCGCAGGCCGGCGGGCTCTGCGAGAGCTGCCAGCTCACCCGCACCCGCCCCAGCGACGCCGACGCGAAGGGCCTGCGCCTCTTCCCGATCGCGGAGGAGTCGAAGCGGCACCTGGTGCGCGACCTCACGCGCCTCGGGTTCGCGACGCGCCCCAAGGAGAGCGGCGAGCCCGCCACGGTCGGCCAGACGCCCGTCTTCGACCTGCTGTCGAGCGTGTCGGAGAGCGTCACCATCGGCCACGCCAACGGCGTCATCACGATCGACCTCGCGGAGGGCGACGACAGCTACCGCGAGCAGGTCCGGCAGCGCCTCGCCGAGCCGTACCGCACCATGCTGGGGCACTTCCGCCACGAGAGCGGCCACTACTACGAGTGGCAGCTCGTCGAGCAGACGTCACGCATCGACGAGGCCAGGGAGCTGTTCGGCGACGAGCGCGCCGACTACCAGGCGGAGATCGACCGCCACTACGAGGAGGGCCCGCCGGAGAACTGGCGCAGCGACTACCTCAGCAGCTACGCGACGATGCACCCGTACGAGGACTTTGCGGAGACCTGGGCGCACTACCTGCACATCCAGGACACCCTCGAGACGGCCGTCGCGTTCGAGCTGCTGCCAGCGCCGGAGGCGGGCGCATCCGCCCGCGACGTGGTCGTCGACAGCTGGATGCCGTTCGCGACCGCCATGAACGTCGTCAACCGCTCGCTCGGGCAACGCGACCTCTACCCGTTCGTCCTGCCGGACAAGGTCATCGAGAAGCTCGCGTTCGTGCACTCGCTGCGCGACCCCGCAAGCACCTCGGGCTCGGCCGGCTGACGCATCCGCCGCGTAGCCGACGACGCCGCCGCCGATAACGCCGACGCCGAATGGGTCGCTTTCACCCCATTTCAGCGGCCGCTACGGGGTGAAAGCGACCTATTCGGCGACGATCGCGGCGTGCGGGCGGACCTTCGAAGACCCCGACGAGCAGGTCCGTGTCCTCGAGAGCGCGCCGAGCGGAGACCCGGACGGTCTCATCGGCGCTCATCGGCGCTCATCGACGCACCTCGACGCATCTCGAAGTGAGCGCCGAGTCGTGTCGTCTCAGCTACGCGGCGCTCAGCGGGTGATGGCGAGCTGGCCGATCGCGGTCACAGGAGCGACGCGACCGTCGGACAGCTCGTACTGGCAGCCGACGATGCTCAGCGCGCCGCTCGCGACGGCGTCGCTGATGACGCGCGAGCTGCGCACGAGCGAGTTGATGGTCGAGTACAGGTGGCGGCGGCCGACGGCTTCCACGTCGATCTGCGCCTCGTCGACGTACGGGGTCGACTGGTCGCTCGTGAACCACTCTTCTTGCACGGAGGGCTGGATGCGCGCGAGCTCGTCCTTGATGGCGGGCGTCACGTCGCGCGGGTGCGCCGTGGTCTGGTTGATGGCGGCCTTCACCGCGCCGCAGGAGCCGTGTGCGAGCACCACGATGAGGGCCACGCCGAGCTCGGCGACGGCGAACTCCATGGTCGCGGTCGTGTTCTCGTTCGCGATCTGCCCCATGTTGCGGGCGACGAAGAGGTCGCCGAGGCCGCAGTCGAAGAGGATCTCCGCGGCGACACGCGAGTCGGAGCAGCCGAGGAACGCGGCGTTCGGCGCCTGGCTGCCCGAGATCTCGGTGCGGCGCGCCGCGCTCTGCTGCGGGTGGAGGAGGTCGCCCTTGATGAAGCGCTCGTTGCCCTGGACGAGGTCGTCCCACGCTTCCTGGGGAGTGACTCTTGCTGCCGTCATCGTTGCTCCTTCGTGCTGAAACCTGTGACTGCCGACGCGCATCCGGTGCCGGATGCGCGTGCCCTGTTCGAGGGTGCGGCGCCGTCCAAGCGTACTCACCCCCGAGCCCTCCCTCTGCGCCGACTGGGACGCCCGGAATCGACGCGCCGCAGCGGATTCGATCGCGAACGTCCGCGGTCGGCCGGAAAATGTGAGAACGTCAGTTCCCAAGATCAGGGTTGATGGGAGGTGGCGCATGCGACGAGGACACAACCTGCTGGCCGTCGGCGACTACAACCAGGCCGTCATCCTCGACTTCATCCGCCGGGCCCCGGACGGGGTGAGCCGCGTCGAGGTCGCCCAGGCCAGCGGCCTCTCGGCCCAGACCGTGTCGAACGTCACCCGCCGCCTCATCGACGGGGGCCTCGTCCGGGAGGGCGAGCGCCTCATCACCGGGCCGGGCAAACCCCGCACCAGGCTGCGCCTCGACGCGACGAGCCGCTACGCCGTCGGCGTGCACCTCGACCCGACCGTCATCACCTACGCGGTCCTCGACCTCGCGGGCGCCGTCGTCGTCGACCACCGCACGCGCACCCCCACCGAGCCGGACCCCGGCGTCGTCATCGCCGACATGACGAGGGAGATCGCCGCGATCCTCGAGCGCGCCGGGATCCCCCGCGACCGGGTGCTCGGCGTGGGCATCGCGGCCCCCGGCCCGCTCGACTCGGCGCGCGGCGTGGTGCTCGACCCGCCCATGCTCGACGGCTGGGAGTCGGTGCCGCTGCGCGACGCCCTCAGCGAGGCCACCGGGTTCCCCGTGGTGCTCGAGAAGGACGTCACCGCCGCGGCCGTCGCCGAGCTCTGGCTCGACTCCGGCCCCCGCCGCGACAACTTCGCGTTCCTCTACTACGGCACCGGCATCGGCATCGGGCTCGTCGTCAACCACGAGGTGCTCCGCGGCGCGAGCGACAACGCCGGCGACCTCGGACACATCATGGTGCAGGCGGATGGCCCCGTCTGCTCGTGCGGTCGCCGCGGCTGCGTCGGCGAGCTCGTCGTCCCGCACCGCCTCGTGAAGCACGCCATCCGCATCGGCGCGCTCCCGGGCGAGGAGAGCGTCGACCGGTCCGACTTCGACGAGGTCGACCGGCTCTTCACGGAGTTCGCGGCGGCCGCCGTCCGCGGCGAGCCCCGCTCGATGGAGGTCATCGAGGCCGCGGCGACGCAGATCGCGCGCGCCCTCGTGAGCCTCATCAACCTGCTCGACATCGACACCGTCGTCTGCGGCGGGCCGTTCTGGCGGCGCATCGAGCCAGCGCTGCGCTCACGCATCGAAGAGCTCGTCAACGCTGACGCGGCCCTCATCCCCCACCACCCGATCTTCGTCCCGAACTCCACGATCGGCGAGGACGTCGCCGCCGTCGGCGCCGGCTGCCTCGTGCTCGACCAGACCCTCGCACCCCACACGTCAGCGCTCCTGATCTCGCGCTGAGCGCTGCCGGGTCGCTCCCCCGACGCAGGTCCGGATCCGGCACCGACCTCATGCCCCGAGGCCGTTCATCCGTGCCGTCAGCCGTGCCGTCAGCCTGCCGCCGGACTGCCGTCAGCCCTGCCGTGAACCCTCCCAGCCTCCGCCGCCGCATGGTGGCAAGAAGCTCTTGACATGAGTTAGTCCAATCGGTTTACTTATGGCAGGCCGAAGGCTCGACACCGATGTCGAGCCGCACGGAGAACGGTCGTGGAGCAAGGGAGCACCATGAAAAATCGCACACTCGGGGTCGTGGCACTCGCCGCCGCCTCTGTGCTCGCACTGTCCGCCTGCGCGGGCGGCGACTCAGGCGGAGGCGACTCGAACACCATCAAGGTCGCCTACCAGAAGTTCGGGCAGTTCACCCAGATGGACGACCACATGCAGAAGGTCAAGGCCGAGTACGAAGCGGCCAACGAGGGAATGACCGTCGAGCTCATCCCGATCGAGGCACAGGAAGCCGACTACTTCGCGAAGCTCGCCCTCATGAACCGCTCCCCCGCCACCGCGCCGGACGTCATGTACGAGGACACCTTCATGGTCAAGACCGACGTCGAAGCCGGCTACCTCGCCCCGCTCGACGACTACGTCGCGAACTGGGCCGACTGGGAGCAGTTCCCCGAGAACGCCCGCCAGGCCGGACTCGGCGACGACGGCAAGGTCTACGGCATCCCGATGGGCACCGACACGCGCGCCCTCTGGTACAACCAGGACATCCTGAAGGCCGCAGGCGTGCAGGTGCCGTGGGAGCCGAAGACCTGGGACGACATCATCGCGGCCGCGGAAGCCGTGAAGGCGCACGACCCCAGCATCCGCCCCTTCAACATCTACTCGGGCAAGGCCATGTCAGAAGGCGCCTCGATGCAGGGCTTCCAGATGCTCCTCACCGGCACCGAGGACGAGCTCTTCAACACCGACGAGCAGAAGTGGGTCACGGGCTCGCAGGGCTTCATCGACTCGCTCTCCTTCGTCGGCGACATCTACCAGGGCGGCCTCGGACCGACCCCGCAGGAGGCGCTCGACAAGAACGTCGGCACCAGCATCAACACCGAATGGATCCCGAACGGGCAGCTCGCGATGAGCCTCGACGGCTCCTGGGTGAGCGGCACCTGGCTCGACTCCGGCTCGAAGCCGTGGCCGGAATGGTCGGACGTCATGCAGGTCACGCCGATGCCGACGCAGGACGGCCAGGACCCGGGCGTCACGAGCATGTCCGGTGGATGGACCCTCGCCATGGGCGCCGGAACCAAGAACCCGGACGCGGCCTGGGACTTCATCAGCCTCGCCCTCAACCAGGAGAACGCGCTGAGCTACGACGTGGCAGCAAGCCAGGTGCCGGTGCGCACCGACGTCGCCGAAGCCCCCGAGTACACGGACGCCAACCCGACGTTCGGCTTCTTCGCGGACCTCGTGCCCGACACGAACTTCCGCCCAGCGAACTCCGACTACTCGCAGGTCTCCGCCGCGATCACGGTCGCCATGGAAGCCGTCATGACGGGCCAGCAGACACCAGAGGAAGCCGCCGCCGCCTACGACAAGGCCGTCATCGGCATCGTCGGCGAAGAGAACACGACGTCGGCGTCGAGCTGATGACCGCCACCCTCTCCCCCGTCTCGGGAGCGCCCCGCGCTCCCGAGACGGGGCGGCCCGCCCCCAAGAAGCGGAAGGCGCTGCAGCGGGTCACCCGCGGCGTGCCGCTGATCCCAGCGGTCGGCCTCCTCGCCGTCTTCCTCCTAGGTCCCGTCATCTCGTCGTTCTACGGCTCGTTCACCAACTCCACGCTGAGCGGCGTCGGCGCCTCGAGCGCGGAGTTCGTCGGGTTCCAGAACTACCTCGACCTCTTCGCGAGCCCCGACTTCCCGAAGTCCGTGCTCATCACGCTCATCTTCCTCGTCGCCTCCGCGATCCTGGGGCAGAACGTGCTCGGCCTCGGCCTCGCCGTGCTCATGCAGTCGTCGAACAAGTTCGTCCGCAGCACCGTGAGCACCATCGTCGTGACCGCCTGGGTGCTGCCGGAGATCGTCGCCGCGTTCGCGGCCTACGCGTTCTTCAGCGACGCGGGAACGCTCAACACGATGCTCGCCGCGATCGGCATCACCGGCCCCAACTGGCTCTACACGCTCCCCCTGCTGAGCGTGATCCTCGCCAACACGTGGCGCGGCACCGCCTTCTCGATGCTCGTCTACCGGGCAGCCCTCAACGACGTCCCACCGGAGATCACCGAGGCGGCCGAGGTCGACGGCGCGCGAGGCTGGCAGCGCTTCACGCTCATCACGCTGCCCATGATCCGCCGCAGCATCTCGACGAACCTCATGCTCACGACCCTGCAGACGCTCTCGGTCTTCGCGCTCATCTTCGTGATGACCAACGGCGGACCGGGCACCGACAGCACGACCCTGCCGCTGCTCGCCTACCAGGAGGCGTTCCGCTTCGGCCAGCTCGGCTTCGGCACCGCTATCGCCACGATGCTGCTGCTTGTCGGCGCGCTGTTCTCGGTCGCCTACATCAGGGCGCTCAAACCGGAGGTGGACTGATCATGTCAACCAACACGTCCGTGTCCGCGGCTGACCCCGCCGTCACGACCAGGTCCATCGCGACGGGCGGCCACCACGTCGAGACGAGCATGGCGGCCCCTCGGGGTCGCGCGATGCGCTGGTTCGCGAACATCGTGCTCAGCGTCATCGGCGTCATCTTCCTGCTCCCCCTCGTCTGGCTCCTCCTGGCGTCGTTCGACTCGACCGCGTCCCTGTCGGTGAAGTGGCCGGAGGCACCGTCGCTCGACAACTTCCTCGCCGTCCTCACCCCGGAGATCTCCCTCATCCCGCTCTGGAACAGCCTCGTGCTGTCCGGCGGATGCGCGATCGTGACGGTGCTCGCGGCGATCCTCGCCGCGTATCCGCTCTCCCGCTACAAGTCGCGCATCAACAAGCCGTTCCTGTACGGGGTGCTGTTCGGGACCTGCCTGCCGATCACCGCGATGATGGTGCCCGTCTACGCCCTGTTCGTGGCGTTCAACCTCATCGACAACATGTTCGGCACCATCCTGTTCCTCGCCGCGACCTCGCTGCCCATGGCGATCTGGATGATGAAGAACTTCATGGACTCGGTGCCCGTCTCCCTCGAGGAAGCGGCCTGGACGGACGGCGCCTCGGCCATGGCGACCCTGCGGCTCATCGTCGTGCCGCTCATGCGCCCCGGCATCGCCGTCGTGTTCATCTTCGTGTTCATCCAGACGTGGGGGAACTTCTTCATCCCCTTCATCCTGCTGCTGAGCCCCGACAAGCTGCCCGCCGCGGTGAGCATCTTCTCGTTCTTCGGCCAGTACGGCGCCGTCGCCTACGGCCAGCTCGCCGCGTTCTCGCTCCTCTACTCCCTGCCGGTCCTGGCCCTGTACGTGCTCGTGTCCCGCCTCGGCGGCGGCTCGTTCGCGCTCGCCGGCGCCGTCAAGGGCTGACCCACGACTTCCACCTCTTCCTTCAACGCAGAAAGGCGCTCCATGCCTGATCCCACGCAGTTCGTCGACCTCCGCATCCGCCGGTTCGTGTCCGAACGACTCACCCCCGCCATCTACCGCGAGCGCGAACAGCTCACCGTCACCTCCTGGGACGTTCCGGGCGAGCCCGTGCCCTTCGCCGAGGCGGTCACCCAGCAGTTCACGCCCTTCCGGGTCGGTGACGAGTGGAGCCGGCCATGGGGAACCACGTGGTTCCACATCACCGGCACCGTCCCAGCCGACTGGGAGATGACGGATGCACGCGTCGAGGTGCTCGTCGACCTCGGCTTCGTGAGCGGCCACCCCGGCTTCCAGGCCGAGGGCCTCGTCTGGACCCCCCAAGGCCACATCCTGAAGGCCATCGAGCCCCGCAACACGGCGGTGCCGCTGAAGATCGGCCCAGGCGACAGCATCGACCTCTACATCGAGGCGGCGTCGAACCCGGACGTGCAGGGCGAGTCGGTCTACGCACCCACCCCCATGGGCGACCTCGCCACCTCCGGTGACGCCCCCATCTACCGCACTCGGGTGCTCGACATCGGCCTGCGCGACGTGCCCGTGTGGGAGCTGGCGCAGGACGTGTGGACCCTCGACGGCCTGTGGCGCGAGCTCGGCGAGGAGACCCCCAGGCGTGCGGAGATCCTCCGCGGGCTCGAGCGTCTCATCGACACCCTCGACCCCGACGACATCTCCAGCACGGCGAAGGCCGGCCGCGAGGTGCTCGCTCCCCTGCTCGCCTCCCCCGCCTACGCGAGCGCCCACCACGTGGTCGCCGTCGGCCACGCGCACATCGACTCGGCCTGGCTGTGGCCGGTGCGCGAGACGATCCGCAAGTGCGCGCGCACCTTCTCCAACGTGCTCTCGCTCATGGACGAGAACGACGACTTCCTGTTCGCCTGCTCGTCGGCGCAGCAGTTCGCGTGGATGAAGGAGCACTACCCGGACCTGTTCGAGCGCATCAAGGTGCGAGTCCTCGAGGGGCGCTTCGTGCCCGTCGGCGGCATGTGGGTGGAGTCGGACACGAACCTGCCGGGCGGCGAAGCCATGGCCCGCCAGTTCGTGGCGGGTAAGGGCTTCTTCATCCGCGAGTTCGGCATCGAGCCGCCCGAGGTGTGGCTGCCGGACTCCTTCGGTTACTCGGCCGCGCTCCCCCAGATCGTCAAGGCCGCCGGCTCGAAGTACTTCCTCACGCAGAAGCCGTCGTGGAACGAGACGAACGTCATGCCGCACCACACCTTCAACTGGGAGGGCATCGACGGCTCGCAGGTGTTCACGCACTTTCCGCCCGTCGCCACCTACAACTCGGTGCTCTCGCAGGAGGAGCTGCACAAGGCGCAGCGCGACTACAAGGAGAAGGGCGAAGCCAACTCCTCCCTCGTGCCGTTCGGCTACGGCAACGGCGGCGGCGGCCCGACCCGCGAGATGATCGCGGCCGCTGAGCGCACCCGCGACCTCGAAGGCTCGCCGACGGTCGAGATGACGAGCCCGCAGGCGTTCTTCGAGCAGGCCGAGGCCGAGCTCGAGCAGCCGCCCGTCTGGTCCGGCGAGATCTACCTCGAGTTCCACCGTGGCACCTACACGTCGCAGGCGCGCACGAAGCGCGGCAATCGCCGCAGCGAGCACCTGCTGCGCGAGGCGGAGCTGTGGGCGAGTGCGGCGACGATCCGCACGGGCGCCGCGTACCCGTACGCGGAGCTCGAGTCGGCCTGGCAGACGGTGCTCCTGCAGCAGTTCCACGACATCCTTCCCGGCTCCTCCATCGCCTGGGTGCACCAGGTCGCCGAGGAGCACTACGAGCGGGTCGCGGGTGAGCTCGAGACGCTCATCTCGTCGGCGCTCGGCTCGCTGACGGGCGCCGGAGAGACGGCGCTGCTCGCGAACGCCGGACCGTACGCGGTGGATGGCGTGCCCGCGCTCGGTGGTGGCGCATCCGGTGCCGCCCCGGGTGCCGCCCCGCACGGCGCCCCGGTGACGCTCACGCGCTCCGGCGACACCCTGGTGCTCGACAACTCGCTGGTGCGCGTGACGATCGACGCCGACGGTCTCGTGTCGTCGCTCTTCGACGTCGCCGCGGATCGCGAGCTGGTTCCGGCCGGCGAGCGCGCCGCCGAGCTGTGGATCTACCGCGACACCCCCGCCCAGTGGGATGCGTGGGACATCGACGTGCACTACCAGCGCCACGGCCGCCCGATCCGCTCGGTCGACTCGATCGAGGTCGTCTCGGAGGACGCCGACCGGGTCGTCGTGCGAGTGTCGCGCTCGCACGGCTCGAGCACCTTCGTGCAGGAGCTGTCGCTGAGCGCCGGGCGTCCGACGCTCGACCTGACGACTGATGTCGACTGGCACGAGCGTCAGAAGCTCCTCAAGCTGGCGTTCCCGCTGGATGTGCACGCGGAGCGTTCGTCGTCCGAGATCCAGTTCGGGCACGTCAACCGCCCCATCCACCGCAACACGTCGTGGGACGTCGCACGGTTCGAGACGAGCGCGCACCGCTGGGTGCACGTCGGCGAGACCGGCTACGGGGTCGCCGTCGCGAACGACTCGACGTACGGGCACGACGTGACCCGCACGACCCGCGAAGCCGGCGGCACGACCACCCTCGTGCGGGAGTCGCTGCTGCGGGCTCCCACCTTCCCGGACCCGCACGCCGACCAGGGCCGGCACGTGCTCCGCACCTCGGTGCGAGTGGGTGCGGATGTGCTGGACGCGGCCGCCGAGGGATACCGCCTCAACGTCGCACCGCGCGCCGTGACCGGAGCCGCGGCGATCGAGCCGCTGCTGACGGTCGACGACCCGGCCGTCGTGGTGGAGGCCGTGAAGCTGGCCGAGGACCGGAGCGGCGATGTCGTCGTCCGCCTGTATGAGGCTCGCGGTGCGAAGGCTCGGGCAACGGTGACGCCCGGGTTCGCGTTCGAGTCGGTCGCTGAGACCGACCTGCTCGAACGTGACGTCGACCAGACGGCGATCGTGAACGCCGAGGGGGCCCTGGCCCTGTCGGTGCGCCCGTTCCAGCTGGTCACGCTCCGCTTCCGTGGGGTGTCGGCGCTGCGCTGACAACTGGGGAGACCGGGCGGGCAGGCTGCGCTGCCCGCCCGGTCGGACGCTGTGGCGAACCGCACCCGCGGACTCCTGGGTGCCGGTTCGCCACAGCTGTAACTGCGGGCACCTGCATCTGAGGGCGCCCCCTCGCTCCTCGGGCTCTCTCGCGCTCTCGGCCTTCCTCTCGCTCCCTTTCGCGCTCCCCCACTGTCCCGGCACCAAAGTTGTGGGCAAGTGCGCTCGCGAAGCACCGCAACCGCACTTGGCCACACTTCTGCTGTCAAAGGCGGCCGCTCGGATTCCCGTGCCGCTCGGGACCCTCCGCTCGGGCTCCCGGCATCTCGGGCCCCTGCCGATCGGGTTCCCGGCATCTCGGGCCCCTGCCGATCGGCTCCCGGCGTCTCGCCCCTCGAGCTCTCCCGCGCAGTCTCTCTCAGCCCCTCCCTCGCAGCCTCCTTCGCGGCCCCTCGCTCGCTGTCCCAGCACCAAAGTTGTGGGCAAGTGCGCTCGCGAAGCACCGCAACCGCACTTGGCCACACTTCTGTCGGCGAAGCCGGCCGCTCGGATTCCCGTGCCGCTCGGAGCCCGCAGCATCCCGGTTCTTCCCAGCGGGACCGGCGTTAGATGGATGGCGGAGCGCGCAGCCCCGACGCGCGCAGGAATGAGCGATGATGCCCACCTTCACGAACATCCATCACCTCGCGGTGACCGTCCGCGACCTCGAGACGAGCGTCGCCTTCTACGAGCAGGTCTTCGGTTTCGCCCCGGCGACCGAGATCGACGACGAATCGCTGCACCGCAAGCTGTTCGCACTGCCGGGCGGCACGAACCTCGGACTCACGCAGCACGACGGCGGTACTGACGGGGCGAGTGGCGGAGGGTTCTCGCCGTTCTCGCCGGGACTCGATCACATCGGGCTCACCGTCGAGAGCCGTGACGAGCTCGAGGCGTGGGCAAGCCACCTGAGCGAGCACGGTATCGAGCACAGCGGCATCGTCGAGGCGCCGTATGGCTACGCGCTGAGCTTCAAGGACCCCGACAAGATCGCGCTGGAGTTCTTCGTCTCGAAGTAGGTGGCGCGCTAGCGCCTCCGGCGACAGCTCCCCCGCAGAGAGTTGTGGCTTGGTGCACCTGCTGAGCGCCGCAACCGCACCAAGCCACAACGCTGCGCCCGGCCCAGCCCGGCCAACGCCGACCGACACGCGCCGCCCAACGCGGGCCCGACCAGGCAGCGAAGCCGACTCACCCCCGCGCCGCCCCTAAAGTTGTGGCAAAACGCTCCTTGTGAGCTCCGCAACCGCACCAAGCCACAACCCTGCGCGCGCGGACCCGCACGCGCCCGCGCAACGCGCGCCGGGCACCACCGCAGAGTTGTGGGGAGATGCTCCTCGGGAGCACCGCAACCGCACCAAGCCACAATCTTGCGCGCGCGGACCCGCACGCGCCCGCGCCACGCGCGCCGGGCACCATCGCAGAGTTGTGGGGAGATGCTCCTCGGGAGCACCGCAACCGCACCAAGCCACAACCCTGCGCGCGCGGACCCGCCCGCGCAACGCGAGCCCGCACCACCAGAGTTGTGGGAAAACGCTCCTCGCAAGCACCGCAACCGCACCAAGCCACAACGCTGCGCACGGCCTGCCCCGTCCCGGCGCGTCCCGGCGCGTCCCGGCATGCGCCGACCGACACGCTCCTAAGCGCACACCGAGACCGGCTCACCCCGCGCCGCCGCTCGCCCCGCAGCGCAGCGCGGCGGACACCACGCCCCGCGCATCCTGCGTCCCTGCGCCCCCGGCACCATCGCAGAGTTGTGGGAAAACGCTCCTCGCAAGCTCCGCAACCGCACCAAGCCACAACTCTGCGCGCGTCCCGGCGCAGCCCGGCACGCCGGCTCGCGCACGCTGGCTCGCGCACGCCGGCTCGCGCACGCCGGCACCGGCGCCTCAGGAGGGCAGCAGCATCGAGAGGGTGTAGCTCCAGACGCAGATGAAGGCGAGCATCCCGAGGCTGTAGCCGATGGAGCTGCGGAGGATCTCGCCCTCCCGGCCCGAGAGCCCGACCGCGCCCGCGGCGATGGCGATCGACTGCGGCGAGACGACCTTCGCCGTCGTGCCGCCTGCCGTGTTGGCGGCGACGAGCAGCGAGGGCGCGACGCCGATGCGTCCGGCCGTCGCGACCTGCAGTGGGCCGAAGAGCGTGTTGTTGTTGACGACCGAGCCGGTGAGGAACACGCCGAGCCACCCGATGATGGGCGCGAGGAGCGGGAAGACGGGGCCGACGGCTGCGAGCGCGCTGCCGATGCTCGCGGAGCCGCCCGAGTAGTTCGCGATGTTCGCGAGCACGAGGATGAGCGCGATGAGCACCAGCGCCTGCCACAGCTCGCGGAACGTGGCGGCGAGCTGCCCCCACAGGTCCGCGGCCTTGAGGCTCGGCGTCGTGAGGAACGACACGATGACGGCGAGCAGGATGGCGGTGCCGGTGGCGCTGATGGGGGCGAAGTCCCAGGTGGTCGCGACGGGGTCACCGCTCGAGAGCGCGATCTCGCCCGTGAGGCCAGGAATCGGGAACTTGATGACCGCGGCGGCGAGCGGCCCGTCGACGGCGAAGAGCTGCTTGAACGCGGGGACGCTCCACACGAGGATGAGGCCCGTGAGGATGTAGAAGGGGCTCCAGGCGACCGCGATCTCGCGCACGCTGTGGCGTTCCACGGCCGGCGCCTCCCCTCCGCCTTCGCGGAAGATGCGCTTCGGCTGCCAGACGCGGCCGAACACGAAGAGCGCGAGCATCGCCGCGAGGCCCGACCCGAGGTCGGCGAGCTCCGGCCCGAGGAACCACAGCACGGACGCCTGCACGCCGCTGAAGACGACGCTCACGACGAGGGTCGCCGGCCAGGTCTCGCGGAGGCCGCGCCAGCCGTCGAGGATCATGACGAGCAGGAACGGCACGAGGAATGTGAGGGGCTGCAGGAGCAGCATCATCATGCGGGACATCTCGAGCACCTCGACGCCGGCCACCTGCGCGCCGACGATCACGGGGATGCCGATCGCGCCGTATGCTCCCGCCGCGACGTTCGCGACGAGGGACAGCATGGCGGCCTTCACCGGCTTGAAGCCGAGCTGCACGAGGAGGGCCGCGCAGATCGCGATCGGCACCCCGAAGCCCGCCGCGCCCTCGAGGAACGCGCCGAACGCGAAGCTGATGAGCAGCACCTGGATGCGCTGATCCGGCGAGATGCCCGAGATGGAGGCGCGGATCACGTCGAAGCGTCCGCTCGCGACGGCGAGGCGATACAGCCAGACGGCCATGACGATGATGTAGGCGATGGGCCAGATGGCGGTGAGGACGCCGAGGAGCCCCGACCCGGCGACGGCGGTCCCCGGCATCCCGAACGCGACGAGCGCGACGAGGATCTCGGCGACGACGGCGATGCTGGCGGCGAGGATGCCCTTCATCTTGAGCGCCGTGAGGCAGATGAAGAAGATGGCGATCGGGATCACGGCGACGAGCGCCGACAGCCAGGGATTTCCGAACGGGTCGATGTCCTGCATCCACATGAGAAGCTCCGTCCATCGTGAGGTCGAGAGCGCTGGGGAGCGTGCGCTGGGCTCTGCTCGTCACAGTAGCGGGCATGGGTCTCGCGGGGCGAGCGTTTCGCCGGCGAAGTGCCGCCCGAACTTCTTTCGGTGCCTCGCAGTGTTCGTGGGACCGAGGGACGCACAAGTGCGGCCGGGACAGTCTGCGCTGTCACTGTGATCCGCGGTTAGTAACACTTCTTGTCAGAAGTGTTACTAAGGTTGGGGCATGGCAACATCTGCGGGCGATGCGAACGAGCCGGTGCTCGCCGTTCCGGCGGTCGGCCTGGCACCGCACAGCTGGCGCCCGGCGGACCCCCGCCTGTTCTCACGTTCCGAGCTGAAGCGCCAGACAGGTGCGTACTCGTCGGCGATACCGACGCGACTCGCAGATTGGTCCCCAACGCTCACGAGCGAGCTCGGAGCAGACCTTGAAGATGCAACTCGAGCCCTGAGCGACTTCGATCGCCATGCGTCGCTCGTCCTCGGCACGGAGAACACCGCTCTGGCCCCGATGTCGGCGATCCTGCTCCGCACGGAGAGCGCGTCGAGTTCACAGATCGAGAACCTCACCGTGAGTGCCAAACAGCTCGCCCTGGCTGAGATCGGCGCAGGCACCTCCCCGAACTCGCGGACGGTCATCGGCAACGTCCGCGCGATGGAGGCCGCCGTCACGCTGACAGAGCCCCTGTCCATGGGCAAGATCCTGACGATGCATCGCGAGCTGCTCGCGCATCAGCAGGGCATGGAGGCGCACGCGGGCCTTCTGCGCGAGGAGTTGGTCTGGATCGGGAAGGGAAACGCGGGCCCGCGCGAGGCTGACTTCGTGGCCCCGCAACCGGAGCTCGTCCCGCCAGCACTTGATGACCTGCTCCTCTTCGCCGACCGGGTCGACCTGCCCGCGTTGCTGCAGATCGCGGTGGCGCACGCGCAGTTCGAGACGATCCATCCGTTCGTCGATGGGAACGGCCGCACAGGACGCACCCTCGTGCAGGTCATGCTGCGCGCCAGTGGGATCGCATCGCACACCACCGTGCCAGTGTCGGCAGGCCTTCTGACCGACCTCGATCGCTACTTCGCGGCACTTGGCGCGTTTCGAGACGGCGACGCCAGTCCGATCGTCCGCACCTTCACGCAGGCTGCGAGGTTCGCCGCCGCGGCGGGTGGGGACCTCGTCGACGCGTTGCGCGCCGAGCTGGCGGCCTCTCGCGAGCTCCTGGCGGGCGTCCGCCCGCAGGCCTCGGCGCTTCGGCTGCTGCCATTGCTCGTCGGGCAGCCGATCGTCGACTCCGCGTTCGTGCAGAGAGCACTCGCTGTGGATGCAGTCACCGCCAATCGCGCCCTTGCTCTGCTGACCGACCGCGGGGTCCTCACTGAGCGCACCGGCAGACGCCGGGGACGGGTCTGGCAGCATTCCGGAATCCTGGGCGCCCTGGACGGGTTCGCGACGGGCATTCGCCGCGCCCGGCGCTGAGCTGTCACCGCATCCACTGTTTCGCTCGGCCCTGCTGCGACAGACTGCGCTCATGACGCGAATCGTGGCAGTTCTCGGAGACATCACTGAGCAGGCCGTCGACGCGGTCGTGAACGCGGCGAATAACGGGATGCGCGGGGGCGGCGGGGTCGACGGCGCCATCCACCGTGCGGGCGGGCCCGCGGTACTGCGCGACTGCGTGGCCAGGTTCCCTGACGGCCTTGCGACCGGGGATGCCGGATACACGACCGCCGGGGAGCTGCCGGCACGATGGGTCATCCACACCGTCGGGCCCGACTACGGCTCGGGCCAGCGCGATCGCACGCTGCTCACCTCCTGCTACCGGCGCTCGCTCGAGGTCGCCGACGAGCTCGGCGCCACCTCTGTCGCGTTCCCTCTCGTCAGCGCCGGCATCTACGCATGGCCGCTCGAGGACGCGATCGCCGCCGCCGTCGACACCCTCTCGGGCTCGGGCTCGCAGGTCGAGGAAGTGCGCATCGTCGTGCGCGACCCCGAGATCCTCGCCCGAGTCGAGCGCGAGCTTCGCGATGGCACCGCCTGACCCTGACCTTGACGCCGCACGCCTAGAACTCGAGCGTGCCCGCCATCCGCTCTCCCGCGACCTCGACCCAGTCGAGGGTCTCGTTCATGGCGCGCTGGCCAGAGCCGGCGAGCTCAGACAACGACACGATGCTGACGCCATCCCGAGCGAGCACCGCCCGCTCCTCGGCGCCGAGGCCCACACGGCCAGCGATCACCCCGAAGCGTGCGCCTTCCTCCTGCGCGAGCCTGCGCACGAGCGAGGGGACCTTGCCTGCCTCGGACTGCGCGTCGAAGCTGCCCTCCCCGGTGATGACGAGGTCGGCCCCGCGCAGCAGCTCGCGCAGGCCGACCGCCTCGGCGACGGCCACGGCGCCCGCCGAGACCTCCGCGCCGACCGCGAGCAGGCCGAATCCCGTGCCGCCCGCCGCACCGGCACCGGGATGCGCCGCGAGCGCGAGGACATCGCCGCTCGCTTCCGGTGCCCCGTCGAGCACCTGCGCGAGCCGCGTGAGCCCGGCCTCGAGCAGGGGAACATCGTCGGCGGCTGCGCCCTTCTGCGGCCCGAACACGGCGGCAGCCCCGGCCACCCCGAAGAGCGGATTCACGACATCGGTCAGCGCGACGAGGCCGTCGGCGGGGAGCCGGACGAGTCCGGAGATGTCGACGCTCTCGAGGGAGTGCAGTCCGCGATTCCCGAGCGGGATGTCGGCGCCAGCGGCGTCGAGGAACCGCACGCCGAGCGCAGACAGCATCCCCGCGCCGCCATCGGTCGACGCGCTGCTTCCGAGCCCGACGAGCACTCGCCTCGCGCCGTGCTCCGCCGCGAACCTGATCGCCTGACCGAGCCCGATGGTCGACGCTCGGGCGCACGACTCGCGGTCGACCCCGTCGAGCAGCGCGATGCCGCTCGTCTCCGCCAGCTCGACGACCCAGGTGCCGTCCGGGAGCTCCACGAGCTCAGCGTCCACGGGGGCACCGAGCGGCCCCTCGACGGGCACCGACACCACTCGCGCGCCGGGGACCGAGCCGGCGATGGCCGCGGTCGTCCCCTCGCCGCCGTCGGCCATCGGCACCTCGACGCACTCGTCGCCGGGCCTGGCGCGGAGCCAGCCCCGCCTGATCGCCGCGGCGACCTCGGCCGCCGAAGCGGTGCCCTTGAACGAATCCGGTGCGATGACGGTGCGGCGCTGCATGCCCCCAACCTACCGACCTGGACGCGCCCGAGGAAAGCGTTTCCCGCTAGGCTCCAGATATTCAGGGCGGCGCGCACCGTCGCGCGCCGGGGAGGAGACACGTGAGTCGACACGGAAACCACGTCACGCTCGGCGAGGTCGCGCAGGCGGCCGGCGTCTCGATCGCAACCGCCTCGCGCGCGATCAACGGCAGCGCTGGCAGGCGCGTGAACGAGGAGATCAAGAAGCGCGTCCAGGAGACGGCCGACCGGCTCGGCTA
Source organism: Pseudoclavibacter sp. RFBG4 (assembly GCF_002931515.1). Taxonomy (NCBI): domain Bacteria; kingdom Bacillati; phylum Actinomycetota; class Actinomycetes; order Micrococcales; family Microbacteriaceae; genus Pseudoclavibacter; species Pseudoclavibacter sp. RFBG4. Next base: position 51,200 of record NZ_PSYC01000019.1, on the reverse strand, counting down.
CTCACCCAACCTGAGCGCGCAGGCCGTCGCGAGGGGTGCATCCTCGACCATCGCCGTGGTCGTGAGCGATATCGCCGACCCGTACTTCAGCGCCATCGCGGCGGGCGTCATGCGCGGCGCCGAGGAAGCCAACCTCATCGTGACCATCGCCGCCGCAGAGCGGAGCGTCACGAACGAGCTCGAGATCGTGCGCACCCTGCGCGGACAGCGCCCCCGCGCCATCATCCTCACCGGGTCCCGGCGCATCGACGACCCGCAGCAGGCGGCCCTCGAGGAGCAGCTGCTCGCGTACGACGCCTCCGGCGGGCGCGTTGTGCTCGTCGCCCAGGCCCCTTCTCCCTTCGACGTCGTCGAGCTCCGCAACCGCGACGGTGCGCAGGAGCTCGCACGTCAGCTCGTGAACCAGGGCGGCCGGAGGTTCGGGATCATCACGGGGCCCCTTGAGCTGCTCACCAACCGAGACCGAGTGGATGGCTTCACCGAGGGGCTCGCAGAGTCGGACCTCGGCATCGACGACGACGCCGTCATCTCCACCGCCTTCACCCGCGACGGCGGCTACGAGGCGCTGCGCACGCTCCTCTCCCGCTTCCCGGACACCGACACCATCTTCGCGACCAGCGACCTCATGGCCACGGGCGTCCTCACCGCCCTCCGAGACCTCGGCAAGGAACCCGGCCGCGACGTGTCGGTCGCCGGCTTCGACGACATCGCGCTCGTCCGCGACGTGACCCCACCGCTCACGACCGTCGTCGCACCCCTGAGCGACATGGGCTACCGCGCCGTGCGCCTGGCCCTCGCGGAGCGCGGCAAGGACGGCCCTGTCGTCCTGCCCGTGAACACGGCCGTCGTCATCCGCGAGAGCACTCCGCGCCGCGGCTGACCCGTTCCGGAAAGCACTCCGCGCCGCGGCTGACCCGCTGGCGGGCGCGTCTTCGAGACCGCCCTCGGTCCGGGCCACAGACCAGGCCGGTACCCCATCCTCGATCTCGCGCTTGTTTCGGTAAGCGCTTTCCAATACGCTGGTCGAAGTCTCAACGCCGAGACTCAGACGAGAGGATGGATATGACCACGGACAAGCTCGGGATCATCGTCAACGGCGCGACGGGGCGCATGGGCTACCGCCAGCACCTCGTCCGCTCACTGCTCGCCCTCCGCGACGAGGGCGGCATCCCGCTGTCGGACGGCACGCGTCGCCCGATCGAGCTCTACCTCGTCGCCCGCAACGAGGAGCGCCTCCGCGAGCTGGCCGCGAAGCACGGCATCGACAAGTACACGACCGACCTCGACGTCGCCCTCGCCGACGAGGACTTCCCCGTCTACTTCGACGCGCTCATCACGCGACTGCGCGTCCCCGCGATCCGCAAGGCCATCGCCGCAGGTAAGGCCATCTACACCGAGAAGCCCACGGCGGAGAGCTACGCCGACGCGCTGGCCCTCGCCGAGGAGGCGGAGGCGGCCGGCGTCAAGAACGGCGTCGTCCACGACAAGCTCTACCTGCCGGGCCTCATCAAGCTGCGCCGCCTCATCGAGAGCGGCTTCTTCGGCGAGATCCTCTCCGTGCGCGGCGAGTTCGGCTACTGGGTCTTCGAAGGCGATTGGCAGCCGTCGCAGCGACCGAGCTGGAACTACCGCTCCGAGGACGGCGGCGGCATCGTCGTCGACATGTTCCCGCACTGGAACTACGTCATCGAGAACCTCTTCGGCGAGATCTCCGCCGTCTACGCCGAGACGCGCACCCACATCCCCGAGCGCGTCGACGAGGCGGGAAAGCGCTACACGGCGACCGCCGACGACGCGGCGTACGCGATCTTCGACCTCGCTGACGGACCGATCGTGCAGTTCAACTCGAGCTGGACCGTGCGCGTCAACCGCGACGAGCTCGTCGAGATCCACGTCGACGGCACGCACGGGAGCGCCGTCGTCGGCCTCTTCGGCGCCAAGGTGCAGCCCCGCAACGTCACCCCGAAGCCCACCTGGAACCCCGACCTGCGCGACGAGCACGACTACTCCGCGGACTGGATCGAGGTGCCGCAGAACGACGCCGTCGACAACGGCTTCAAGCTGCAGTGGATCGAGTTCCTCCGCTACGTGCTCGAGGACGGCACCCACGACTACGACTTCCGCTCGGGAGCCAAGGGCATGCTGCTCGCCGAGGCCGCACTCGAGTCGAACGCGTCTGGCCGCCGCGTGTCGCTCGCAGATCAGGCGGGTGCGAAGTGACGGCGACGCAGGTGATCGACAGCACCCGGACGGCGACCGGCACTCGGCTCGCCCTGCTCTCCCCCGCTGGCGAGTCGTCGCGGGTCGAGCTGCTCGAGGCCCCCGCCTTCCAGCGCCCGACGGGCGGGCTCCGCTCCCGTGAGCTGTACGCGGCGGCGCACGTCATCCCCCGCGCGACGGCCGACAACGTGCCTGGCGCGCCTGCCGACATCGACTGGGATGCGACGCTCGGCTACCGGCGGCAGCTCTGGTCGTGGGGGCTCGGCGTCGCCGACGCCATGGACACGGCTCAGCGCAACATGGGGCTCGACGCTCTGGCGACGCGCGAGCTCATCGCCCGCAGCTCCGCGGCCGCGCGCGAGGAGGGCGGCAGCATCGCCGTCGGCGTCAACACCGACTCCCGCACGGAGGAGGTGCTGACCCTCGACGAGATCGAGCGCGCCTACCTCGAGCAGCTCGAGTTCGCTGAGGCGCAGGGCGCGCTGCCCGTCATCATGGCGAGCCGCCACCTGGCCCGCGCGGCGCAGTCCCCCGCCGACTACGCCCGCGTCTACACGCGCGTTCTCGGCGCCGTCTCCTCGAAGGCGGTGCTGCACTGGCTGGGCACCGCGTTCGACCCGGCTCTGCGCGGCTACTTCGGCGCCGACGCCTGGCAGCAGGCATCGGATCTGGTCATCAGCCTCATCGAGGAGCACGCCGACAAGGTCAGCGGCATCAAGATGAGCCTCCTGGATGCGGACGCCGAACGGGCCGTTCGCGCCCGCCTCCCCGAGGGCGTCACGATGTTCACGGGCGACGACTTCAACTACGTCGAGCTGATCGAAGACGACGCGGACGGCATCCACTCCGACGCCCTCCTCGGCGCGTTCAGCGTGCTCGCGCCGAGCGCATCCGCCGCCGTGCAGGCCCTCGACGCGGGCGACCCCGCTGAGTTCCGGCGTATCCTCGGGCCGACGCAGGAGCTGTCGCGGCAGGTCTTCGCCGCCCCCACCTTCTACTACAAGACGGGCGTCGCGTTCCTCAGCTGGCTCAACGGCCACCAGGATGCGTTCCAGATGGTGGGCGGGCTGCACGCGGCCCGCAGCCTCCCGCACCTCTCGCGCATCGTGGAGCTCGCGAACACGTCGGGCGCGCTCGAGCGGCCCGAGCTCGCGGCTGACCGCTGGCACGCGATGCTGCGCCTCAACGGCGTCGACGCCACCTCGGGGGTGCTCGCATGAGCGCGCATCCGCGGCTGTCGATCAACCAGGCGACGATCAAGCACGCCTCGCTGCGGCAGGCCGTCGATGCGACCGTGCGTCAGGGCGTGCAGAGCATCGGGCTGTGGCGGGAGCCGGTCGCGGATGTAGGCCTCGCGGAGGCGGCGCGTGTGCTCGCCGATTCCGGGCTGCGGTTCTCCAGCCACTGTCGCGGCGGGTTCGTGACGATGCCGGAGGGCGCTGAGCGTCGGGCGGCCATCGACGACAACCGCAGGGCCATCGAGGAGGCGGCGACGCTCGCCGCAGCCGGCGCTCCCGGGTCGTCGGCGTCGCTCATCATCGTCGCGGGAGGCATCCCGGAGGGAAGCCGCGACCTGGCGGGTGCCCGCGGCGGCCTCGAGGAGGCCGTCGCCGAACTCGCGCCCGAGGCGCAGGCCGCGGGCGTCACGCTCGTGCTCGAGCCGCTGCACCCCATGTATGCGTCCGACCGGGCGGTGCTCTCGACCCTCAAGCAGGCGCTCGACCTCGCCGATCGTGTCGGGAGCCCCGCCGTCGGCGTGGTCATCGACTCGTTCCACGTCTGGTGGGATCCGGAGGCCGAGGAGCAGATCGCCCGGGCCGGGAGAGACGGCCGAATCGCCTCGTACCAGGTGTGCGATTGGGCAACTCCCCTCCCCGCCGACGTGCTGCTGAGCCGCCACCTCCCGGGCGCCGGGATCATCGACTTCGCCGAGCTCACGAACTGGGTCACCGATGCCGGCTACACGGGCGACGTCGAGGTCGAGGTCTTCAACGCCGAGCTGTGGGCGAAGGACTTCGACGAGGCGCTCGCCGACACGGTCGAGGCCTTCGGAACGCACGTCGGCACCCACCTCGCGCTGCCGGTGCGCGGCTGAGGCCAGCCCCCGCACGAGCGAGCAGAGCGCCTGCCCCGATCCGGGGCAGGCGCTCTGCTGTGTGCCTGCGCTGTTCTGCCGGAGCACGGGATGGGCGTACCGGCGCTGCTCCGCCGGGACCCGGGCGAGGGCGTGCCGGCGCACGGTGCCCGCGCTGCTCTGCCGGGGCCCGGAGCCCGGGGCGGGCCTGCCGACGCACGAAGAGGCCCGCCCACCTTGCGGTGAGCGGGCCAGGTGCTTCGAGGGTCGCGGTTCGGCGAGGCGTTCAGTCGCCGCCGAGAGGGCTGCCGAGGAGTTCGCGGATGCGCCCGGCGACCTTGTGGAAGCGCGGGTCCTCGAGCGTCGGCTCGTATTCGCGTTCGCGCGGCAGGTCGACGTCGAACTCCTGGATGATCGTGCCGGGGCGCGGCCCCATGAGCACCACTCTGCTCGCCAGGTAGACGGCCTCGGGAACGGAGTGCGTCACGAGGAGCACGGTCAGGTCGGTCTGCGCCCAGAGGCGCTGGAGCTCGACGTTGAGGTGCTCCCTCGTGAGCGCATCCAGGGCCCCGAAGGGCTCGTCCATGAGGAGGACATCGGGGTCATGCAGGAGGGCCCGGCACAGCGAGACGCGCTGCTGCATGCCGCCGGACAGCTCGTGCGGGAGGGCTTTCGCGAAGTCGGTGAGGCTCGTGAGCTCGAGGAGCTCGTCGCACCGCTTCGACGCCGCCGCCTTGTCGAGGCCTCGCATCTCGGCCTGCAGCAGGATGTTGCCGCGCACGTCTCGCCACGGCAGCAGGGCCGGTCGCTGGAAGACGAACCCGACGTCCTGCCGCGGCGAGGTGACTCGGGAGCCGCGCAGCTCGATGGTTCCCTCGGTCGGCACGGTGAGGCCGGCGACCGCCCGCAGCAGGGTCGACTTCCCGCATCCCGACGGCCCCACGATGGAGACGAACTCCCCCTTGCGGACGTGCAGGTCGACGTCGCGCAGCGCCTGCACGCTGCGTCGCTTCGTCTCGAAGCGGATGCCGACGTCGTCGATGCCGAGCAGGTAGTCCTGGTGTCCGCCCGCCGAGGAGGGCGCCGTGCGCTCGTTGACCGTCATGCTCATTCTGCCGCTCCGCTCGGCTCGAAGCTCGCGTCGAAGTAGTCCTCGACGGGCTTCGCCTCCTCGATGAGACCGGCCGTGGAGAGCACCTCGATGGTCGCCTCCCAGTCTCCGGTCGTGTTGACGCCGGGGGCGTTGCCGTCGCTCTCGGGGGATGTGAGGAGCGGGATGGTGTTGTTCCACTGCTCGATGAGCACTTCGGCCGCGGGCATCTGCGGGTCCTTGCCATCCATGGCGGCGACGGCATCCTCGGGCGCCTCGGTGGCTGCCGCGTACGCCTCGGAGGTCGCGGCGACCATGTTCTCGACGAGGTCCGGGTTGCTCTCGATGAGATCGGTGTTGGCGATGAGGCCGTTGCTGAAGAAGTTCAGTCCGACGTCGGAGTACTTCAGGTAGGTGACGTCCTTGCCGCTCTGCGCGGCGATCGTCGGGCCCTGGTCGTGGGCGAAGCCGATGAGCCCGTCGACCTGCTCGTTGATCATCGCGGCCATCTTGCCGGCGGCGTCGAGGTTCTGCTGCGTGACATCCCCCTCTTCCAGGCCGGCGGCTTCCAGGTAGAGCGGGAACGTCGTCGTCGGCGCGTCTCCCGCGGAGGTCGCGATGGTCTTGCCCTTGAGGTCGGCGGGCGTCGAGATGCCGGAGTCGGTGAAGACCTGCACGGCGGAGGGCGTGGTCTGCAGGAAGACCCCGACGCTGCGGATGCTCACGCCTTTGTCGATGTTGGCGAGCACGGCCGGGGTGTCTGCCCAGCCGAAGTCCACCTGCCCTTGGCCGACAGCCTGGGCGGTCTTCGTCGACCCCTGGCCCGCCTGGATCGTGAGGTTGATGCCGTGCTCTTCGAAGATGCCCTGTTCGACCCCGTAGTAGAAGGGGGCGTGCTCACCGTACGGGTACCAGTTGAGCATGAGCGTCACGTCGGTGAGGCCGGCTTCGCCGTCGGCTCCGGCGGCTCCCGGTTCGGGGGATGCGTTGCCGGAGCACGCGGTGAGGAGGAGCGCGCTGGCGGCGACGGCGGTGACGAGCCCGTTGCGGATTGTCTTCTTTGACATGAGGGGCCTTTCCAGTTGTGGGTCGAGGCGGTGGGGGTCGAAATGGTGGGAGATGGCTGCTGTCAGCTCTCGAGGTTGCGACGCGACGCGTGCCAGGGCACGAGGAAGCGCTCGGCGACGAGGATGACGGCGAAGAGGAGGATGCCGAGGAGGGACATGATGATGAGGGCGGCGAACAGCATGGCGGTGTCGACGTTGCCGTTGGCCTGCAGGATGACGTAGCCGAGGCCGGCGTTCGCGCCGACGAACTCGCCGACGACGGCTCCAGTGACGGCGAGCGTCGCGGCGACCTTCATGCCGGAGAGCAGCTCCGGCAGCGCGGCGGGGAAGCGCACCTTCACGAACGTCTTCCACCGTGAGGCGCCCATGGTGCTCGTGAGCTCCAGGATCTCGGGGTCGATCGTGCGGAGACCGCTGATGCCGGCGATGACGATGGGGAAGAAGGCCATGAGCACGGCGACGAGGATCTTCGGTTCGGGACCGAAGCCCATCCACACGATGAAGAGCGGCGCGATGGCGATCTTCGGGATGACCTGCGCGAACAGGATCAGCGGGTAGAAGGTGCGCTCGAGGGTGCGGGAGTAGACCATGATCACGGCGACCGCGACGCCGAGGACCACGGAGAGGACGAAGCCGATGACGGTCTCGACGGTGGTCACCCACGTGTTGTCCCACAGGTACTGCGGGTTGTCGGTGAACGCCGCGAGGGTGTCGGCGGGCGATGGCAGGATGTAGGAGGCGACGGTTCCGGTCTCGGTCACGGCCCACCAGGCGGCGAACGCGACGATGAGGAAGATGGCCGGGTAGGTGTAGCCGGAGAGTCCCTTGGCGATGGAGCGTCGCTTCACGGGTGGGGGCGTTGCGTCAGTCGGCGAGCCGATGACTGGGGTGTTGGTGGTTGCGCTCGTCATGCGGAGCTCCTTACAGCGTTGTAAGAGGGGACTCGGTCGAACGCGGCACCCGGTTGAGCTCTCAGGGTGGGTAACCGCTTTCCCGATTGCTCCAACATAACGTGGAATGATCCGCGAGACAACCGTCAGTGATGCAGGGAGCGCTTTCCGATTCGCCGCACGGCCGAGCCCGGGCCGAGGGCAACTCCCCGCGACCGCTCCCAGGCGCCACCCGAGCTCGGTTCGTAGCCTCGAGCGCATGAGCGCTTACGACTACTTGATCATCGGCGGAGGAATGGTCGCGGATGCGGCCGCCCGCGGCATCCGCGAACGAGACGAGACGGGCACCATCGGCATCCTGAGCGCCGACGTCGACGAACCCTACGCGCGGCCCGCGCTCTCGAAGAAGCTCTGGGTCGACCCCGACTTCACGTGGGAGCAGACGCCGCTCGGCACGAGCGACGCGACGGGTGCCGAGATCACGCTCGGCACGCTCGTGACGGGCATCGACCGCGAGGCGAAGAGCGTCACGACCGACACCGGCGAGACCGTCAGCTACGGCAAGCTGCTCCTCGCGACGGGCTCGAAGCCCGTCGAGATCGACGTGCCCGAGAGCACGCGCATCCTCTTCTTCCGCTCGGCGAGCGACTACCGGCGCCTGCGCGAGCTCAGCGAGGGGAACGCCCACGCGGTCGTCGTCGGCGGCGGATACGTCGGCACGGAGATCGCGGCGGCCCTCGCGCAGAACCACGTGGAGGTCGACCTGGTCTTCCCCGACGAGGTGCTCGGCGCATCCACGTTCCCGCCGTCGCTCGCCGAACGATTCCAGGCGCTGTTCGTGGAGCACGGCGTGGGGCTCGTGCCAGGGCGCCGCGTCGAGCGCGTGCGCGCCGAGGTGCGAGCACCCTACGACGAGGCGACCGCGGAGGCCGCCGAAACCGCGGATGCCGCGGGGAACGCGGCTGGCGCCCCCTCCCCCGAGACCACCCCGGATGGCGTGACCGTCGTGTTCGACAACGGAGCGGAGACGGAGGCCGACTTCGTCGTGTTCGGCCTCGGAGCGAAGCCCGTCGTCGACCTGGCTGAGGACTCCGGCCTCGTGGTCGACGACGGAGGCGTGGTCGTCGACGAGCAGCTCCGCACCATCGACCCGGCCATCTGGGCGGCCGGCGACATCGCCGTCTACCCGGACCCGGTCCTCGGCCAGACGCGCGTCGAGCACGTCGACAACGCCACCGAGATGGGGGCGGCCGCGGGCCGTTCGATGGCGGGCGCCGACGAGCCGTACTCGCACACCCCGTACTTCTACTCGATGGTGTTCGGCACGCGGTGGGAAGCGGTCGGCACCCTCGACCCCGAACTCGACGTGCTGGACGCGCCGCTCCCCGAGTCCGGTGAGTCCGACCAGAGCCGCGTCACCTACTTCCGCGACGAGTCGGGGGCACCCGTCGGCGTGCTGCTCTGGGACGTCGGCGAGAGCGAAGCGCTCCGCGACGCGGCCCGAGCCGTGATCGACGACGGCGTGACGTCGACCGAGGAGCTGCGCACCCGCATCCGCTGACACCGTCCCGCCAGCGCCAGCCTGCCGGCAGACGCCGAAGGCCCGCCACCTGGGCGGGCCTTCGTGGTCTGCGGCAGCGCCGCGACGGCGGTGCTACTCGGTGCCGACTGCCGCGTCGGCGCCGTCGCGCATCTTCTGGATGTGCTCGTCGTGCTGGTTGCCGATCGCGGTGTCCGCGTGGTCTCCGGCCGTGTCGAACGCGTGGTCGGTGAACTGCTCACCCTGCTCGCTGTTCGCCGCCTGTGCTGCCTTGTCGCCGATGTTCTCGAATACCATTCGGTCTCCTTCACTTCGTCGGGTCGACGCGGTTGCGCCATGCGACGAGTCCAGCATCCGCACGTGGATGCGCGGTGTGCGGCAGCTTGGCGCGACTCAGGATCGCGGTTGCCCGGCTGGTACCGTGCTCATCCGTTCCGCGCGGAGGGCGTCGAGTTCGAGGCCCCGCTCGGTGCTCGGGAAGCGCGCGGCGGTCGAGCGCACCGACGCTGCGGCGAAGTTCGCGCCGAAGAGCTCGCTGCCCGGCTGCAGGGAGAAGCTGTCGTGCAGGGTGCCGACGAGCACGGGGTCGAAGCCGGCGGCATCCACGAGCAGCGAGGCACCGGCGATGTCCGCGGGGTCGTCGCCCGCGATGCCGATCCCTCGCCTGCCGACAGCGCCTGCGGGCTTCGGCCCCTCGTCGAGGTCGTGGTAGCCCATGTGGTTGAAGGCCTTGACGACTCGCGACTCGGAGAGCAGCTCCTGGACGAGCTCGCTTGTTGCCGTGAACGGGTCGTTGAGGTCGTCGCGCACGCCGTCGATCTCCCACCAGTAGTTCATGGCATCGATGACGAGCTTCCCGCGCAGCTCGTCGCGGGGAATCGCCTCGTGCCCATCGAGCGGCAGGGCCTTCCCGAGCGGCAGCGCGAGGATGACGACGTCGGCCTGCCGGGCCACCTCGGCGCTGGTGCCCGTGGTCGCGCCGGGCACGAGCACGTCGATGATGAGCTCGATCTTGCTCGGGGAGCCGGAACCCGCGATGAGCACCCGGTAGCCGCTCGCGATGAGGAGGCGAGCGAGTACCGTGCCGACCTTGCCGGCCCCCAGGATGCCGATCGTGGGCAGGCTCGCTGCCGATCGACCCGGGGTGGGCTGAGCGTCAGACATCGATGGACTCCTTCGCGAGCAGGGCGCGCACGCGGGGTGCGACCTCGGTGCCGAGCAGGGTGATGGTCTGCGAGCGTGCATCCGCCGGCAGGCCGATGACGTCGTATTTGAGGTCGAAGCGGCTGATGCGCAGCGCCTCGACCATGCGCACGATCTTCTTCGCGACGGTGTCTGGGGAGCCGACGAACAGGGCGCCCGTCTCGAGCTCTTGGAGGTAGCGGTCCTTCGTGGGCGGGTAGAAGCCGCGCTCCCTGCCCATCATCTCGACCATGGGCTTCCACGACTCCCACCAGGTCTCGGCCGCTTCCTCGTCGGTCTCGGCGACGAGGCCGAGCGCGTGCTGGCCGACGCGATTCGCTGGCATCCCGAACTTCTCGAGCGCGCGATGGTAGAGGTCGACGTGGCCGGCGAATCGCTCGGGCTGGCCGCCGATGATGGCGAGCATGAGCGGCAGACCGTAGCGCGCCGCCCGCACGACCGAGTCGGGGCTGCCGCCGACGCCGACCCACGTGGGGATGCCGCCCGGGCGCATCGTCGGGTGCAGGGTCTGGTCGACGAGCGGCGCGCGGACCGTGCCCGACCAGGTCACCGAGGAGTTGCGCTGCAGCTGCATGAAGAGGTCGAGCTTCTCCTCGAAGAGCTGCTCGTAGTCGGCGATGTCGTAGCCGAAGAGCGGGAACGACTGGGTCTGGGATGCGCGACCCACGACCATCTGCGCGCGCCCGTTCGAGAGCGCGTCGAGGGTCGAGAACTCGTTGTAGAGGCGCACGGGGTCGTTGGTGCTGAGGACGGTGACGGCGGAGCCGAGCCCGATGCGCTCCGTCGCCGTGGCGATGCCAGCGAGGATGACGGGGGTCGCGGAGTCGACGAAGCCCTCCCGGTAGTGCTCGCCGATGCTGAAGACGTCGAGGCCGACCCGCTCGGCGAGGCGCGCCTCGTCGACGAGCAGGCGCACCGTCTCGGCGTCGGACAGGGGACGGCCGTCGACGTTCGGCACGTCGCCGAACGAGTTGAGGCCGATCTCGAATCCGAACTGGGCTGCATCCACTGCGCTCATCTGCGTGCCGTTCTGCGTGCTCATGGGTCCTCCAGGTAGTTGACGTGTCAATCATGCATCCGAGTAGTTGATATGTCAACTACGTGGCATGATGGGGGCGACACGAACGATGGAGGACCCATGGGCACGCAGAAGCGAACGCAGATCAGCGCCGAGGAGCTGCACGTCTGGCGCGGGTTCATCGAGACCACGAGCGTGCTGAACTCGCGCCTCGCGAGCCGCATGCAGAGCGAGTCAGCGCTGTCGACGGGCGACTACGGCGTCCTGCTCGCACTGCGCGAGGCACCCGGCCGATCCGTGCGCTCGTCGGAGCTCGCGGCGACGATCGGCTGGGAGCGCAGTCGCCTCTCACATCAGCTCGGCCGCATGGAGAAGCGCGGCCTCCTGCGCCGCGACCCCTGCGCCGACGACACCCGGGGTTCGGTGGTGAGCCTCACCGAAGAGGGCGCCGCCGCGTTCCGGCGCGGCTCGGTGCCCCACCTCAAGGCCATCCAGGAACTCTTCCTCGACGCCCTGTCACCCGAGCAGCTGGCCCAGGTGGCGTCGATCACGGAGGCCCTGCGCGAGCACCTGGGGCTCGACGAGGCGGAGGGCGGCGCCGACCGTGCCTGAGGCTCTGCGCTCCGCGACGGTCGTCGTCATCGGCGCCGGCCAGGCGGGCCTCTCCGCCGGCTTCCACCTGTCGCGGCGCGGCTTCGCGAGCGCACTCGACGAGCCGGACGCCGAGCGCACCTTCGTGCTGCTGGATGCGAACCCCAAGCCGGGCGGCGCGTGGCAGCACCGCTGGGAGTCCCTGACGATGGCGACCGTGAACGGCATCTTCGACCTGCCCACGTTCGCGCGCACCCCTGGCAGCGAGGACGAGCCGAGTCGAGACGCGGTCCCCCGGTACTTCGCCGAGTTCGAGCGCGCGAAGCCCCTGCCCATCCTGCGCCCGGTCGAGGTGCTCGAGGTGTCGCGCGTCGATGACGACCCGCGGGGATCGCTCCTCGTCGCGACCGACGGCGCCGGCGAGTGGCGCGCCGACGCGATCATCAACGCGACCGGAACGTGGAACAATCCGCTGCTGCCGCGCATCCCTGGCCAGGACTCGTTTCGCGGCACGCAGCTGCACACGCGCGACTACGTGTCGGCGTCGGCCTTCGAAGGCCAGCGGGTAGCGGTCGTCGGCGGCGGCATCTCGGCGGTGCAGCAGCTCGAGGAGATCTCGCGCGGGGCGCAGACGTTCTGGTACACGCGACGCGAGCCGGTCTTCCTCGAGAACGGCTTCAACCCGGAGGTGGAGGGGCGCAGCACCATCGCGAAGGTGACGGCCGACGTCGAGGCGGGCGAGCCGTCGAGCAGCGTCGTCTCGTACACGGGCCTCGGCTGGTCGACCTACGCGGTAGCCGCCCGGGATCGGGGCGCACTCGAGCGGCGGCCCATGTTCACCGCCATCGAGCCGGACGGCGTGCGCGAGGCCGACGGGTCCTTCACGCCGGTCGACGCGATCCTGTGGGCGACTGGGTTCCGCGCCGACCTCGCGCACCTCGACGGGCTCGGGCTGCGCAACCCCCGCGGCGGCATCACGATGCGCGGCACGCAGGTCGCCGACGAGCCGCGCCTCCACCTCATCGGCTTCGGCCCCTCGCAGTCGACGGTCGGCGCGAACCGGGCGGGACGCGATGCGGTGCGGGCGATCGAGAAGCTGGGGCTGCACGAGCTCACGAGCGGTCGGTCCGCGCGACAGGCAGACTGAACCGCCGTCTTCTCCCTGCTGTTTCGACTGCAAACAGCGAATATCGACTCGGATTCGGCCCACCGGATACGCCACGTGATCATGTGCCGCGAATCCACGCAGAATACGGAGCAGCAATGACGCTCGCCGGGAGGGTCAGCTGTTCGAGGGGGAAACGTGACTTACACACTCACCGAGGGGGACGCCAAGCACTGGGACTGGCTCCCTGAAGCAGCTCGCGAGGTGGAGAACTATCTCAAATGGCTGATGGCCGAGGAATCCGTCCGCGTTCACGAGATATCGGCCAGAGCCAAGTCGATCGCCTCGTTGCTGTCGAAGATTCGTCTCAAGGAAACCCTGCAAGAAGGAAGAGTGCAGGGGGCAGATGCGGATGCGGTCCCGCCACTCTCGTCAGCGCCGCATGAATCGGCCCATTCCCCCCACCCGACGCACCTCGACGACGTCATAGCAGCGCGGGTGATCGTCTATTCGGAGCGAGACCGAGACCGGGCTATCGAGCTGGTCCGCGATCGCTTCTCGGTGCTGCCGAATGAAGACAAGAACCCTGGCCACGGTCGCCCCGTCGGGCTGATGGGCTACGAGAGCTGGCACTTCGTGGTGGACGGTGTGAAGAACCCTTCTGACCTGATCGGCGAGAAGAGCAACCTCAGCGTGTTCTTCACGAAGTTCCATGGCTTGGAAATCCAGATACGAACGGTCGCGGCTCACGCTTGGGCGGAGTTCGAGCACACCCACCGCTACAAGAGTTCGACGTATCGGAGCCTCAAGAAGGAGGGCCAGGAGCAGGTCGACGACATCCTCCGTGACGCCCACGCCTATCGAAAGCAGCTCGATCAGGCACTGAATGAGGCCATGCGGGTTCTCGACCAGGCGGCTCCGACTGAATCATTCGTGGACACTGCCGACCCGGCGAATTCAGCCGAGTCAACGCCACCAGACGAGGGGAACGCGGGGCCGACACTGTTGGAACTGAGTACCGCATCGCTCAGAGCATCACTCGCCCAGAGATATCCGACTGCAGCGGAGCCGAGTGAACGCGGCCTCGAATTCGGCGTGACGATTGTCCGCGCTCTCGGGATCACGAGCCTGTCGGCGCTCGAAGCGCATCTCGACGACGTGAAGAGCGAACGCGTCGCCGCCCTGCTCGACACCGAAGGCAAGGCCACGACGGTGCGGCGATTGGACGACGATCTGCTCGCACTGTTCGGAAGTGAGTACATCGAGGCAACCCGGAAGCTCGGCGAGTCCCCCTTCCGGGAACGCAGGCCCGGCCAACTCGCCTGGCGGTGGTCGCTGATCAAGCCGAAGGCCACCAAACGGAACATCTACGCCATTCAGGGGGCGGATGCACCGGAAAAGCTCCGGACTGAGTTGCGATCAGCGGCGGGAGCGGTCAGGGATCTCGTGCAGATCGTGGGGAACCGCCTCGGTGCCCAGGTCCTGGAGGATCGGAGACTCGCCGCGGTCGTGGGCGTCGATCGGGAATTGCCGAGCGCCGCCCGAGCACGACGCTTGGACGTCGGCGAGCATGCAGTCTGGGTGCATTCCAACTTCCGGATCGACTCCGCTGAGGAGGTCATGGGGATCCTCATCGATCTTTCAGGGCCCCTGGACCTGCAGGTCGTCCGGTCCGGAACCCCGCTGCTTCCTGTCTCTTCAGGACTGGAGCAGGAAGCGGAGGCCGCGCTGAGCTGACGCCCTGAACCGCAGAGGCCGGGCGGTCAGGCACTGATGCGCCCCCGCCCAGCCTCGGTGCGTACGGTCGCGGCATGACCACCCCACAGAACGCGTCCCCCGAATCCGACGACTCCACCGGCGGCGAGAACCTGCGCGACATCATCGAACAGGTCGAGAGCGAGCACGGACGCGAAGGTGCAGCCGCGATGGCCGACAAGCTCCGCGACCGCACCGAGGAGACGAAGCAGGAAGACGAGGACCCGGCAGAGGAGCAGAACTAGGCGCACGCGTGGCACGTACCACAGCCGCTAGCGTCGTGACATGACTCGCCCCAGCGCCACCCCAACCGTCCAGGTCAACGACGATCGCTTCCGCGTGACCGAGTGGCGGTTCGCACCCGGAGCGGAGACCGGCTGGCACACCCACGAGCTGCCCTACGTGGTGGTGCCGCAGACCACCGGCGCCCTGACGGTCGAGACGACGACGGCGGACCCGTTCGCCATGGAGTGCACGGCGGGTGTCAGCTACAGCCGAGAGCCCGGAGCCCACCACAACCTCGTCAACGACCGCGACGAACCGTTCACGTTCGTGGAAATCGAAGCAAAAGCCGGGCCATCCGCCTGAGTCGCGGTGCTAGGTTGCGGGCATGGCTCCCCGCTTCCTGACACCATCTGTCGTCGCGTGTGCGGCATTGACGCTGGTCGCGCTGACCGGATGTTCGCCGTCGGCGGCCCCCGAATCCGCCGCCCCGACCGTCACGGTCACGCAGACCGTTCCGGCGTCAGCACCGCCGGCCACTCCAATGGAGACGGCAACCCCCACGCCGGAGGTGCCGGCGTGCGCCGGACTCACGCAGGAAGAAGCCGTCTCGGCGTCGATCGGCTCCATCGCGCCGTTCCCGAACCTCGAGTCGCACGAGTGGGTCGCCGCCACGCCAGACGCGGCAACGTACGACGAGTGCGCGGAACTCTCCTACGTCGTGGTGACCCTGTCTGGCGGCACCGTCTCGACGCCGTGCCACATCATGCTCTTCAACCAGGGCCGCTACCTGGGCACCGCGACCGGGGACGCGTACGGCTTCCTGCCCAGCGCCGCCCGCCTGGACGACGCGAGCATCGAGGTGACCTACACATACACGCTGCCCGGTGAGGCGAACGCCGAATCGAGCGGGCGGGTCCAGGCGACCTTCACGTGGGATGAGGACACGCAGTCGGTGGTCATGGACGGCGACGTGCCGCCCACGGACTAGGCGTCGGGCTCGCCTGCAGGCTTGGCGCCGGGAGCTTTCAGCACCGCTTTCGCAGCCTGGACGCCCACGCGAGCCCCGTAGAGCACGAACCCGAGCAGCGCCCCGCATCCGCCGAGCATGACCACCGCGATCCCCCACTCCGGCATCGGGATGAGGACAACAAGGCCGGTCGCCAGCGCAAAGTAGCCGGCGATCATCGTGGGGCGCTTCGCTCGCATGTGCGCCGCGACCCACGCCACGTCGCTCGCCATCGTGCTCGGCGTGCGGATGCCGGCGAGCGAGTTCCGCTGCAGCTGACCGGAGGCTGCGGCGCTCGCCATCCAGACCACGAGGAGTCCGGATCCGATCATCACGAGCGAAAGTACGCTTCTGAGCACCAGGGAGTCGTCCATCCACCCCAGCCTAGCCGGACCGGTCCGGTTCGCTCGCCCCGCCTCCGCCTCCGCCTCCGCCTCCGCCTCCGCCGATAGGGCACTTTCACCCCACCCGAGCGCTGCACACAGTGCGAAAGTGACCTATACGCGAGGCTGTGGGACATGCCCGCCCACAATGGGGCACTTTCACCGCACCCGGGCGGTCCACACAGTGCGAAAGTGACCTAAACGCGAGGCTGTGGGACATGCCCGCCCACAATGGGGCACTTTCACCCCACCCGGGCGCTGCACACGGTGCGCAAGCGACCTAAACGCGAGGCTGTGGGACATGCCCGCCCACAATGGGGCAATTTCACCCCACCTGCGCGCCGCATACGGTGCGAAAGCGACCTAAACGCGAGGCTGTGGGACATGCCCGCCGCAGATGGGGCGATTTCACCCCACCCGGGCGGTCCACACGGTGCGAAAGTGACCTAAACGCGAGGCTGTGGGACATGCCCGCCCACAATGGGGCACTTTCACCCCACCCGGGCGCTGCATACGGTGCGAAAGTGACCTATCGGCGACGGCTGCCGACGCCAGCCGACGCCAGCCGAAGCGAGCGGGCGCCAGTCAGACGAGCTCGGGGCGGCGGATGCTCTCCGCCCCGCCGTCGATGAAGATGACCTGGCCGGTGACGTAGCCGTTGTCTTCGCTCGTGAGCCAGGCGAGGAGGTTGGACACCTGGCGGGGGTCGGCGGCCGGGCCTCCGTAGGGTGCCGGGGCGCCCGCATCCAGTGCCGCTCGGCCCTCTTCGGTCTCGAGGGCCGCGGCGGTCATCGGCGTGAGGATGACGCCTGGGGCGACGGCGTTGAGCGCGATGCCGGCCTTCGCCCACTCGGCGCTCGGCGCGTTCTTGCGCACCCAGCGCGCGATGGAGAGCTTCGAGGTCGTGTAGAGCACCGACGAGCCGGTCGCGTTGGCGGTTGCCCCGAGCGAGTCGGCGTAGGCGAGGGCGGCGGCCTCGTCGCCGGACTCGATGAGATCGAGCAGCTGCCCGTCGACCTCCTCGAGGGCGGCGAGGGACGCGACGACGGCGGCGCGGGGCGCGTCGGACTTCGCGAGCAGCGGCCGCAGCCCTTCCAGGGTCGCGACGGCCCCGAAGTGGTTCACGGCGACGGTGACGGGGGCCGGGATGACGAGGCCCGCGATGGCCAGCACGCCGTCGACGACACCACCGCTGAGCTCGTTCGCGCGGGTGACAAGCGCCTCCCGGCCCTCGGCGGTCGTGAGGTCGGCGTTGATGTCGGCGCCCTTGAGGTCGACGCCGATGACGGTGTGCCCGTCGGCGCGGAGCTTCTCGGCGGTGGCCTTGCCGATTCCGGAGGCGGAGCCGGTGACGACGTAGGTACGGGTCATGAGGTTGGGTCCTTGTCTTCGTTGATGAGCCAGGTCGGGAGGAGCGCGAGCAGCTGCTGCTGCACGCGCTCGATGGGTTCGGGGGCGTCGCTGAGCAGCCAGGCGGTGAGCACGGCCAGCGTGCCGCCGGCGACGTAGTCGGCCGCGACCTTCGGGTCGAGGCCCTCCGGCACGGTGAGCTGCATGGTGCCGAGGGCCTGGTCGGCGAACGCGGCGCGCACCGCCCGGTGGGCTTCCGTCGTCGTTCGACTGCCGAGCACCCCCGCGTAGAGGGAGCGCCGCTTCGCGAACTCGGCGACGAGCTGCGACGTGGTCGCCCTCGCCGTCTCGATGGGGGTCGCGGCGGCGCGGAGGCGCAGGTCGAGCGTCTCGATCTCGGCGAACACCTCGGTGAGGATGCGCACGGCAAGCGCGTCGAGGTCGCGGAACTGCGTGTAGAACGTCGAGCGGCTCACGCCGGCTTCGGCGACGATCGCGGGAACGGTGACCTCCTCGCCGCAAGCCGAGAGGCGCTCGACCGCGTCGATGATCGCGGCCTGCGTGCGGGCGGGACGCGGGTCGGGCGAGCGGGGCGTGGCGGTCGTTGGCACACCACGAGCCTAGCAAGTTTCGGACAGTTGTCTAGAAAATCGACTCGCGCGGTTGCGCACGAGGCGCGGGATCGGCGGGATCGGGCCGCCCGGTGCCCTAACGTGGTCGATGTTCCCTGATCGGCGAGTTCTCCTGGAGGCCACCTTCGATGCCTGAGCAGCTGCCCCCGTGCCCGGAATGCGCGAGCGACCTCGCCTACGAGATGGGTGCGCTGCTGGTCTGCCCGATGTGCGGGCACGAGTGGGCGCCGGGCGACGCTGATGCTGGCACTGACGGAGACGCGGCACCGGCGATCAAGGATGCGGTCGGGAACGTGCTCGCCGACGGCGACTCCGTCACGATCGCGAAAGACCTGAAGGTCAAGGGTGCGGGCGGCGGAACCGTGAAGGTCGGCACGAAGGTCAACGGCATCCGGCTCATCTCCGACGGAGTCGGCGACCACGACATCGACGCGAAGGTGCCCGGCTTCGGGCAGATGCAGCTGAAGTCGAGCGTCGTCAAGAAGGTCGTCTGATCGGCCGCAGCCAGGGTCAGTCGGCCCAGGTGCCCGTGTCGAGGAAGCGGTGCATCCGCTCGAGGTACGGCTCGAGGTCCCACCCCTGGGCCGCAACCCAGGCGTCGTCGTAGTAGGTGTTCGCGTAGCGCGCTCCCCCGTCGCAGATGAGCGTCACGACGCTGCCCTGCTCCCCCGCGGCGAGCATGCGGGCGATGATCTGGAACGCGCCGACGAGGTTCGTTCCCGTCGATCCGCCCGCCCAGTGCTGCGTCTTCTCCCGGAGCACGCGGATCGCCGCGACCGAGGCCGCATCCGGCACCTGGATCATGTCGTCGATGACCGTCTCGATGAACGACGGCTCCACGCGCGGGCGCCCGATGCCCTCGATCTTGGATCCCCGGCCGGTCGCGTGGGTGCGGTCGCCCGTCTTCCAGGCCTCGTAGAACGCGGACCCCTCCGGGTCGACGACCGCGAGGCGGGTGTCGTGCCCGCAGTACCTGGCGTAGCGACCGAAGGTGGCGGAGGTGCCGCCGGTTCCAGCGCTGACGACGATCCAGCTCGGGATGGGGAAGCGCTCGAGCGACATCTGCGAGTAGACGCTCTCGGCGATGTTGTTGTTCCCTCGCCAGTCGGTGGCGCGCTCGGCGTTCGTGAACTGGTCGAGGTAGTGCCCGTCGACGTCGGCGGCGAGGCGCTCCGCTTCCGAGTAGACCTGCAGTGGCTCGTCGACCAGGTGGCAGCGGCCGCCGTAGAACTCGATGAGCTCGATCTTCTCCGGACTCGTGGTTCGCGGCACGACGGTCACGAACGGCAGGCCGAGCATCCGGGCGAAGTACGACTCCGACACGGCCGTGGAGCCGCTCGACGCCTCGACGAGCGTCGTGCGCGGCCCCACCTGCCCGTTCACGATGGCGTACAGGATGAGGGAGCGGGCGAGGCGGTGCTTGAGCGAGCCCGTCGGGTGCACCGACTCGTCCTTCAGGTACAGGTCGATGCCCCACTCCCGCGGCAGCGGGAAGACGTGCAGGTGCGTGTCAGCGCTGCGGTTGGCGTCGGCTTCGAGCATCCGGATCGCGTTCTGCATCCATCGGCGGTCGGCTCCAGCTTCGTGTGACATCTCTTCAGTATGCCGGGCCACGGCACCATCATCAGCCGCGGTGGATGAGGTCGAGGATCTCCGTGTAGTAGCCGTGGAACTCGGGGCTGCCGAGCACGTCGACCTCGCGGGGGCGGGGGAGGTCGATCGCGTACTCGGCCGCGACCTTGCCGGGGCGCGGGGTCATCGCGATGACGCGGTCGGAGAGGAAGACGGCCTCCTCGATGTCGTGGGTGATGAGCATGACCGTCATGCGGTGGCGCTCCCAGACCTCGGTGAGCAGCTCCTGCATGGTGCGTCGGGTGAGCGCGTCGAGGGCGCCGAACGGCTCGTCCATGAGGAGCACGTCCGGGCCGTAGGCGAGCGAGCGGGCGAGGGCGACGCGCTGCTGCATGCCGCCGGAGAGCTGCGCCGGGTACTTCGATTCGAAGCCCGTCAGGCCGACCTGGTCGAGCACGTCCCGAGCCCGGTCGATGCGCTGCTTCTTCGTCAGGCCCGGCTCGCCGTCGAGGGCGAAGACGACGTTGTCGATGGCGCTGAGCCACGGCAGGAGCGTCGCCTGCTGGAACACGACGCCGCGGTCGCGGCCCGGCCCGAGGATCTCGTGGCCGCTGAGCGATGCCGTGCCGGAGGTGGGTGCCTCGAGGCCGGCGATGACGGAGAGCAGGGTGCTCTTGCCGCATCCGGATGCGCCGACGACGGAGACGAACTCGCGGTCGCCGAGCACGAGGTCGACGTCGGCGAGCGCGGTCACCTCGCCGAAGCGCTTCGTGACGTCGGAGACGACGACCTTGGGGTCGCGGAGGGCGGTTTCGACGGTCATCAGACACGTCCCTTCAGGTAGCGGAAGAAGCGCCGGCCGAGCCCGCGCATGACCTGGTCGAAGAGGAGGCCGAGGAGCCCGAGGACGATCACGTAGCCGATGATGAGGTCGGTCTCGAGGAAGCGCTGCGCCTGCGTGATGCGGTAGCCCATGCCCTCGGTCGCGGCGACGAGCTCGGCGACGACGAGCCAGGTCCAGGCCCAGCCGAGGCTGATGCGGAGCGCATCCCAGATGCGCGGGAGCGCTGAGGGGAAGACGATGCGGATGAGGATCTTGGTTCGGCTGAGGCCGAGCGTCGCGCCGAGGTTCTGGTACGACATGGGCACGCGCCGCACGGCGTCGGCGACCATGAGCACCTGCTGGAAGAAGGTGCCGAGGAAGATGATGAGCACCTTCTGCGAGTCGTCGGTGCCGACCCAGAGGATGGTCAGCGGAACGAACGCGACGACCGGCATGTAGCGGATGAAGTCCATGATCGGCTCGATCGCGGCCTCGACCCGAGGGATGGAGCCGCAGAGCACGCCGATGGGCACGGCGATGACGCTGGCCAGGAGGTAGCCGACCATGACGCGGTAGGTGCTGACGGCGATGTCCGACCAGAGCTGGCCGTTGACGCCCTGGTCGATGAGCTTCTCGGTGACCGCGATCGGCGACGGCAGGAAGAGGGGGCGGACGAGGCCGCTGGTCGAGATCGCCGTCCATGCCGCGAGCAGCAGGATGAAGGTGATGACGGACGTGATGAGGTACTGGCGCCTGGTGAGCGGTGCTCTGACCGGCTTTCGGCGCGCCCCGGTCGCGGGCTGCGTGCTCGCGACCGGGGCCGTGCTCTGAACTGCCATGGGGCTCTGGTCTCCTGTGGTTGCTGTGCGCCGGGGCTACTGATGCCGGTGGTTGCTGGGTGCCTGTGCTGTCGTGGTGCCGCTGACTACTCGGCGCCGCCGACGAAGGTGAGGTCGACGACGGAGGGGAGGTCGGTGCCGCCCGTGAGGATGCCGATGTCGGTGGCGACGCTGTCGACGCTGGGGAGGACGGTCTCGAGGTAGTGGCCGCCGAGCTCGGTGGCGTTCTCCTCGAGGGTGAAGAACTGCACGCCGTCGAAGGCGCTGTCGAGCGACTCGACGTCGCTGCCGATGTTCTCGGCGATGATCGCGCGCGCCGCGTCGGTGTCCGACTCGTAGAAGTCGATGGATGGGCCCCACGCGTCGACGATGCCCTGCACGGTCTCGCCGTTCTCGGCGAGGTAGGTGTTGTCGACGACGAGGACGTCGCTGATGAGGCCGGCGTTCTCGGCCGCCGTGTAGATCTCGGTGATGTCGGGGCTCGAGGAGCGGGCCTCGGAGATGTAGGGCTCGTAGGTGACGGCGACGGGGACGCTGCCGCCGATGAGCGCGGTTGCCGCTTCGGAGGGGTCCATGGGGACGGGCTCGATGTCGTCGAGCGAGAGGCCGTTCTCCTGCAGCGCGTAGCCGAGGAGGAGGTTGCTGACGGAGCCTTCCTCGAAGGCGACCTGCTGGCCGGCCAGGTCGGCGACGTCGGTGACGCTGCCGTCGGAGAGGATGGCGTCGGCCGTGAGGGACGCGTCGAGGAGCAGCACGATGCTGACGTCGAGGCCCTGTTCGATGAACTGGAGCGCGCTGTGGCTTGCGACGTTCGCGACCTGGATGCGGTCGGCGGCGAAGGCCGCGGTCATGTCGGCGTCGTTCATGAAGTTCGTGATCTCGACCTCGACGCCGGCGTCGGTGAAGTAGCCGTTCTCCTGTGCGATGTACCAGGGGCCGTAGCCGAGCCAGGGCTGGATGCCCATTCCGACGGCTTCCGCGTCGCCTTCGCTCGAGGCTGCCGAGTCTGCCGTGCAGGCGGTGGTGGCGAGCAGCGCGGCGCTCAACGCGAGGGCGCCCACGGTGCGGAGTGCGTTCTTGGTGGTGGTCATGAGGGTCCTTCCGGGACGGATTCGCCGGGAGCGGCTTTGGTCAAGAATCGGCAGGTCCCGGGCGACAAGCAAATAGCGAGACTCGAAGCTCGAGATCCAAAAGAGAGATGCAATTGACCAGCAATATCGGCGAAATGCATACGAAACATGGGGTGCTCAGTGTGGCGAGGAGCGTCGGTCACCGCGGCCGCGCGAGACGGGAGCCCCATGGACGCCACCCTCTTCACGAACGGCACGCTGTACCTCGGCGCGGGCGCCTTCGAGCGGGCGTCGCTGCTGGTCGTCGGCGACCGGATCGTCGACGTGATCCCCGACGGCGGCGAGCTCCCGACCGCCGCGCACCTGGTCGACCTGGCGGGCGGGACGCTGCTCCCGGGGTTCCAGGACGCGCACGTGCATCCGCTGCTCGCGGGGCTGCAATCGCTCGGCATCGACCTCAAGCCCGTGCACGACCGGGGCGAGTACCTGCGGCTCATCGCCGACTACGCGGCCGCGAACCCGACGGCGCCGGTACTGACGGGCGGCGGCTGGTTCGGCGACGTCTTCGAGGGCGGGTTCCCGACGGCGGCCGAGCTGGAGGGCGTCGACGGGCGGCCCATCATGCTGCACAGCCACGACGCGCACGGCATGTGGGTGAACGCGGCGGCCTTGCGGGCCGCTGGGATCGACGGGGCGACTCCGGATCCGGAGGGCGGCCGCCTCATCCGCGACGGGCTGGGCCAGCCCACGGGCATGCTGCTGGAGTCGGCGGTCGCGCTGGTCGAGCACCTCATGCCGGCGCCCGGCGAGGCGCTCGTCGAGGCGGCCCTCGAGGCGGCGCAGCGCGAGCTCCACTCGGTGGGGGTCACGGCGTGGCAGGATGCGGCCGTCGGCGACAGCGACCTCGGCCCGAACCCGCTCCCCGCGTACCTGCGCCTCGCGGCCGACGGCCGCCTGACCGCGCGGGTCGTGCTCGCACAGTGGTGGGACCGTGCTCGTGGTGTGGAGCAGATCGTCGACTTCGAGCGCGTCAGGGCGGAGGCCGCCGCGGTGGGGGTGGATGCGGGCACCGTGAAGGTCATGATCGACGGCATGGTGGAGAACCACACGGCATCGATGCTCGAACCGTTCGAGGGGCACCCGGGAGACGTGGGCATCGCCTTCCTCTCCCCCGAGGCGCTTGTCGAGCTGACGACGGCGCTCGACGCGGCCGACTTCCAGGTGCACTTCCACGCCGTCGGCGACGCGGCGACCCGGCACGCGCTCGACGCGGTGGAGGCGGCGATCCGCCGCAATGGACGCCGCGGGAATCGCCACCACGTGGCGCACCTCGACCTGATCGACACGTCCGACATCGCGCGGTTCGCGGAGCTCGACGTGGCGGCGAACGTCACGGCGGTCTGGGCGCGGCGGGATGAGGAGATCGTGCACCGCAAGCTGCCGCTCCTCGGCGCCGAGCGGGAGCTGACGCATTTCCCGTTCGGCGATCTGCATCGTGCGGGGGCGCGCATCGTGGGCGGCAGCGACTGGCCGGTGACGACGCCGAATCCGCTCTGGTCGATTCGCACGGCCGTGACGCGCACGGGGCTGGTCGAGGATCCGCACGCGATCGGCGATGGCGTGCTCACACATCCGCTGCTCGGCGAGCAGGCCCTGCCGCTCGGGGTCGCTCTGGACGCGTACCTCTCGGAGGCGGCCTGGGTGAACCGGCTAGAGGGCGAGACGGGTCGGCTCGAGGCCGGCCGACTCGCCGACCTTGTGTGGGTGGACGCCGACCTCAGCGACCTCGACGCCTACGGTTCGGCGAGCGTGCGCCGCACGTACGTCGGCGGGGCGGTCGTCTACCAGGCGCCGTGAGGCGCCGTCGCGTCCTGCTCGGCGACCGACTTCCTGCACTGGGCGGCGAAGAGCTCCGCCTTCTTGGTGAGCTGCCTCGAGCCTCCGGAGCGGGCGAGCACGAGCTCGAGGGGCGGCAGGTCGTCGGTGATGTGCAGGTGGCGCAGTTCGCCGCCGGAGTAGGTGGAGGCGACGCGCGGCTGCTGGTTGAGGAGCGTGAATCCGTGCCCGCTCCCGACCATGGCGCGGACGGCCTCGAAGCTCGCGAACCGGTAGCGCACGTGGGGGCGGAGGCCGGCGCGCGTGAACCACTGGAGGAAGTAGTCGCGGCTGACGGGCATGTCGAGCAGCACCATGGGCAGCTCGGCGAGTTCGGCGAGGCTCACGCTGTCGCGGTCGGCGAGCGGATGGTGCACGCTGACGGCCGCGTAGAGGGGGACTTCGGCGAGCACTTCGCGTTCGACGGCGGCGTCCAAGCCCAGGTCGTAGGTGAGGGCGATCTCGATGGCCTGGCTGGCGAGCGCATCCGGAACCTGCTCGGCGGTCATCTCGGTGACGTCGACGAGGAGTTCGGGATGCTCGTCGGCGAGTCCGCTGATGACGGATGGCAGGTAGAAGGGTGCGAGGGTGCGGAAGCAGCCGACGGTGAGGCGGCCGGCGGTGTTCTCGGGGCGGAGCGCGCCGAGGGCGTCGTCGACGGAGGCGAGGATGCCGCGCGCGCGGACGAGGAAGTCGGCGCCGGTCGCGGTGAGCTGCAGCCCCTTGGCGCGGCGGCGGATGAGGAGTTGCGCGCCGACGGCGGTCTCGAGGTTGGCGATGGCCGTGGAGACGGCGGACTGGGCGACGAACAGCTCGTCGGCTGCCCAGGTCATGCTGCCGTGCTCGGCGGCCGCGACGAAGTATCGGAGCTGCGTGAGCGAGACGTCGCTGCGGCCTGGTGAGCGCATGGCCCCTCGTTTCGAATATGTTACGGAGATATTGACAACAGTTTTACATCTCCATTTTAGATGACAACGGCGGCGTCGACGAGCGCTTCGAGGTCGCCGCTGCGGAGGCCGGGCCAGCCGTGCACCGTCTCGACGAGTGCTGCGGGGAGCGCCCGCGAGCCGTGGACCGCGCCGGCGAGGGATCCGGCGATGGCGGCGACGGTGTCGGTGTCGCCTCCTCCCCGAACCGCCCGTTCGAGCGCATCCGTGAGGGAGCTGGCACCGGCGATGGCGGCGAGGGCGCCCTGGTAGGCGCGGACGACCCAGCCGTTCTGCTGCGAGAAGTCGCGCGGGTGCGCACCGGGTGCAAGGGCTTCCTCGGTGAAGGCGCGCCAGCGGTCTCGACGCTCGGCGGGGATCGCGTCGAGCTGGCCGAGGAGGTCGAGTTCGCCGGTGAGGATGGCGTGGCGGATGCCGAGGCACCAGAGCACGCAGGCGTCGGCGTTGTCGCTCTCCCAGTGGGTGAGCTCGGCGAGGCGGGTCGCGGCTTCGACGAGGGCGTGTTCCTGCCCGTCGGCGAGGTGGCCGAGGGCGATGGGGCCGGTGCGCATGAGGGCGCCGTTGCCGCCGCTGCGGCCGGCTCGCGCGTGCACGTCGTGGGCGGCGTCGCGAGCCCGGTCTTCTGTGACGTCTCCTTCGAGGGCGGAGAGCACGGTCCGGGTCTGGGCGCCGACGTCTTTCGCGTCGCGGGCCCACTCGCGCCAGGCCACGACGACGCTGGCGAGGGTTGCCGGGTCGTTCAGGGATGCTCCGCCCGCGAGCGCCTGGAGGATCGGCATGGCCATGGAGGTGTCGTCGGTCCACTCCCCCGCGCCGTGCCCGAAGACGCCGACCCCGTAGACGACGGGTGTGTCGTCTGAAAGCGGCGGCCCGAACTCGTACTGGGAGCCGAGGGCGTCGCCGACGGCGGAGGCGAGCACGGCGCCGTGGGCACGGTCGAGTTGGGCTGGCGTGAGTGTCATGACTCCAGTGTCCAACGAACCGCCGACAAAGCGGTGGCCAGCATCGACTGGCCACCGCTGTCGGGAGGGGTTGGGGACGCTAGTAGCCGGCAGGCGCCGAGGACTCGGCGTCGTCGTTCAGCAGCGCTCGGCTGCCCGAGACGCCGAGACGGGTCGCTCCGGCCGCGATGAAGGCATCCGCTTCAGCCCGCGTCCTGACGCCTCCGGAGGCCTTGACCTCGAGCCGGTCGCCGACCGTGCTCTTCATGAGCTCGACCGCGTGCACGCTGGCGCCGCCGGCGGGGTGGAACCCGGTGGAGGTCTTCACGAAGTCGGCACCGGCGCGCTCGGCCGCGCGGCAGACGGCGACGATGGCGTCGTCCGAGAGCGCCGCCGATTCGATGATCACCTTGAGCACGATCGGAGCAGGTGCTGCGCCACGAACCGCGCGGATGTCCTTCTCGACGGAGTCGTAGTCGCCGTCGATCGCCGCCCCGATGTCGATCACCATGTCGATCTCGTCGGCTCCCTGCTCGACGGCGGTCTTCGCCTCGAGTGCCTTGACGGTGCTCTGGTGGCGACCGCTCGGGAACCCGCAGACGACCGTGAGCTTGAGGTCGGAGCCGTTCGGGAGGGTGACGGGCAGCACGGAGGGCGAGAGGCAGACGCTGTAGGCGCCGAGCTCCGCTGCCTCGGCGACGGTGGCCTCGACGTCGGCGCGCGTGGCCTCGGGCTTGAGGAGCGTGTGGTCGAGGTACGTGGCGAGGGGGCGTGCACTGGTCATGGGTTCTGCTGTCCTTTGCTGGTGGGTGGTCGTCACGCCGCGGATGCCTGCGCGCGGCTGTCGAGGAACTTGTTGAGGATGAGGGCGAGCACGAGGATGATGCCGGTCGCGATCATCTGCACGAAGGACCCGATTCCCATGAGGTTGAAGAGGTTCTTCAGGACGGAGAGGAGCAGGACGGCGATGAACGTGCCGCCCACGCCGCCTCGACCGCCGAAGAGGCTCGTGCCGCCGAGGACGACGGCCGCGATCGCATCCAGCTCGGCTCCCTGGAAGGCCGTGGGCTGGCCAATCGTGAGGCGACTCGTGAGGAGCACCCCGGCGAGCGCTGCCGTGAATCCGGAGAAGCCGAAGACCGCGGCCTTGACCCAGTTGACCGGGATGCCGGAGAGGCGTGCTGCCTCTTCGTTGCTCCCGACGGCGTAGATGTACTCGCCGAAGGTCGTGTAGCGGAGGATGACGGCGGTGAGGAGGGTGACGCCGATGAAGATGAGGCCGGTGAGCGGGAGCAGCCCGAGGTAGCCGCCGCCGATGATCGTGAACTCGGCCGGCAGGTTGGTGCCAGCCGGGCGCCCGTCGGTGAGCGTGTAGGCCCAGCCCCGCACGGCGGTGAGTCCAGCGAGCGTCACGATGAACGCGGGGAGTCGCACCCAGGACGATACCGCCCCCATGAGGAGCCCGATGCCGATGCCGGCGGCCAGGGAGATGAGGATCGCGAGCACCACGGGCATGCGCCCGTCGAGCAGGATCGCCACGGTCATGCCGCTGAAGGCGGCGATCGAGCCGACGGCGAGGTCGATGCCGCTCGTGAGGATCACGAGGGTCATGCCGATGGCGATGATGCCCGTGAGGCTCGACTGCTGCAGCAGGTTGGAGACGTTCCGGACGGTGAGGAACTCCGGGCTGAGGATGGCCGCCAGCGCGCAGATGATGACGAACACGATGAGCAGGTTGCCCTTGATGAGCCAGCTCGAGCTGCGCTGCTTCCAGGTCTTCGCGCTCGCGCGCTCCTCGGTTGGAGCCGGCGTTGTGGTGGTCGCGTTCATGATGCCTTCCCGCTGATGATTGCGTGACTGATGCGTGCTTCGCTCGAGACGAGCGGGTCGAAGTCCGCGACGTTGCGGCCCTCGTGCATGACGACGATGCGGTCGGCATTCGCCATGAGTTCGCCGAGCTCGCTTGATGCGACGAGCACGGCGGCGCCCTGGTCCGCGAGGATGCGGACCTGGCGATAGAGGTCGGCCTTGGCACCGATGTCCAGGCCTCGGGTGGGCTCGTCCAGCAGCAGCACTCTCGTGTCGCGAGCGAGCCACTTGGCGAGGACGACCTTCTGCTGGTTGCCGCCCGAGAGGAGACGGATCTCCTGGCCGGGCTTGCCGAACTTGACGGAGAGGCGTTCCAGGATTGGGGCAGACGTCGCCCAGGACC
The DNA here is from genome assembly GCF_002931515.1 of Pseudoclavibacter sp. RFBG4. Classification (NCBI taxonomy): domain Bacteria; kingdom Bacillati; phylum Actinomycetota; class Actinomycetes; order Micrococcales; family Microbacteriaceae; genus Pseudoclavibacter; species Pseudoclavibacter sp. RFBG4. The sequence goes on along the minus strand of NZ_PSYC01000019.1, from coordinate 22,772 downwards.
GTTCGCGCGGCAGCACCTGGGAGGAGCCGCGGAGCGAGGCGATGCCGGCGTTTCGGGCCACGGAGAGCCCAAGGAACAGCCCCTCCGTCTTTCGGCTCTCCGGAACGAGGCCGAAGTGGTGGTTGACCGCGGCTCGCACGGAGGTGAGGGTCGCCTGCTTGCCGAAGACCTGGACGTCGCGCTTGGCCTTGCGTGCTCCGAAGAGCGCGGAGAGGAGCGTGGTGCGACCCGCCCCGCCGAGGCCGGCGAGCCCGACGATCTCGCCCTTGCGCACGACGACGTCCCGGACATCGATGAGGCCTTCGATCGACACGCTCCTGATGTTGAGGGCCTCGACGTCGCTGAATTCCCGCGCATCCCGGTGCTCGGTCAGCTCCGCCTTCTTGTCGCCGATCATGTCGCCGATCCACCGATCCGCGTCGGTGTCCGCGACGGCGTACTTGGCGGCGTTGTACCCGTCGCGGAGCACGGTGATGCGCGTTCCGATGTCTCGGATCTCGTCCATCCGGTGCGAGATGTAGATGACGGCGCGGCCCTCGTCGGTGAGGCGGCGGATGACGTTGAAGACGTTCTCGACGTCGGCCTCGCCGAGCGTTGCGGTCGGCTCGTCCATGACGATGATGCGGGCATCCGTCGTGAGGGCGCGCGCGATGGCGGTGAGCTGCTGGTCGGCGAGCGGCAGGGTGCCGACGACGGCGTCCGGCGAGAACTTCGCTCCGACGCGCTTGAGGTAGTCGGCGGCGAGGCGTCGCCTCGTCGAGCGCTTGACGAGGCCGCCGACGCTCGGCGTGTGGCCGAGGAACAGGTTCTGCGCCACGGTGAGGTCGGCGAAGAGATCCAGCTCCTGGTAGATGACGCTGATGCCGGCGCGGATGCCGTCGAGCGGACCGGAGAACTTCACCTCCGCGCCGCCGATGGAGATCACTCCGGCGTCCGGCGTGTAGGAACCGGCGAGGATCTTCATGAGCGTCGACTTGCCTGCCCCGTTCTCGCCGAGGAGGCAGTGCACCTCGCCCGGGTAGACGTCGAGGTCGACCGACTTGAGGGCGAGCGTGCCCGGGAAGCCCTTGCGGATGCCGCGCATCGTGAGGACCGGAGGCGTTGCTTCTTCAATGACAGCAGTCATCGTTTCCTCGCTTCTCTGAGGTAGTTGGCGCACTCGTCGTCCGTGACGAGCACTGAGCAGAATTTGTTGTCGACGACCGCGTGGCAGACGGGCCACTTCTCGCGCCCCGAGATGACCGCGACGGCGGTGCGGGCGCTGCTGAGGGTGTCGAGTTCGAGGCCGAGCGTTCGGGCGTCGAGGGCCGGGTCGACGATGTGTCCGTCGGCGTCGATGTACCGGCCGAGGACGTCGCCGACGGCGCCCTTGCGTTCGAGCGTTCGCACGTCGTCCGCAGTCAGGTAGCCGCTCGAGACGAGCACGGACTTCGTGTCGACGGGGCCCGCGCTGAAGACGACCGTCGACGCCTCCCGCGCCTTGTCGAGGATCGTCGACACGAACCGGTCGTTCTCGATCGCCTCGCGGGTGGCCGCCTGCTCGAGGATCGCGGGGCTCGGCAGCAGCGTGACGGTCCCCCTGCCCTTCGACGCGATCGTGGTGGCCGTCATCGATGCCATGCCCACGCGGCGGTTGACGGTGACGCCTCCGTTGACCTGGACGACGTCGACCCCGTCTGCCCATCCGTCGGGCAGCGCGTCGGCGACCTGCTGGAGGGTGCGCCCCCAGGAGACGCCGAGCGTTCGCACGCGGGGTCGGAGCGTCGCGAGGTAGTCGGCTGCCGCTTCGGCAACTCGGATGCGCGTCTCGGCGTCGTTGTTCGAGCTCGGGACGACGATTGCGTCGGCGAGCCCGTAGAGCTCCTGCAGCTCGCGCTCGAGTGGCAACCGCCTGGCCTTGGGGTGCACGATCTCGATGCGCACGAAGCCGCGTTCCTTCGCCTGCGCGAGGAGGCGACCGACCTTCCAGCGTGTCACGCCGAGGCGGGCGGCGATCTCCGACTGGTTCTTGTCGTCTTGGAAGTACAGCTCGGCGGCGCGGATCGCGAGGAGCTCGTCCTCGCCGTTCATGCTGCGCCGACTCTCGCGGTCGTCTGCGTCGATCTCACGAGCTCGTGGCTCATGCCGGTGAGCAGCTGCGTCGACCGCTCGTACCGCTCGTAGGCGTCCGCGAGCGGCTGGGTCGCGGCGGGGTTCGGGTCCACGATGACGTGGTCCGGGGCGAAGCGTCTGGCGACCTCGGCGCGGTCCTCGCCGGTGTCTGCGGCGACCCCCAGGATTCCGAGCGCGAGGGTGGTGAGGTTCTCGCTCGAGACGAGGTTGACGGGGCGGCCGAGTGCATCCGCTGTCGTCTGCAGCCAGAGCGGGTTGTGCCGGATGCCCCCGGTCAGGAAGACGTCGTCGGAGTCGACCCCGACGGCCTCGAAGGATTCGAGCACCTGTCGGGTGCCGAAGGAGACGGCTTCGACCGTGGCCCGGTAGAGCTGCGCCGGAGTCGCACCGAGCGAGAGGCCGAGCACTGCGCCGCGGAGGCTCGGGTCGCGGTGGGGTGTGCGGTTGCCCATGAAGTGGTCGAGCACGAGGATGCCGTGCTCGGCCGCCGGCACCTCGGTGGCGCTCGAGACGAGCTGGCCGAGCCTGTCGCGGGGCACCCCGAGGATGCGCTCGGAGAGCCACGAGAGCGCTGACCCGGCTGACACCTGGCCGCCCTCGATGAGCCAGCGGTCGTGCGTGAGCGCGCCGGGGTACGGCCCCCAGATCGTTGGCGAGAAGACGGGCTCGTCGAGCTCCGCGATGAAGGCGTTCGACGTTCCGGCGACGATCGCGACCGGGTTCCTGCTGACGCCGCTGAGGGCGACGAGCGCAAGGTGGGCGTCGATGCCGCCGGCGAAGACGATGGCGCCCGGCTCCACTCCCAGCTCTGCGGCGGCCGCACGACTGAGTTCGCCGACGATGTCGCCGACCGCGGCGATGTCGTGCGGCAGCTTCTCCGCGAGGTCGGGGATGCCGAGCTGCGCGTAGAGGTCGGACGGGAGCGCATCCTCTCGGTGGTCGTAGTTCCACTTGCAGGTCGCGTTGAGCCGCGAGCCCACCCAGCGACCCGTGAGGCGGAGGGTCATGTAGTCGACGGATTCGCCGATGTGCGTCGCTGCCGCGTAGTTCTCCGGCTCGTTGCGGGCGAGCCACATGGCCTTGGGGATCAGCCATTCGGAGCTGTCGGAGCCGCCCGCGAAGCGCAGCGACGGGTGGTCGATCTCGGCGGTGCGCTCGGACTCCGCGCCCGCTCTGCTGTCCATCCACAGCAGGGCGGGGCGGATGGGGGCACCGGTGTCGTCGAGGACCACGACGGAGGAGGAGGTCGTGGCGACGCCCACGGCGCGGACGGACCGCACCGAGGCCGTCTCCAGGGCTTCCCTGGCGGCGCGCACGGTGGCGCTCCACCAGTCGCGTGGGTTCTGCTCGGCCCAGCCTGGGTGCGGGTACGCGGTCTGATAGGGGGCCGACGCGGTGGAGACTCGTGTCCCTGCCTCGTCGAACACTCCGGCGCGCGCGCCTTCCGTACCGATGTCGATTGCCAAGTAGAACGCCACTGTTCTGTCCTTCGTGTTGTGTTGGGGTGCGCGGGCGAGGATCAGTCTCGGTTGGGGAGGAAGAGCACCTTCGAGCTGAAGATGGAGCGCTCACCGAGCTGCTTCATGGTGAGGGGAAGCTCGTCGAGGCTGAGCTCGTGGGTGATCATGAACTCCCACTTGAGGCTGCCGTCCGCGAAGGCTCGCGCCGACTCGACCCATTCTCGGCCCGGGAAGGGCGCCGAGAAGGAGTTCCAGCTGCCGTGGAGCGACACCTCCTTGCGGAGGAAGTGGCTGAAGACCGCCTTCTCGAGCTCCACCGTCTTGTGGGGGATGCCGATGAAGGCCGCCTCGCCGTGGCGTGCCGTGAGCTTCGTCGCGAGGGCGATGGTCGCTGGCACGCCCGCGGACTCGATGATGACGTCGAAGCCCTTGCCCGCGTGGGCGATGGCTTCCTCGTCGTTGACGGCCGTGAGCGTGGCCCCGGCTTCGAGCGCCATGTCGGCCTTCTGCTGGTTCACGTCGACCGCGAGCACTTCACTCGCCCCCATGAGCTTCGCCCACTGGATGGCGAACAGCCCGATGGGGCCGGCCCCGATGACGGCGACTCGGGAGCCCTCGCCGAGCTTCGTCTTGTAGATGGCGTGGAGCGCGATGGCGGACGGATCCATCATGGCCGCCGCCCGCGGGTCGACGCCCTCCGGCATGAGGAAGAGGTTGCCCGCGTTGACGACCACGTACTGTGCGTAGGCCCCGTCCTGGCGGCTGCCGAAGTAACCGTAGTTCTCGCAGAGGCTGAAGTGCCCGTCGAGGCAGCTCTCGCATTCATTGCACGGGATGAGCGGTGGCACGGTCGCGAGCTGGCCGATCTCGAGGCCTTCGACGTCAGCGCCGATCTCGACGATGTGGCCCGAGAACTCGTGCCCGCAGATGATGGGCAGCAGATAGGCGCCGGCGAAGTTCATGCGCGGGATGTCGGAGCCGCACACGCCGCACGCGGCGACCTTGAGCAGCACGTCGCCGGTGCCCGGCTTTGGCACGTCCACGCTTTCCACGCGGATGTCGCCTGGCGCGTGCATCACTGCCGCGGTCATCGTCTCGGTCATTGTCGCTTCCTCCAGGAATCGATGGTGGTTGGTGGTGTCGCTCGGGGCGAGAGGGTTACTTGCCGCCCTGCGCGAAGAGGGTGTCTCCGACCAGGTCGCCCGCGTTGTCCTTGGTCACGAGTTCGGTGCCCGCGTCGATCTCCGCTTCCACGTCCTCGCCGGCCGCGGCGCTGAGCGCGGTCTCGGCCGCGACGGTGCCGAGGGCGATCGGGTCGTTGAGCGAGGTCGCGACGTACTGCTCGCCTTCGGCGATCGCGTCGACGGCTTCCATGAGTCCGTCGACTCCGGCGACGAGGACGTCGGTGCGTCCGTTCTCCTGGAGCACCTGGAGGGCGCCGAGCGCCATGTCGTCGTTGTGGGCGTACACGACCTTCACGTCGGAGTTCGACTGGAGGAGGTCCTGCATGGCGGTGACGGCGTTCGAGCGGATGTACTCCGCGTACGGGCCAGCGACGATGTTCACCGACGAGTCGCCCTCGAAGACGCTGTGGAAGCCTTCCGAGCGGTCCATGGCGACGGTTCCGCCGGCGTCGCCCTGGATCTCGATGATCTTGCCGCCTTCGGCGCCGAGCGCTTCCTTGACCTGCTCGCCGACGAGCTTGCCCATCTCGACGTTGTCGCGGCCCACGTGGGCGATGGCGCCTTCCGCGGAGCGGTCGACGGTGACGACGGGGATGCCCGCGGCCTCGGCGGAGGCGATGCTCTGCGCGATGCCCTGGGGGTCGACCGGGTTGATGAGGAGGACGTCCACACCCTTGGTGATGAGGTCTTCGATGTCGTTGTTCTGCTTGGTGACGTCGCCGTTGGCGTCGACGTACTCGAGTTCGGCGCCTGCCGCGTCTGCGGCTTCCTGCACGCCGACGCCGAGCTCGACGTAGAACGGCGACTGCTGCGTGGCCTGGCTGAAGCCGATGGAGATGGTGCCGTCGTCGGCTCCGCCTGCGCTGGCACCTTCCCCTCCTGGGGTGGTGGTGACAGAGCAGCCGGTCAGCAGCAACGATGCTGCGGCGACGGTGGTGAGAAACAAGCCCGATTTCTTCATTGAAATGACCTCCTTGGTCCGGATGACTGAGGACAAGGTAGGTCGGCTGCGAGGGCCGCGGCAACAGCTGAGCAGTGCTTTGCTCATGTGAGCACTGACACTCGCGAAACGTGCTCACATGCGCGCTCAGAAGAGCGCTTCAGGGGCCGAGCGAAGTGCTCGGCCCCTGAAGTGGAGAGGTTGTTGTCGGCTGCTGGCGGTCGCTATCGGCCCGCCGGGCGGTCAGCTGAGGTCGGTGACGACGACGCGCGCGATCTCTGGGTTCTTGAGCGACGCGTATCCGTCCTGCACGTCGGCGAGTGAGATCTCGCTGGAGACCAGGGCGTCGAGTTCGAACCGCCCCTGCAGGTAGAGGTTCGCGTAGAGAGGGATGTCGCGCTTCGCGCTGGTGCCGCCCATGTAGACGCCTTCGACTCGACGTTTCATCGAGAGCAGCTCGACGGGTGAGACGGTGAGCGTGGCGGTGGGGTCGAGCACGCCGATGAGGTAGAGCCCTCCGCCCGGGGCCACCATCTGCAGCGCCTGCTGGGTGACGGGGCCGAGCCCGACGAAGTCGAAGACCGAGTCGGCGCCGACCCCCGTGATGCGCAGGACCGCGGCGACGGGGTCTTCCTTGGTGGAGTTGATGACGTGGGTCGCGCCGAATTTCTTGGCCCGTTCGAGCTTCTCGTCGGCGATGTCGATGGCGATGATGGTCGCGGCGCCGGCGGTGATGGCTCCGTTGAGGGCGTTGAGTCCGACGCCGCCCGTTCCGAAGATGACGACGGCGTCGCTGGGCTGCACGTTGGCGGTGTTGAGGACTGCGCCGGCTCCGGTGACGACGCCGCAGCCGAGGAGGGCCGCCTGCGGCCAGGGGATCTCGTTCGGGACGACGGCGACCTGGTTCTCGTGCACGAGGATCTGCTGCGCGAACCCACCGAGCGCCATGCCCTGCGCGACCGGCTGCCCGTTCTCCGAGAGGCGGGGCGGCTGGTCGGCGCTGCGTTCCGTGTAGCTCGGGTTGGAGCAGAGGGTGACTTTGCCGGCGAGGCAGCGCTTGCAGGTGCCGCAGTACTGCACGAGGCAGCCGACAACGTGGTCGCCGATCTTCACCTCGGAGACGTCGGGGCCAACCCCGATGACGACGCCGGCGACTTCGTGGCCGAGCACCATGGGCGGCTCGTAGCCGAGTGGATGCGTGGCCGCGAGCTCGTCGGAGTGGCAGAGCCCCGAGGCGCGGACGTCGACGAGCACCTCGCGCCCGATCGGGGTCGCGATGTCGATGTCGGCGATCTCGAAGGGTTGTCCATAGCCGCGGACGATGGATGCTTTCATGAGGGTGCCTTTCTTTGGAGGCCGTCAGCGTTGACGGTGGTTCGTGGGCCCATGCATCCATGGCGGCATGAGCGCGTAGAGATGGTTGGCGATCGTTTCCTCGTCGGCCTCGATCTCGTCGAGGATCCAGGCGGCGAGCAGGTGGGCGGCGGCGCTGGCGATGTAGCGCGAGGCGATGTCCGCGCGGACGCCGCGCGGGGCGCCCACCTCACTGATGTGGGCGGCGATCGGGGGCTCCATCGCCTCTTGGATGCGATGGGTTGCCGAGACCCCAGGGAGGCGGAGTGCGGCCCTGTAGAGCGCGCGGTGCTGCGCGAAGTGCCCGACGAGGCGGCGCTGGGAGTCGAGCATCGCGGCGTGTGGGTCGGTGGTGCGCGCGATGTTCGCCGTCGCCGCGATGTCCTCGAAGAGCGGCTCCTGCATCCGAAGCGCGAGGTCGCTGACGTCGGCGAAGTGCGTGTAGAAGACGGAGCGACTGACGCCGAGCTCACGCGTGATCGCCGAGACGGAGACCTCGCGGTTGTCGGCGCAGAGTCGCGCGGCGGCGTCGAAGAGCCCCTGGCGGGTGCGCTCAGCGCGCGGATCGCCGGAGGTCTTGAGGTTTTCGCGGACGACCGCGATGTCGGTGGCTTCGCTGCTCACGATCTGAGGTTAGAGCTTTTCTAGACATGTGTCTAGAAGATGATCGCGCTCCTGAGATTCAGCCCCAGCACGGTGTCGTCAAGCGTGACTGCGCCCGCAGAGGGTGCGGTCGATCTGTGTTCAAAAGGGCAGACCTTGCAGCACAGCTCTGACTCGTGCGCTGAGTTCCGACTGAGTCGCCCCTCGCCAAGCCCTCGAGGAATCCATCGACTAGGGCCAGTTCTACTCCTTGTTCCGCAGCGCTCCCGGACCCGATGCCTCTGCTCGAGGCTGCGCCCTCACAGGCTTCTCGTACGGGGAGCCGAGGGCATCGCCGACAGCGGATGCGAACACGGCACGGCGGGAGCGGTCGAGTTGAGCCGGGGTGAGCGTCGTGCGGTGAGTTCCCCCTGAACCTCCGACGAGCTCGCTCAGACCAGCTGGACGACGATGTCCTGTCCGTTGAAGTAGTTGGTCTGCAGGTGCACGGTTTCGAGCTGCGCGCCGACGGGGATGTCGATGACGGTGACGCCGCTGACCGTCAGGCCGGGGTTCACGGTGCTGAACCAGGAGTCCTCACCGACTGTGCTGAGCGATGACTCAGCCTCGTAGTACGCGTCACCGATGGTGCCGGAGACGCTGTCGGAGTAGAAATCGAACGGCGACGTGCTGCCGTTGAACGTGGTGAATCGAATCTCGCAGAACTGGCCAAGCGCGGTCTCTTCCAAGTATCCGCTGGCATATGAGTACGACGTCATGCCGCACGTCACAGCGTCGACGGTGAACGTGACGCCGTAATGACCGGTCACGGTCTGTCCGATACCGACCGGAGCCAAGACCTCGGGCTGCGCCTCTGGAGTAGTTTCCGGTTCTTCGACGGATGCGGCGGGGGCTGCCGATTCTGCGACGATCTCCGGTTCCGCGACGATCTCATCATTCTCGGCACCTGCGCTCCCCAGCGTCGCAATGGAGACGATGACGGCGGTCACGAAGGCGACCGTCGAGAGCCCCAGCGAAACACCGGCGACTGCCTTAGCGCGCTGCTTCTGAGCAAGCCCGATGATCGCGAGGACGAGCGCAACCAAGGTGAAGATCCAGGCGAAGAAGGACACCCCTGGAATGATCGCTGCCAGCATCCCCGCGATGCCGAACCCAAGCGCCGTCCAGGAGATCGCGCTCGTGGTGCGCGGCTGAACTGGCGCCGGTACGAAAAACTGCTGCTGCGGCTGGTTCGGGTGACCGTAGTGAGGGGCCGGTGGCTGCATCGACATCGGGGGCTCGCGTTCTCTTGCTGGGAATTTTCTGAATGATAGGCCAGATCGGCCCCCTCAGTACTCCCCGGGGAATCACAACGGGTTAGACCGCGTTCACGCGTTCTCCTCGACCCGTTCCTTCGCGGCGACCCGCTCCTTCGCCGCGACTCGAGCCGGCAGCAGCATCCCGATCGCGAAGAACCCGGCGAGCACGGCGCCCCAGATGATCGCGGCGACGATGCCGCCGACGAGGAACGGGAAGTTCCAGATGGCGATGATCAGCACGAGGACGAGCCCGATACCACCGGCCAGGGACGCGACGGTGACCCACGACGAGGCTGTGCCTTCGGCGGCATCCCGCTTGAGGCGCGCGCGGAAGGCGACGACGGCGAAGCTCGCGAGGGTCATCATGACGATGACGCCCACCGCGCCTGCGCCGGAGTACCAGGTGTAGATCTGCAGCACGGGGTCGAGCTGCGCAAGAGCCGAGACGACGACCACGACGGCGGTGATGATCGTCACCCACAGGGATGCGCGCGACGGGGCCGAGTGCTTCGGGTGCACGGCGGCGAGGGTGCGCGGCAGCACGTCGCGCTCCCCCAGCGTGAACAGGTAGCGGGTGACGATGTTGTGGAACGCGAGCATGCACGCGAACATGCTCGTCACGACGAGGACCTGCACGACGTCGGCCATGATCGGCGCGACCACCTCGCCCGCGAGGCCGACGACGACGCCGGCCGGATCCTCGTTCGAGAGGGCGACCGCGTCGTCGGCGCCGAGGCCCGCGATGACGAGCCAGGACGAGACGAAGTACAGCGCGCCGACGGCGATCACGGCGATGTAGGTGGCGCGGGGAACGGTGCGCTCAGGATCGCGGGCCTCGTTGCGGAAGACGGCCGTCGCCTCGAACCCGAAGAAGCCGAGGAACGCGAACAGCAGGCCGAGGCCCGGGGTGCCGGAGACGGCTTCGCTGATGCTGAACGGCAGCGTCGTGAGCTCCCGCCCGGATGCGAGCACGCCCACGTCGATGACGACGACGGCGACGACCTCGAGCACGAGGACGACGCCGAGCACCTTCGCGGAGAGGTCGATGTTGCGGTAGCCGAGGAACCCGACGATCGCGATCATGAGGCCCGAGATGAGCCACCAGGGCACCTGCATCCCGGTCCACAGCTCGAAGAGGTTGCCGGCCTGCACGCCGAGGTAGCAGGTCATCGACACGGTGAGCAGCACGTACGAGAGGAGGGCGATGGATGCGGTGCCCAGTCCCAGGCGTCGTCCGAGTCCGCGGTCGACGTACGAGTAGAAGGCGCCAGCGTCGGGCACGTGCGGGGTCATCCACGCGTAGCCGACGGAGAAGAGCAGCAGGATCGCGGTCGCGGCGAGCACCATGAGCGGTGCGCCGACGGAGCCGGAGACACCGAAGATGATGGGGAAGTTCGCGGCGACCACGGTGATGGGCGCGGCGGCCGCGATCACCATGAACACGATTCCGGGCACGCCGAGCTTGCGGGTGAGCGTTTGCGTCAAGGGAGTAGTCCTCTTCTCGGGCGAGCCGAAGAAGGGGTGTGGGGCTCGCGCGGGTACCTGAGAACTGTAGTGGGGTTGCGCGCACGCGGGTGCGCGGAGCCGAGCAGTGCGCGCTGGGCTTCGGGCTCTCTCTCTTCCGGCACCGTGGCCGATGGCTGCGGCCGAGAAGCGATGGCTGCTGCTGACAAGAAGAAGGCGTCAGTCGCCTCGGAGGTTCCCGACGACACTGCGATCGGGGGCGTCTGGCCCGCGTGGTGGCGTACGCCCTGGGGTGTCGGCGCCGCCGACTCTATTGCTGCGTTCGGTGAGTGCAACGAGCGCCAGGTGTCGGTCGGCGCTCCAGCAGACGATCCGCCCCTTGTGGTCCGTGTTGCGGGAGAGCACCCCGGCGTCGCAGAGCTGGGTCAACGCCTTGTGGGCGGCGACGTTGGAGACGCCGTGGGCGGTGGCGACAGAGTCGGTGGTGACAACTGGCTCGGTTGCCAGACGGCCGAGGATGCGCAGCGAGACCGCGTCGCGCCTGGGACGTGCGGGCGACAGCTGCTGCTCGGTGCGCCATTCGATGAGCTGCTCGAGGGTCTCTCCGTCGAGTCGCTGCACGTCGTCCGCGAGACGAACCGCATTGGCGGCCGCCAGCTCCGCGGCCTGAGAGAACGCGATGACCCATTCGTCGACGCGTCCCGATCGGTACTCGGTCAGCCCGTCGATGTACGCGTTCTTGGCAGCCGCGAAGACCGTGCTGATGGGGATGAGGATGTTGCGAAGGGCATCCGCGCGCTTGAGGACGGTGTGGATGAGGGCACGGCCGGTGCGCCCGTTGCCGTCGACGAAGGGGTGGATCGTCTCGAACTGCGCGTGCGCGATGGCGGCGCGCACGACGGGGTTCCCGTCGGTGGCGGTCACGAATTCGGACAGGTTGCCGATGAGGCGACGAACGTCCGTTTCGGGCGGCGGGACGAAGTCTGCGCGGAGGGGTGAGTAGCCCGGGCCGCCGACCCAGTTCTGCTCGGTGCGGATGCCGAGCCTGAGGCTGGGTTCGATGGTGTGCTGGAGCGCCTCGATGTCGGCGACTTGGATGGGTCGCGTGTGGTCGGCGAGGGCGGCGATCGCGTCTTCCGTGGCGCGCACATTGGCGACCACGTCGAGCGCTACGGGCTTGCCTTGGCGCAAGAGCTCGGCGATCGCCAGGCGCTTTGGCGTGACGCGGTTCCCTTCGATCCAGGATGAGGAGATGCTCTCGGATCGAATGAGTAGGTGGTTGAGGAATCTGCCACTTGTTCCTACGCGCTCGTCTGCACGAGTGAGTGCCTGGAGCGCGTCCTGCGCTGCGCGTTCGGCAGCCGGCGAAAGCGGAGTGAGGGCGGGGTCGAGCTCGTCTGGCACGAAGGCGCGGTAGCGGCCGCCTGCGCGGTCTTTCCGGCTCACGCCGAAGGTGTCCTGTGGTTCCCAGATGCGATCGACGTGGACCACGGGCTCTCCTCTCCATGATTTGGCGCGCGGGCAGTTGCTTAACTTTAGCGCGTTTAAAGTTAAAACTCACGGCACCGAGTCCAAGGTTACGTTTGGGACGGCCCTGGCGGGCGCAGGTCGATCGTCGGCAGAGCACCCGCGTCCGCCGCGCGCTTCGCGAGCAGCAGCATCGCGGTCGCGGTCGCGGTCGCGACGAGCATCATGAGCGGTGCGCCGACGGAGCCGAAGACACCCAACTAGGCGTTTCGCAGTTGGGAGCGGCAAAAGTGCCTCTCTCGAGTAGCTCGCCGTTGACGTCCACACCCCATCGCGTAGGCTCTTCAACGAAGACCCCGGAACGATCCCTGGCGCGAGCCACATCGCCGGGGTTTCGTCTTGCCCGACCGCCAGTAGGGTTCCGACCCTTGGCGCTGCGCGTGACGGAGTCATCGGAACCCTACTGGCGGACGTGATCACCTCACACTGGAGCTCGTTTCTCCGCGATCAAATGACCCGCACAGAAGACCGGTGACCTGTGCGCAACTGTGGGTGACTGCAAAAGAACTCGCGCAGCCCGCGCACGGGGCACCTTTAGTGATTTTCTCGCGCCTTCAGATTTGCCCCTTTAGACGGCGCAACGGCAGCCACCGCCGGTCTCCGACGTCGGCCTCCACCCGTAAGATGAAGAGGACGTGACCCCTTTAGTGCAAAGGGAAGAGCGCGCCAAGACCTGCTGGCCCCGAAGCAGCATGCGTGAAAGTTGGACATCCATATGGCGAAACTCAGTCTCAAGGCCGTCGAGGAGCGTGTTGCACCTCTGGCTGGGCGAGAGAACTACGACCGTGAGTTCATCTTCGATCTATTGCTCGCCTACGGGAAGCCTCAAGGGAACGTCACCCGGCTCCGTAACGGCTCGTTGAACGTCGCCCTCGACCCAACCACCGAGGTCGCGCAGAAGAACGTCGTCTACTTCAAGGACACCGCCGACGACGCGCTAGCGGTCATCGAGGACCTCAAGACGGCGCCGGCCGTGGTCCGCTTCAGCACGCGCTTCGTCATCGTGACGGACTACGTCGATCTCATCGCTCACGACACCAAGACGAACGAGACGATCGGCTTCCCGATCCGAGAGATCGACCAGCACTTCACCTTCTTCCTACCGTGGGCGGGCATGGAGAAGGCGCAGTACGTCGCGGAATCACATGCTGACGTCAAGGCCGCTGAGCGCATGGGCAAGCTCTTCGATGAGCTGCTGCAGGCCAACCCAGGGATCTTCGACGACGAGCGGGGCCGCCACTCGCTGAACATCTTCTTCACTCGACTGCTGTTCTGTTTCTTTGCCGAGGACACCGGCATCTTCACGGACAACCAGTTCACGAACGCAATTGGATCGCAGACACATGCCGACGGCTCGGACCTGGCGGAGTTCCTAACGGACCTCTTCGAGGCGCTAGACACCGCTGACCCTGTCGATAAGCCGAAGCACCTCGCTGATTTCCCGTATGTCAATGGCCGCTTATTCACGGTTGGCGCTGACCAGGTTGTGCCTCGCTTCACGAAGCAGGCACGCGCCGAGCTCATCGCTTCGGGCACGCTCATCTGGCGCGACATCAACCCCGACATCTTCGGCTCAATGTTCCAAGCAATCGTGACACCGGGCAAGCGCAGCGACCTGGGCCAGCACTACACCTCGGTCCCAAACATCTTGAAGACCATGGAACCCTTGTTTTTGGACGAATTAAAGACCGAGATCAACGGGGCGCAGGACAGTGAACGGCGACTGGTGCGGCTGCTGGATCGCATCGCGGCGATCAAGGTGTTCGATCCTGCCTGTGGGTCGGGCAACTTCCTCGTCATCGCCTACAAGGAGCTCCGCAAGCTAGAGCACGCGATCCTCGAGCGGCTCACCGAGCTGAGCCCTTCGCACCAGGTCCTATGGGCAGACTCGAAGATCACCATCGAGAACTTCTACGGCATCGAGATCGACGACTTCGCAGTCGAGGTCGCGATCCTCTCGCTCTGGATCGCCAAGCATCAGATGAACAGGGATTTCCGCGAGAAGTTCCGCGTCGAGATTCCCCTGATCCCTCTGAAGGAAACGGGGCAGATCAGGCCCGGCAACGCGACGCGGATGGACTGGAACACGGTCTGCACGAACGACGGCAACTCCGAGATCTATCTGATCGGCAACCCACCTTACGTCGGCGCGAAGGTGCAGACCAAGGAGCAAAAAGCTGATTTCGATTACGTGTTTGAACGACGAATGTACTCGAAGAACCTCGACTACATCGCGCTCTGGTTCGTCAAGGGGGCCGACTACATCGAGGGCACCCGCGCAGAACTCGCGTTCGTCACGACGAACTCGGTGGCGCAGGGTGAGCATGTCGGGCTGATGTTCCCAATGATCTTCGAAAAGGGCGTCGAGATCGGGTTTGCCTACACGTCGTTCAAATGGGAGAACAACGCGAAACGCAACGCGGGTGTGACCGTCGCCGTAATCGGCTTGCGGAATGCATCGTCGAAGCCGAAGCACATCTATACCGATGACTTGCAGATTTCCGCGGAGAATATAAACGGGTACCTTACAGATGGCGCAATGGTCTCAATTGAGCGCCGCAGGACTCCCCTCGGCCCACTTCCCGAGATGGCGTTCGGGTCGATGCCTCGCGATGGTGGGGGACTCATTCTGTCACCACTTGAGCGAGCAGAGTTGCTAGCAAGCGCTCCTGAAGCAGAGCCGTTCATCAAGCGATACGTTGGCTCCTCTGAAGTTATCAATGACGGCGAACGCTACTGCTTGTGGATTACAGATCATGAAGCTGCAACCGCACGTGAGATTCCTCCTGTGGCCGAACGACTCCGACTTGTCGCTGAGGAACGGTCCCACAGCAAAGCTGCTAGCACAGCGGCGTTCGCCGTCCAACCGCATCGGTTCGTGCAGATCAGTTACAAACCCACTAACTCGATCATCGTTCCAAGCGTTTCGTCTGAGCGGCGAAGGTACATTCCGGTTGGATATTTGGGTCCCGAATCCGTGGTATCGAATCTGGCATATGCGGTTTACGACGCAGAACCATGGCTTTTTGCGCTCTTGACGTCGCGTATGCACATGGCTTGGACTCGCGCGGTGGGCGGTCAACTGGAGACACGCCTCCGCTACTCCAATACGATTGTTTACAACAACTTCCCGGTCCTGCCGCTGTCGGAAACGGCGAAAGAGGAGCTGGCGCTGTCCGCGCTGCGGGTGCTCGATGTGCGCGAGTACCACTGCGAGCAGACATTGGCCGAGCTTTACGACCCGGTCAAGATGCCGCAGGACCTGCGCGACGCGCACGAGGAGATCGATGCCCTCGTCGACTCGATTTACTCGAAGAAGCCGTACGAGACCGATGAGCAGCGCCTGTCGGACCTGTTCGTGCTCTACGAGCGCATGACTGCCGAGGAGGCCATCAAGGCGCCGGCAAACAAGCCCCGAAGGACTGTGAAGTGACTGCGATCAACAAGCCCTTGAACATCGTCGACGTCACCTACGCACAGACGAAAGCCTCGGTGAATACCGACGCCCTTGGCATGCGCGAGATGCAGCAGCGCGTTTTCGCGCATCGTAATGCGCAGCACCTCCTGGTCAAGGCTCCGCCCGCGTCGGGGAAGTCTCGCGCGCTGATGTTCGTGGCGCTGGACAAGCTCTACAACCAGGGCCGCAAGAAGGTCATCGTCGCGGTGCCTGAGAAGTCGATCGGTGCCTCCTTCGCGCCGACGTCCCTCACCAGGTACGGATTCTGGGCGGACTGGGACATTAAGAACGAGTACAACCTCTGTTTACCGGGTTCCGACGTGGGCAAAGTGAGTGCGTTCATCAAGTTCCTTGAGGGCCCCGATGCGGTGCTCGTCTGCACTCACGCGACGCTCCGGTTCGCGTTCGAGAGAGTCGCGCCTGAGGCCTTCAACGGAGCGGTGTTGGCGATTGATGAGTTCCACCACGTCTCGGCCGATACCGAGACCTCGCGGCTGGGCGCGCTGCTGCGCGATGTGATGGACGGCTCGGACGTGCACATTGTCGCCATGACCGGCTCGTACTTCCGTGGCGACTCGGTGCCGGTGCTGTCGCCCGAGGATGAGGCGAAGTTCACGCCGGTCACGTTCAACTACTACGACCAGCTCAACGGCTATGAGCACTTGAAGTCGCTGGGTATCGGGCACCATTTCTACCAAGGGCGGTACACCGACGCGATCCACGAGGTGCTCGATCTCGACAAGAAGACCATCGTGCATATTCCAAGCGTCAACTCGAGCGAGTCCACGAAGGACAAAATCGAAGAGGTCGGCCGCATCATCGACGCGATTGGCCACGTGGAGTCGACGGACCCTGACACGGGCATCATCAGCGTGCGTCGCGTAGGCACCGACGAGATCGTGCGTGTTGCTGATCTAGTTGACGACACCGATCAGGTGAAGCGCGGCGACACGCTGCACTACCTGTCTCACAGGGCGTCGAAGGAGCGCGACGCGGTCGACATCATCATCGCGCTCGGCATGGCGAAGGAAGGCTTCGACTGGCCCTTTGCCGAGCACGCCCTCACGGTCGGCTACCGGGCGTCGCTCACCGAGGTGATCCAGATCATCGGGCGCGTGACTCGTGACAGCCCTGGCAAGCCGCACGCGCAGTTCACGAACCTCGTTGCTGAGCCAGATGCTTCGCAGGGCGAGGTCAAGGTGTCCGTGAACAACATGCTGAAGGCGATCACCGCCTCGCTGCTCATGGAGCAGGTGCTCGCGCCGAACTTCACGTTCAAGACGAAGAAGTTCGATGACGACGAGCCTGTGAAGAAGGGTGAGCTCAAGATCAAGGGATTCAAAGAACCTTCAAGCGACCGCGTGAAGCAGATCGTCGCGACCGACTTGAACGATCTGAAGGCGACGATCCTGCAGGACGACACCTTCGCCCGAGCAGCCGCCGGATCGGTCGACGCGGAGACGACCAACAAGGTGCTGATTCCGAGGATTATTCGCGAAAAGTACCCGGAGCTCTCAGTTGAGCAGGTGGAAGAAGTGCGGCAGCAGGTGGTTGTGGACTCAGTCATCAAGAGCGGCGAAGTACGCGAGGTCGGCGACAAGCGCTTCATCAAGATGGCCGAGAAATTCGTGAACATCGACGAGCTGAACATCAACCTCATCGACTCGATCAACCCATTCCAGCGGGCGATCGAGGTGCTGTCGAAGTCGGTCACCCCCTCGGTGCTGCGCCTCATCCAGGACACGATCGCTTCGACGAAGATCGAGATCTCCGAGGAAGAGGCACTGGCGCTGTTCCCGAAGATCAAGACCTGGAAGCAAGTCCACGGCAAGAATCCAGACATCCGGTCCGAGAACGCGGCAGAGAAGCGGCTCGCCGCGGCGCTGCTCTTCCTACAGAAGCTCGCAGCGCAGCGCAAGGCAGAGAAGGCTGTCACGGATACGGTGGTCGAGTGACGGAACACGACAGTACTGAGCCGGCGGTGCCGCTGAGCCTCGACGACATCCTCGACGACGAGCTGCTGATCGCGCCTGAGAAGCCGAAGAAACTCACCTCGTCGGACCGGCTCGAGCGGGCCTTTCTCGAGATCGTCGAGTTCCGGCGCGCTGAGGGGCGTCTGCCGAGTTCGCAGACTCGGGAGATCGCCGAACGTAAGCTCGGTGCCCGTCTGGACGGCTTCCTCGCCAACGAGGCGAAGGCGCAGGCGGTGCAACACCTGGACGAGTTCGGCCTGCTGGAGGCTCCGCAAGCGCCGGCGTCGCTTGACGAGTTGATCGAGAGCGAGGACCTCGACGAGCTGCTGGGTGACGAAGCGGGGATCCTCGACGTCTCAGACCTGCCCGTGATCAAGCGCCCTGAGTCGGCTGAGTCGATCGCGCAACGGGTCAAGGCCAAGGAGTTCGATGTATTCGAACCGCTGTTCAAGGCCAAGCACGCTGAGCTGGCTGATGGAACGTTCACGATGCGGGCGTTCACGGGCATGGATCTAATTCGCGAGGGTACGTTCTTCGTGCTCAACGGCGTCATGTGCTTCGTGGCGGAGATCGGTGAAGAAGTGGACCTCGTCATTGGCGGCAAGCCGAAGCGCAAGCAACGACTACGTCTGGTGTTCGAGAATGGCACCGAGTCAGCGATGTATGACAAGAGCCTTCAGACCCGCATGTACGAGTCCCAGGGGCAGGTGCTCGCGCGCGCCGGGTACGACGTCGACGACATCCTCGACACGGACATCGATAGCGGCCACATCTACGTACTGCAGTCGCTCAACACAGACCCCGTCATCGCCAACCTTGACAACCTGCACAAGATCGGCTTCTCCACTACGAGCGTCGAGCGACGGCTGCAGGGCGCGTCGAAGTCGCCGACCTACCTGATGGCCCCCGTCAAAATCGTCGCTGACTACCGGGTCTACAACGTCAAGGCATCGGCTTTGGAGAACTTACTGCACCGCGTGTTCGCGGAGGTTCGTCTCGATCTGACTCAGGTCGACCGCAAAGGTCGCAACTACGACCCGTCGGAGTGGTTCGTCGTGCCTCGAGACGCTATCAATCGGGCGGTTGCGATGATCATGTCGGGGGAGATAGCTGACTATGTCTACGATCCCGCGACTCGAGGCTTCGTCCGTCGTGGGTGAGATCCATCGCCGCTGAGCCCAAAGTAGCTTGTCGAGAAAGGTGCAACTCCTATGGCATACCCAACACTTGCGCTTCACCTTTTGATCTCTGCGCCGGGCGATGTGCCGGTTGAGGACATGGCGGTTGTTCGCAAGACGATCAGCCAGTGGAACCTGACGTTCGGACGAACGGTGGGGCTGACAGTCCTCCCCATCTCTTGGACCGAACATGCGGTTGCCGAGTTCGGCGAGCGTCCGCAAGCCATCCTCAACGATCAGATAGTTGATGAAGCGGACATGGCGGTCGCGTTGTTCCAAGACCGCTTGGGTACACCAACTGGCGAGGCAGAGTCGGGTACAGCCGAGGAGATCAAGGTCCTCGTAGAGGCAGGTAAATCAGTCGGGGTGCTGGTCAGCGCAGCTCCGCGTGCACCACTCCGTGGGCCAGCTCTGGCAGAACGTCTGCGTCTCAGTGAGTATCTGGATTCGATCAGGAAGAAGGCACTCGTTGTCGAGCACGCCGACAGGGCCGATCTCGTAGGGCACCTCAACAACTATCTGAGTCGGGCGACAGCACAGTTCCAACAGGCCGTCGAACTGTCGAAAGGCCGAGATCAGACTGAAGCTGCCCACGATCCCGCCGAGGGGGTCTGGCCGCGTGCCGAGGTTCGGGAGAGCGTAAAGACCGACTCCAAAGGACGCGTTCGAACACAACGCAACTGGTCACTCGTGCTACAGAACACCTCGAACGGGCCAGCCTCAAACGTGGACTTCAGCTTTGACGATCTTCCTGAGGACGCTTTCTTTCGAGTGATTCGCGAGGACGGCCAGCTCGGTACGATCCCGCCAGCCCAGGAGGCGCGGTTCCCATTGCTCCTTGCGATGGGATCGCCTGACGCCGTTGAATGCACTGTCACCTGGACGGATGCCAGGGGTGAACAACGGGAGACGCGCGCCACGGTCCGCACTTGAGAAACGGCGCGGTAGAGAACAGCGACCTGGATCAGCTAACCGTTCGTTTCTGAGCTGACGTGACGGTAGACCCAGCTCAGGTCAGGCACCGCGGCATTGCGGCGGCGATTCAGCAGGCTAAGCCGACGCTGCAGGCGAGGCCCGTCACGAGCTAAGCCTGGTCGGAATCGCTTTGGTCGAGCGCCGCCTTGCCACCTGCTACGGCGACCACGACGGCAACAGCAACAGCGGCCGTTCCCGCCACGACTTTTCCGAACATAGCGACCTTGGCGTTCCTGTCCTCGTTGTGCATACGCCTCTGCTCCGCGACTGCTTCAGCGATCTTGTTGAGGATCCAACGCTCGTCCTCGAGAGTGAGATTCTCCTTGTCGAGGCGCTTGATCAGGACACCGATCAGCGCCGCGTAGCCGTTGTGAACAGCGCGGGCGCTCTCATCGTTCGACTCCAGAGTCGCCTGATACGACCTTTCGATCGAGGTGACGGCATCTGTGGCCAGCTTGCGAAACTCCGGGAGTTGTTGGATCAGCTTGATCTGAGCCTCTGCCGACATGTGCTGCGCCGCGATAGCAAAGCGACTGAAGTTCTTCGTTGCGAGCTTCGTCAGGGACTCGATTTTGCGTTCTGAGGGGTTCTGATTCTGGGCGTCCTTGGGCATCAATACTCCAGGTCTCGGTGTTTCAGCAGCAGACGGGTTTGCCCGCTGACGGGTGTTTCGGTGGTGAGGTCTCGGTATGTCGAGCGCGTCCGGGAGCCGGCAGCCAGGTCTGCTCGCGTCGGAAAGCAGTGGAGCTGTGATCAAGCGATTGATGACGCGAGTTCGCTAAGGGGCTGAAGCGCGCCGTCTCGCTCGAGGGCCCAGAACTGTGACCCACTGATGTTGGTCACATCCAGCGATCGTGTTGCTTCATCGAGGTCGTCGAACTCGTGAATGCCATCGATCATCACGGTGCCATCTTCTGTGACGACCGCGTCAACGTCTGTCTCCAACTCGAGTGGCGCAAGCTGATCGCCTGGCAACAAGAGTCCCTGCTCAAGCAATGCCGCGAGCGACAACGTGGGAATTCCCACCTCCTGCGGTAGCGGCAGAGATGCGTCAGGGGCCGTGCTTCCTAGGTCTGGCCCCAAGCGAGCGAAGCCATCTCGGATGACTTGTGCGATGAGCGTGCGTCGCTGCTCAAGGAACTCGTCGTAGGGCAGCAAATGCCAGTCTCTGGGAAGGGCGTGCCAGTAATGCTGCTTGGCCACCCAGTCGGCGTTGCCACCGCGTTCGGCCAGCAGTTCTGGCCAGTACACGGCCGGTGCACGGTTCGAGATGCGCTGGTTGGTGTCCCAGTCAGTGGGAGCGAAGTTGGCGGCTTGGTTGATGCGCTTGTTGTCGATGGTGCCCAGGACCTTCTCCTGGTAGTCCCGGGGCACGAGGTGGTGTCCTTCCATTCCCTTGACCGTGGGTGTGGACGGATCCATCCACTCGCGCACCTTCATAGGGATCATGAACATGTCCGCGTCGAGTGTGTTCAGGGCAGCGAGGTAGCACTGGTAGACCGGCGACAGCTTGTGACTTGAGGACACCAGGAGCTGGGGTGCGTTGAACTCCCAGAAGTCGTTTGTGACGCTCACGCTGATGGTCGCGTCCACGAGCCGCAGGAACCCTTCGGCGTCGCGGTCCGCCAGGTCGGCGAACATATCGAGGTCCTTTTGAATCTGAGACTCGCTCGAGCCCGTGTACCGGCCTGTCAGCTGAGACATGAAGAACCATCGCGCAACCAGCGTACGCAGCTTTCGTAGCTCCACTCCGTACTGTGTGCGGCCGAGCAAGAAGATGATGTAACTGGCAACGATGTTCATGTTTGAGGTGATGCCCGCGTGGGACCTGAAACCGGCCAACTGGATGGAACGTATGAACTCGGTCCAGTGAAGGCTGTTGGTGACGACCGGCAACGCGTCTCGTAGTTTTGCGAGCTCTCGCTCCTGCTTGTCGCCGTCGACTCGCCCAGTCTGCCGGTCCTTGGCCTGCAGGTTCGCGTAGGCGTCGATGAGCTTGGCGCGATTCTGCCCAATGGCCACCATGACGCGAGTGACATGGCCAGTCTCGACGGCCAGGTATGCGTTCTTCGGTGTCCATGAGATCTTGGAGCCCGCCAGCTCGCTGGCACGCTCCGGCGTCATCCGTGAGTGTCGCGCGAATTCGTCAATCTGCTCCCGACCCTCCGGCCAAAAGACGCTCAACCAGGTCAGGATGTAGTCGTAGGCCTTGAGATTCACGCCCTCCGAGTTGATGCGAACGAACACGTCCGCGACAAGCTTTTTATCGACGTCTTTCTCGATGTGCACCACGTCAAATTGATACTTCTGCAGGTCGCCAAGCTTGCTGAAGACCCGCCGTATTTCGCGCGTCTGTTCGCGGCTGAGCTCTCGCCCGGCGGCTTCCAACCCTTCGATGTAGTCGTCGGTCGCGTCAATCGGGGCATCGAACACCGTCGCGATGTTCTCGATCCACTCAGAAGACCTGGCGGTCGCGGCCGTGGCCACCTCGAATCTCTCCGTGAACGGGTGGAATGAGATCCGGATGGACTTGCGCTCGTAGTTGTCGTTCTGGACAGCGAGGCCTTTCATGGCCGCGTAGAGGCTCGTCAGCCGCTGCTGTCCATCAACAATCTGGTGTGCGGCCGCAATGCGGGCTTCGCCCGCTATCGCTCGCGTCGAGTCTTCCGCCGCGACATCCCAGAACATCAGGGCGCCGACGGGATATCCGCGGTACATCGAGTCGAAGAGATCTCTGACCTTCGTAGCAGGCCAGACGAACGGGCGCTGCAAGTCCGGAAGACTGATGCTCCCCTGATGTACGCCCGCGACCAGCTGGCTGACCTGCCAGGAAACGGTTTTGAAGATCGCAGACATGTGTCTCCCATACGTAGAAGAGCTGATTCGAACGACGAGGTCACCCACGAGCTCTGTGCACAGCGATGTGACGCCGCACGACTCCCATCAGTATGGTCGCAAGAATTGGTCTGAAACACTTCTCCGGGTAAATCTGTTCACGGTGTCCCTCGAAAGGCCACGGTCTCCCCGTCATGGGCGGACAGGCGAGACAGCAGACAAACAGTCACGGCAAGAACTTGCGCCCAGAACGCTCCAGGGGCTCCTGACTAAGCAACAACACCGCGCAGTTCGGTCACCAGGCCGGAAGTACTCCACTACCTCAC
This sequence comes from Pseudoclavibacter sp. RFBG4, assembly GCF_002931515.1. Taxonomy (NCBI): domain Bacteria; kingdom Bacillati; phylum Actinomycetota; class Actinomycetes; order Micrococcales; family Microbacteriaceae; genus Pseudoclavibacter; species Pseudoclavibacter sp. RFBG4. Next base: position 87 of record NZ_PSYC01000019.1, on the reverse strand, counting down.
CCCGCCCCCCCCCCCCCCCCCCCCCCCCCACCTTTTCCCCCCCCGCCCACTTTCCCGTCCCGCGGGCTGGTATTTTCCGGCCCCCCC
>NZ_PSYC01000067.1:0-9087 GCF_002931515.1 Pseudoclavibacter sp. RFBG4 | reverse complement strand
GTCGCACACGACCTGCCCCTTGAGATGGTTCGAGATCGTCCACACCTTCAGACCATTGCGCTCGAGGATGTCGAGCCGCCCCTGGACGTACTCGGCGTCATCCCAACGCCACGGATCCAGATGATCGCCCCAGCACGCGATCTCCAAACCGTCGTACCCCCACTCCCCCGCAAGGCGAGCGACCTCCTCGAACGGCAGATCGGCCCACTGACCGGTGAACAACGTGACAGGACGAGACATGCTTCTCCTCTTAATTAACGTTCTCGAATGCTTGGGCCGCGCTGCTCAGACAGCGACGGCGGAGCGGGTCTCGACCCACGCGCTCTCCGCGGCCGAGCTGCGCTCGACGGCGTCGAGCACCCGCTGCACGCTGAGCCCTTCTTCGAAGCTCGAGTGCAGCGGGGTGCCGTCGGCGATGGCGGTGACGAGGTCGACGACCTGGTGGGTGAAGCCGTGCTCGTAGCCGAGCATGTGACCGGCCGGCCACCAGGCTGAGACGTACGGATGTTCGGGCTCGGTCACGAGGATCTGCGCGAACCCCTGCGCCCGGCTGTCCGCCGTGCGGTCGTAGTACTGCAGCGAGTTGAGGTCCTCGAAGTTCCAGGCGAGGGCGCCGAACTCGCCGGAGACCTCGATGGCGAGCGCGTTCTTGCGGCCCGTGGCGAAGCGGCTCGCGTCGAACGAGGCGAGCGCCCCGCCCGAGAGCCGTCCGGTGAAGATCGCGATGTCGTCGACGGTCACCGCCCCAGTGCCAGAGCCGTCGGCGAGCGGACGCTCGGCGATGATCGTGTCGATCGTGCCGGAGACCCGGTCGACGCTCTGGCCCGTGACGAACTGCGTGAGGTCGATGGCGTGCGCCCCGATGTCGCCGAGCGCGCCCGAACCCGCGAGCTCCTTCTGCAGGCGCCACGAGAGCGGTGCATCCGGGTCGACCAGCCAGTCCTGCTGGTAGGACGCACGCACCCGGTGGATGCGCCCGATCCTGCCCTCGGCGATGAGGTCGCGGAGCAGTGTCACGGCCGGCACGCGGCGGTAGGTGAAGCCGACCATCGACCTCACGCCGCGCTCTGCTGCGCGCGCAGCCGCATCCGCCATCGCCTCGCCCTCGGCGACCGTGTTGGAGAGCGGCTTCTCGACGATGACGTGCTTGCCCGCCTCGAGCGCCGCGATGGCGATCTCGGCGTGCGAGTCACCCGGCGTGACGATGTCGACGATGTCGATGTCGTCTCGCCCGATGACCTCACGCCAGTCGGTGGCCGACTCCTGCCAGCCCCACTGCTTCGCGGCCTCCGCGACCGCGTTGCCGTTGCGCCCGACCACAAGCGCCATCTCGACCTCGGCTGGCAGGCCGAAGACGCGAGGCGCCTGCCGCCAGCCGACCGAGTGAGCGGCCCCCATGAAGCCGTAGCCGATCATGGCCACGCGCAACGGCCGGGTCATGCGAGGACCACTTCGCGCTCGACGGGGACGCGGTTGGTGACATAGCGGCCCGGCGCGATCTGCATGTAGAGGAGTCGCATCGTGAGCACGACCTCGACCGTGAGCTTGTCGCCGGCGGCGGGCACCTCATCCAGCTGGATGACGATGTCGGGCCGGTCGGAGAGGAACCAGAGGGTCTCCGACTGGTCGGGCAGCTCGTCGATCGCGTAGGAGCGTCCGGCGAGGTCGAAGCGCAGCCTGTCCTTCGGGACGGACACCCCGTTGACGTTGACCTCGACGTTGTCGACGGCCGACAGCCAGAGGCTGCGGTACCAGGGGATCTGCACGGAGACGCTGATGCCGTCCTCGCGCCGGGTGACGTCCTTCTCGGCGAAGAGCGAATTGTGAGTTGCCATGTGTCTGTTCCCTAGCCTCAGGCGACCGTGAGGCTGTTCGCCTCGGCCGCAGTCTCTTCGATGGCACGGCGCATGAGCGCGTGCTGCTGACGCACCTGCTCGACCGGGTCGCTCTCACCGAGGTCGGCGAAAGCGTGGCCCTCCCACTCGCTGGAGAGGTAGCCCTGGTAGCCGCCCTTGACGAACTGGCGCACGATGCGCGCCGTGTCCATGGCCGGCTCCTGGCCGTGCTCGTCGATGTCGTAGAACTTCGCGTGCACGTGGAACATCTGCGGCATGATGTCGAGCCACTCCTCCGGCTCGACGAGACCGTGCATGTTGAACGCGAGGCGCGTGAACGGGCCGAGGCGGGCGAAGTCGAACTTCTCGGCCGTGAGGAAGTCCTCGAAGGCCTGGTTGCGCACGTGCATCGGCTGCGGGCGGCGCCAGATCTCGTCCATGACGGGGAAGTACTCCTCCGGCATGCCCATGCTGCTCAGGGTGCGCAGCAGCCGCGGCGAGAGGCTGTGCATCGTCGAGCTGAAGTCGGCGGTGAAGCCGAGGCGGTCGCTGCCGAGGTCCTCGTACATCTCGCGGATCGCGTGGATCTGCGGGGCGTTCGGGCCGGAGGGGGCGTGGATCTCGTAGCCGAGGCGCTGGTCGTACTTCTCTGCGAGCGGCAGGAGTCGCGCGAGCAGCTCCTTGCCTGCCGAGCGGATGACGACGGTGCGGAACCCGAAGTCGTTCGCCGTTGCGAGCTGGCGGGCGAAGAACTCGTACTCCTCATCCGGCGTCATGTCGCGGTCCTTGCGGCGCCCCATGTCGAGGTTCGTGCCGACGGCGCTGGGCTCCAGCTCGTAGCGCTCGAGGGTGTCGCGCCAGAACTTCACGAACTCGTGGTCGGTGTCCGGGTAGGTGCGCAGCAGCTGCGCGATGTTGAACTCGACGCCGGTGCCCAGGCCCTCCTTGTGCACGGCCTCGACGAGCGTCTCCGGCGTGTAGAGGCCGGCCGCGAACTCCGAGGTGAGCGAGTAGAGGGTGATGCCGAGCTTGATGCCCGTTCCTGCGATGCCATCTGTCATGGTGTTCTCCTTCTGGTCGCGGCGGTCAGCTGCGTACGGGCAGTGCATGGTGGGCGGCGAGGATGCGCCGCGCCTCAGCGGGGTCGGTGATCATGCGCGAGCCCGCATCCGCAGCCGCGGAGCGCTGGACGGCGTGCTCGGCGCGGATGATGTCGAACGGGCTCTGCCAGTGGTTCCAGTGCCAGCCCTCGTACTCGCTCGAGACGGCGCCGGAGTAACCCTGCTCGACGAGCAGCGCGATGAGCTCGCGGACGGGAACCGAGGGCTCCTCCCCGTGCTCGTCGATGCCGAAGAACTTGCCGTGCACGTGCTTGACCCACGGCATGATCTCGAGCCAGTCCTCGACGCGGGCCGGGCCGAAGAGGCCGGTGCCGTTGATGGCGAAGTCGATGCCGAAGTCGGGGCGCCCGTGCTTCGCGGCGAGGCCGATGAAGGAGCCGAAGCGCTTGCCGTGCACGCCCTGGTCGGCGGGCGGTCCCTCCGCGTAGTAGCCGTCCCACAGCTCGACGAGCTCGGTGAGCAGCTCCTCCGAGGCGCCGCGGCGGCGGTAGGCCTCGACGGCGGATGGGGCGAACGCCTTGGTGGTGGCGCCCCAGTCGGCGGTGAAGCCGAGGTACGGGGAGCCGACCTGCTCGAAGCGGTCGCGGAGCGCGAGAATGCGGGGGTGCGAGGCGTACTGGTCGGCGTGCACCTCGAGGGCCAGCGTCACGCCGTGCTTCTCGGCGATTGGCGCGAGCTGCTCCATGGAGTCGGGTGTGATGGAGATCTGCACGCGGGCGACCGGGAAGCCGAGCTTGGCGGCCGCCTCGATCTGCCGCGTCATGTACTCGACGAGCTCGTCCTGCGAGAGCAGGCGGTCGCGGTGGATGCCGATGTCGGCGTTGACCGCGAGCGAGGTGCGGACCAGGTCGAGCTCCTCGACGAGGTCGGAGAACCAGCCGGCGAACTCGTCGGTGATGTTCGGGAAGCCTCGGATGCTCGAGAACCCGATGAGCTCGAGGCCGGGCCCGAAGCCCTCGGCCGCGACCTTGCGGATGAGCCCTTCGAGGTCGTACTCGCGCCCGTGGAACGCGCGGGTGAAGCTGTAGAGGGTGACCCCCTGGATGGGGGTGCCGAGCTCGCTGCTCATGCGGAGACCGCCTTCATCGTCTTGGAGTTGTGTTCTTCGATGCGGAGCACCCCGTGGTCGGTGATGATGTACGGGATGTAGAGCTTCAGGTCGACGTCGACCGTGTGGTCTCCGTCTCCCGCCGTGATGGGGATGTCGCCTTCGACGACGACGGAGTCCGTCGGGAACCACCACTCGCTCGTGTCGCCGGCGAGCTCATCCGGTGCGTAGGTCCTGCCGTTCATGGTCCAGCGCAGCGACTCGAGCGGGGCGGCGATGCCGTCGACCGAGAGGCCGAACTCGGAGATGCAGGATGCGGGCAGCGAGCGGTACCAGGGCAGGCGCACCTCCACCGAGGTGCGTGTGCCGTTCGTCTTGAGCGTGTCCTGCTCGATGATCCGATCAGGAATCATGGTGGCCTCCTAGCCAGTTGTCAGTCATGGTCAGTGCTCTGTCGCCTGCGACGCGAGCGCTGGTGCGGTGGTGAGCTTCGCCGCGACGTCGCGGGCGCCCTTCACGGCGAGCGCGACGCTCGTGAGGGTGGGGTTGCAGGCGGTCGAGGTCGGGATGACGCCGTTGCCGGCGACGTAGAGCCCCGGCACGCCCCAGACCTCGCTCGTCGGCGAGCAGACGCTCTCGCCGTCGTCGGTCTCGCCCATGCGGGTCGTGCCCTGGTAGTGCAGGGATGCGCCGAAGGGGAGGCGGATGACGCGTTCGTCGAGGGGTTCGCCGACGGCGTCGCCGAGCACGCGCAGCTCGGCCTCCGCCGCATCCATCACCGCTCGGTCCTTGTCGGTGGCGGTGTAGTGGATGCGCACGGCGGGCATCCCGTAGCTGTCGAGGTGCCCTTCGGTGAAGAGCACGCGGTCGTCGCGCTGCAGCTCCTTCGCGCAGAACATGCCGAGCCCCACGATGGAGCCGGGGATGACGGCGTCGTCGACCGCGACCGGCACGGGGGACGCGTCGAGCTGCATGATCTGCCCGTGGAACGGCTTCGCGTCGGTGTACGGCACCCAGCTGACGCCACTCGTCTCGCTGATGGCGCCAGCGGTCTTGTCCTGCACGGCGGCCGCCGATGCCCCCGGCGCTTCGATGCCTGTGATCCGGGCGGCGAAGACGACCTGCGACTGGTCGTTGAGGTAGCGGCCGAGCGCGTCGGGCCGGATCCCGGAGGCCCACAGGACCTGCGGTGTGCGGAGCGCGTCGGCGGCCACGACGACCACTCGGGCCGCGACCACGCTGAGCTGCGCTGCGCCGGCCTCGCTGAGGTCGCGCACCTCGACTCCCGCGACCGCGCCGTCGTCGCCGAGCACGGTCCTGGTGACGAGGGACTCATCGAAGAGCTCGAAGTTGGGGTTCTCGCGTGTCACGTCGCCGAGGACGACGTCGGAGCCCGACCAGACGAGGCGCCCGTCGTCACGGCGCCGCACGGCGAGCGGCATCCGCTGCACGCGGGCGGCAGGCTCGCGGCCCTCGTCGACCACCGGCGAGAGCCGGTCACGGATGAGCTGGCTGAAGGGGGCACCCTCGAACGCGTCGGTCGTGACGCCGAGCAGGCGCTCGGCCTCGCCGAGAAGTTCGTCGAGTTCGCCCGTCGCGTCGAGGAAGCTGATGCGCTCGCTCTCGCCCGGGCGCGGGCAGGCACCCGTCCAGTGGGCGGACATGCCGCCCACATTGCTCGACATCGCCGCGACGGGCATCCCGTCGCCGCCGTCGACCGAGAAGTCGCCGTCGGGGAGGATGTACGTGCCCGGGCGCGACTGTCGCTTCCCCTGCGCGAGGGCGACGGGGCTGTTGAGCTTGGAGGCCGCTTCGCCCGGCCCCTCGGAGCGCCGCTGGGCGGAGCTCCGAGCTTCGAGGTCCTCGATGTTCTTGACGTGCGCGCCTGGCGGGTTCGAGACGGTCGGCCCGACCTCGAACATCGCGATGCGCAGCTCGGGTGCCGTCTCGCTCAGGATGCGCGCGTAGCTCGCGCCGGCTGGTCCGCTGCCGACGATGGCGACGTCGACGCGCTCCGGGTAGCGGCTCATGCCGACGCCGCGGCTTCCTTCACGAAGGCCACCGATGCCGCGGACTCCGTGGTCGGGTAGTACTCGAGGCCGATGGGGCCGTCGTAGCCGGATGCGCGCAGCACGGAGAACTTCTCGGCCCAGTCGAGCGAGCCGCTGCCGGGCTCGCCGCGGCCCGGCGCATCCGCCAGCTGCACGTACTTGACGATGTCTCCGGCGTTGGCGAGCTCGGCCGCCATGTCCTCGCCCTCGACGGCGGAGTGGTAGATGTCGTAGAGCACGCCGAAGTTCGGGGAGTCGACGCCGCGGGCGACGTAGACGGCCTCGGAGGTGCGGTCGAGGAGCGAGCCGGGGTGGTCGACGCGGATGTTGACCGGCTCGAGCACGAGGGTGATGCCGGAGCCCTCGATCTGGGCGATGGCCTTCTCATAGATGGCGATGAGCTCGTCGAGCTGCGTCTGCCGCTTCGAGCCGCCGAAGCCCGTGCCGCTGCCGACGACGAGGCGAGGGCAGCCGAGGTCCTGCGCGATGGCGACGCCCTCGTCCAGGCACTGGTAGAAGAAGGAGTGGTCCTTCGGCGGGATCATGAACTGCGTGCGCGGCTCGGCGAGCTGTGCCGTGAGCTGCGTGCCGGTCTCCTGCAGGGCCGCCTTGAGGGCGGGGATGTCCTTGGGCTTGGCGGGCGCGTCCTTGCCCGTCGGTCCCCACATCTCGACGGCGTCGAAGCCGGCAGCCGAGGCGGCGCGGACTCGGTCGTGGTAGTCGCCGGCTTCGGTGAAGAGGAGTTCGATGTTCGGTGCGAGCTGGTACATGGCTGGTCCTTTGCGAGGTTCGAAGAGTGAGGGGTCGACGCGTGGAGGTCGAAGCCCGAGGCGGGCGATGCGCTAGAGGCGGTCGGCGAGCTGACGGATGAGGGAGTGCTGGCGGCGGACCTGCTCGATGGAGCGCCACGGTTCGCGCTCGCCCTCGTATTCGCTCGAGAGGTAGCCCGTGTACCCGGCGTCCTTGAGGGCCTTGAGCACCGACTCCCAGGGGATCTGCTGGTCCTCGAGGTGCTCGTCGATGTCGTGGAACTTGGCCTGGATGAACACGACGTGCTCGATGATTCCGGCGATGTCGGCCGGGTCGACGCCGATGCCGTCGAGGAAGTCGGGGCGCTTGCCCGGCAGCTCGCCCGGCCGCAGCGGGATCGGCCGGTCCTGGAAGATGCCGGTGTCGAGGAGCAGCCCGAAGTGCTTCGTGCCGGTGCGCGTGATGAGCGCGATGTAGTCGTCGACGACCTCGTGCTTGATGGGCGTCGGCGAGTGGATCTCCGGGCAGATGATGACGTCGAGTTCCTCGGCGAGGGGGAGGCTCAGCTCGACGGCTTCCGTCCAGCTGTGGTGCGGCACGAGGTCACTCGTGACGACGCCGATCTTCGGGCGCACGAACCTGAAGCCGAGCCGCTTGGCGAGGCGCAGGTCACGCTGCAGGATCTCGGCACCCTCCGCCGCGGTGAGGTCGCGCGCCTGCGCTCCGCTCGAGAAGAGCCGCGTGTCGATCCAGGAGCCGTAGTTCGTCGGCTCGAGCGAGTACTTGTCGAGCAGCGCGAACCACTCGTCGACCCACTCGTCACTCGGGTTGGGGTAGTTGGGGATGTGCCCCTCGCCGAGGATCTCGACGCCAGTGGCGCCGAGGTCGGCGATCGAGCGCAGCGCAGTCTCGAGGTCCATGACCGTGCCGTAGTCGCCCATGTAGCTGTAAAGGGAGACGCCGTATTTGAACCGCGCACCCTGCGCCTCTGGGGTCAGCGTCACGTGCTTGGAGACCTGGTAGCGGCTCGGCTGGTGCTCGAGCGGGATGTACGACATCCGCAGGCGCAGGTCGACCGAGAGCTCGTGCACGCCGTCCGGCAGGCCACCCTCGAGGGGGACGGTGACGGTGGCGGGCTCGTCGAGCTGCCAGCGCACATCCTTCGACACCCACAGCTCCTCGAGCGTGTACGTGTTCCCCTGGAGCGTCCAGAGCGGGACGGTCGGGTCCACGTCGATGACGCCGGGGATCTGCACGCCGACCCCGTCGATGAGCGAGGCCGCCATGCCGCGGTACGAGGGCATGCGGAGCTGGAATTGGAACCCGGTGACCGTGCCGCCCTCGCGCACGTTGCGGAAGCCGACGGACTGGATGAGGTCTCTCTCGAGAAGCATCGTTGCTCACTCTCTGTGTCTGTGCGTCCACTCTACGCACTTATGTCGGTTTCAGTCATAAGAAAGGCTGATGTGCGCCTTAGGTGCTGCGGATGCGGTCGAGCCGGCAGCAATAGCGGTGCCCGAGCATCCGGAACCCGCCGCCGCCCGTCGCCGCCCGTCCGCCCTCAACTCAGTCGGCCCACAGACCTGGGCCATGCGCACCTGCGGGCGCCGTTGCGCCTGCACAACCCCCAGGTCTGCGCAGAACCCCGCTCACGCACGCGCCTCCCCGCGCCCACGCGCCCACAGTCCTGTGCTTTCCGCACCTGCGGGCGCCCTTTCACCTGCGCAACCCCCAGGTCTGCGCAGATCCCCGTCCACGCACCCACGCGCCTCCAGACCTGTGCCTTCCGCACCTGCGGGCACCCTTTCGCATGCGCAACCCCAGGTCTACGCAGACCCCTGCCCGCGCGCCCACAGACCCGGGCCATGCGCACCTGCGGGAGCCCCACAGCCTGCACAACCCCCAGGTCTGTGCAGAACCCTGCCCGCGCACGCGCCTCCCCGCGCCCGCGCGCCTCCAGACCTGGGCCTTGCGCACTCGCCGGAGCCCCACAGCCTGCACAACCCCCAGGTCTGCGCAGAACCCTGCCCGCGCGCCCACGCACTCACAGACCTGGGACTTCCGCACCTGCAGGCGCCCGTCCGCCTGCGCAACCCCCAGGTCTGCGCAGAACCGCACCCACGCGCCCACAGACCTGGGCCTTGCGCACCTGCGGGCGCCCCACAGCCTGCGCAATCCCCAGGTCTGCGCAGAACCCCGCCCGCCCACGCGCCTCCCCGCGCCCGCGCGCCCACAGACCTGGGCCATGCGCACTTACGGGAGCCCCTCCGCCTGCACAACCC
>NZ_PSYC01000050.1:0-9425 GCF_002931515.1 Pseudoclavibacter sp. RFBG4 | reverse complement strand
GCGGGGAGGCGGCGGGGCGGGGCGAGCGCGAAGACATGCGCGTCCACGGCATCGACAACGGCGCAGAACGGTCGTCATCCTGCGAGAATGCGGACATGCCTGAAGCGAAGCGTCGCATCTCCGTTGTCCTGTTCGAGGGGTTCGAGCTCCTCGACGTGTTCGGCCCGGTGGAGCTGTTCAGGCTCGACCCGTCGCTCTTCGACGTCGAGCTGATCGCGCCGCACGCGGGGCCGGTGCGCAGCTCGCAGGGACCGGAGGTCATCGCGACCAGCGGCTTCGCCGACGCCGCGCGCCCCGACATCGTGCTCGTCCCCGGTGGGCAGGGCACGCGGGTCCTCGCCGTCGACGCCGGGTTCCTCGGCTGGCTCGCAGGGTGGGCAGCGGATGCGCGCCTCGTGACGTCCGTCTGCACGGGTTCCGCCTTGCTCGCGGCGGCCGGACTGCTCGACGGGTTCCGGGCGACCTCCAACAAGCGGGCGTTCGCCTGGGCGGCGTCGCACGGCACCTCGGTCGAGTGGATCCCGCAGGCACGTTGGGTCGAGGACGGAAACCGGTGGACGTCCTCCGGGGTCGCCGCGGGGATGGACATGACCGCCGCCATCATCTCCTCGATCCACGGCGCTGACATCGCGGCGATGGTCAGCGACGCCGCCGAGCTCGACGTGCACACGGACGCGAGCTGGGACCCGTTCGCCGAGAAGAACGGACTCGCCTGATGGCCCTCGAGCTCCGCCCGAACTGCGAACGCTGCGACGTCGACCTGCCGCCGCACGCTGAGGCGTACATCTGCACCTTCGAGTGCACGTGGTGCCGCGACTGCGTGGCCACGTTCGAGGGTCGGGCGTGCCCGAACTGCGGCGGCAATCTCGAGCGTCGCCCCGTGCGCCCGGCCTCGAAGCTCGCCGCGAACCCGCCGAGCACCGTTCGGGTGCACGGCGGGTAGCGACGCGGCTCCCGGACGCTCCGGGCAAGCCCTCACGAGCACTGGGCCCGCACGAGGGCTCAGCCCGCACGAACGCTCAGCCCGCACGAACGCTAGGCCCGCACGAGCACCTTCATGCCCTTGCCCGCGCGGAGGCTCTCGATCGCCCCGACCACGTCGTCGACGGCGACATCGTCGACCCAGCCGTCAGCCGTGTATCCGCCAGCCGCCATCGCGGCGATGACCGCGTCGAAGTCGCTCTGCAGGTAGGCGAGGGTGCCCACGATCGCCGTCTCGCCCATGACGAGCTGCGTCGGCAGGAAATCCATGGGCCGCTCGTGGATGGCGACGACGACGACGCGCCCACCGGGAGTCAGGTTCGCGAGCGAGGCCGCGACAGCCGGCCCGACTCCGGCAGCGTCGAAGGCGACATCCACGCCGTCCCCGGCCGTGAGCTCAGCGACCCGAGCCGAGAGGTCCTCCGTCGTCGGGTCGACGAGGTTCGCCGCTCCGACCCCGGCGATCGCAGACCGGCGACCCTCGCTCGGCTCGGACACGATGACCGTCTCGACGCCCTTGGCGCGCAACGCGAACCACACGCCGATGCCGATCGGGCCGGCACCCGAGATGAGCGCCGTCTGCCCAGCCTGCACGCCGCTCTGCTCGACCGCGTGCCATGCGACCGCCATCGGCTCGACGAGCGCCCCCAGGCGCAGGTCGACGTTCTCGGGCAGCACGTGCAGCTTGCTCGCATCCACCGTCGTGAACTCGGCCATGCCCCCACCGTGCGAGGAGAGGCCGTGGAAGCCGATCTTCGTGCACACGTTCGGCTTGCCGCGACGGCAGGCCGCGCACTCGCCGCACGCGTAGATCGGCCACACCGCGACGCGGTCGCCGAGCCGCACCGAGTCGACGCCCTCGCCGAGCTCGACGACGGTTCCGGAGAACTCGTGGCCCAGGATCTGCGGCGGCAGCGAACCCGTGACAGGGTGCGGATGCTCGAAGTCGAGGCCCGAGCTCTCCGGCGCGTAGTAGACGTGCAGGTCGGAGCCGCAGATGCCGGCGTACGCGTTGCGCAGCTTCACCTGGCCAGGGCCCGGCGTGGGTTCGGCGACCTCCTCGATCCGCACGTCCTCCTTGCCGTGGAACACCGCGGCCTTCATGCGAGGAACTTCCGCAGGTCGGGGTAGCCGGTCGTCGACCAGGCGCCGTCGACGACCAGGTTGTCGCCGGAGATGTAGGAGGCGTCGTCGCTCGCGAGGAACAGCGCGGCCGATGCTATCTCCTCCGGCTGCGCCGCGCGGCGGAAGGGGATGCGCTCGTCGTACGCCTCCTGCACGCCGGGAATGTCGGTGAGGCCCTTCGTGAGCGGGGTCGCGACGAGGCCGGGCGAGACGGCGTTCACGCGGATGCCGTGCTCGCCGAGTTCGAGCGCCGCCTGCTTCGTGAGCATGACGGCCGCGGCCTTGGAAGCCGTGTAGCCGACGCCGAAGTGCATCGGCACGAGCGAGTTGAGGGAGGCGACGTTGACGATCGCACCAGGCTTGCCCTCGGAGAGGAACTGGCGGGCGGCGAGGCGGGTCCCGTTGAAGGCGCTGTAGAGGTTGAGGCGGACAGTGAAGTCCCAGTCGGCGAACGAGATGTCGGTGAGGGTGCCCGAGCGGGAGCCTCCCGCGACGTTGAAGAGCGCGTCCAGCGTGCCGAACTTCTCGACCGTCTCGGCGATCAGGCCTGCGAAGTCGTCCTCGTCGGTCACGTCGGTGCGGCGGCCGATGACGTTGCCACCGAAGGTCTCGCCTGCTGCGGCGACGAGCTCGGCGTTGATGTCGGCGACGACGACACTGGCGCCTTCGGCGACGAGGCGCTCCGTGATCTTCGCCCCGATGCCCGAGACGCCTCCCGTGACGATCGCGACCTTGCCGGCGAATCGGCCTCGGCCGGTTGCGGTCGTGTCTGCTGCTTGCGACATTGCTCACTCCGTTCTGCCCGCCGTCGTTGGCGTGCCACTCCAGCGTACGCCGGTTATCAGGCACCTGTCAGATAGTTTGCTGTGGGCCCGCCCTGCAGCCCATAGGGTGGGCGGATGGATCCGCGTCAGGCACGAACACGCGCTGCCCTCCGCGCGGCGATCTACGAGCTCGCGGCCGCGCAGCCCATCGCCGATGTCACCGTGGCGCAAGTCGCCAGAGCCGCCGGCATCACCCGCGACACCTTCTACCGGCACGCACCCACGCCAGAGCATCTCCTCGCGGCCTTCCTTGGCGAGGAGATCGACACCCTCATGGCACCCCTCGAATCACTGCCAGCCAGCAGCGGCAGCGAGCTCAGCGTCTTCGACGAACCAGAGCGCGAGCTCCTTCGGCACGTCGCACGCCACGCGAAGATCTACCGCAACGCCATGTCGCCGCGACTCACCGGGGCCGTCCGCGACACCCTCGTCGACCGCATCGAGACCGGACTCCGCACGCACCTCGCCCGCCACCCCGAGATCGCGCCGACAGCCCAGCCCGGCATCGACCGCGAACGCCACGCGCGCCTCCTCATCGCCTACGCCGGCGGAGGCACCGTCAGCGCCATCGAGGAATGGCTCCGCTCCGGGGAGGTCGACGACGTGGATGCGGCGGCCCGCACGATCATCGCCGCGTCCCCCGATTGGTGGCTCGGCCGGGCCTAGGTCGGGAATGGGCGGGGTGGGTCCGGCGCCCGGCAGCGGCCCACATGTTTGACGACGCTGTTTCCTGATCGTGGCAGCAGGCTGGGAGTTGCGTGACCATGCCCCGGTGACGGGTCCGCGACGCCGTCCGGCGGCTAGCGTCGCTCTGATGACCCCCACCCCGAACGGCGACGCCCAGCCGAAAAAGCAGCCAGCGCAGCACGCAGTGAAACAGCCTGCACAGCAGGCAGCACAGCAGCCGACGCTCACCACCTACCGCGTGCTGGTCATCGGCGGCGGGAACGCGGGCCTCTCCGTCGCGGGCCGGCTGCAGCGAACCGGCATCCCCGACATCACCGTCATCGAGCCGCGCGTCAACCACGTCTACCAGCCCATGCTCTCGCACGTCGCCGGCGGCACCGCGAAGGCGAGCCAGGCGACTCGACCGCAGGTCGACGTCATGCCGACGGGAGTGACGCTCCTCCGCGACGCCGTCGCCTCCGTCGACCCCGAGACCTCATCGCTGGTCCTCGAGTCCGGCCGACGAGTCGGCTACGAGCACCTCGTCGTCTGCCCGGGCATCGTGCAGGACTGGGATGCGATCCCCGGCCTGCACGCAGCCCTCCAGTCGCCGCGCGTCGCATCCAGCTATGAGATCGGACTCGCCGACAAGACCTCGCACCTGCTCCGAGACCTGCGGGAAGGCACCGCCGTGTTCGTGCAGGCCCCCGAGCCCGCCTCGTTCGCCGGTGCCATCCAGAAACCCATGTACCTGGCGTGCGACTACTGGCGCGCACGAGGCGTGCTCGACCGCATTCGGGTCGTGCTGGTCCTGCCGGACGCGACGCCGCTCGGCGTGCCCGAGATCGACGCGGAACTCGAGCGCAAGGTCGCCGAATACGGCATCGAGGTGCGCCGCGAATCGCGGCTCAGCGAGGTGATCGCCGACAGCAGCACCGCAGTCATCGGTAGGGCGGCGGTCGGTACCACGGCAGACGTCGAAGGCGAGCCCGAAGCCGAGTCCGAGCGCATCCACTACGACGCCCTCGTCGTGGAACCCCCGCAGCGGGCTCCCGCCTGGATCGCCGAGGCGGGTCTCGCCGCGGCGGCGCCCCTGACCGACAGCGAGGCTGGATTCGTCGACGTGGACGGGCGCACCCTGCAGCACCGGCGCTACCCGAACGTGTGGTCGCTCGGCGACGCCGCCGTCTCGGCGAGCCAGCGCTCCGGCGGGGCGCTGCGGAAGCAGACGAAGACCCTCGCCGAGAACCTAGCCGGCGTGCTCGGCGGACAGGCCGCGCAGAGCGAGTACGACGGCTACACCGTCGCCCCGTTCACCGTCTCGCGCTCGAGCGTGGTCTTCGCGGAGTTCGACGCCGGTGGGCAACAGCGCCCGAGTGTCCCCTTCTGGAAGGGGCTCGCGCGCGAGCGTCGGCTCACCTGGGTCTTCGACCGACGCGTGCTGCCGTGGGTCTACTGGAACCTCATCCTCAAGGGCCGCGCGTAGCGGGAGGCGATTCGCGCGAAGGGCTGGCCGAGTTTCACTCAGCCTCAGGCGATGACGACGGCCGTTCCGTAGGCGACGATCTCCTGGTAGTTCTGGTCGATCTCATTCGAGTCGTAGCGCATCGCGACGACGGCGTTCGCTCCGGCGGCCTCCGCTGCCGCCTTGAGGCGAGCGACGGCTTCCGCCCGAGCCTGCTCGAGCTGCGTCGTGAGGCCCTTCAGCTCGCCGCCGCCCAGCGACTTGAAACCGGCCGCGAACTGCGCGCCGATGTTCCGCGAGCGCACGGTGAGGCCCGAGACCTCGCCGATGACGCTCGAGATGGATGTGCCGGGAACGTCATTGGTCGTCACGATGATCATGAGGGAACGCTACCGAATCCGGGCCTCCACGGGAAGTACGCGGAGACCCCACCGTCTCGCTCGGGAGGCTCGTGTGGGAGGCTCGAGAGCATGAAGCGTGCGCTCGCCATCGTCGCCGTCGTGCTGGGGCTCAGCCTCACCGCCCTCGCGACTGCCGCTGCCTTCGGTCCTGCCGGCGCCCTCGCGGCTGCCCACCCGGACACGGCCGACCCGGGCACTGCCGAGTTCCTCGTGGGCCTCGGCTACACCGGCCTCATGCTGGCGCCCGCGAGCGCGCTCGTGCTGCTTGTCCTTGGCCTGATCGCCCTCGCGCGCATCGCACGCGCGGACGCGTCAGCCAACCGTGCCGCACGACGCTGACCCTCCTCGAGCGACTGAGACGGCCCCACGACGGCAAACAAAAAAGGCCCGCTTTCGCGAGCCTTTCCTGCATCTGTCTCAACACAGAGCTTCGTACTCGAGCTTGGAAGCTCTGGTACCGTGCGCCCGAAGGGATTCGAACCCCTAACCTTCTGATCCGTAGTCAGATGCTCTATCCGTTGAGCTACGGGCGCCCAGTCTTTCGCTTGCGCGATTGACCAGGGGATAGCTTACACACGACCCCGGCGCACCGCAAACCCGGCGGGTCGCCCGTCATTTCGGGCAAGACCACGAACGATCCACGCGCGCCCATGCAGACGCACAATGCTCCGACGAAACCCCCGGAGTACCCTCGAACGAGTGACCCCCGACCGCGCCAGCACCCCGAAGCCCCCATCCACCGGCAACCCCTGGCTCGGACACCTCGGCGGGTCCCGCGACTACCGACGCATTCAACTCGCGATGCTCTGCGCGGGGTTCGCGACGTTCGCGCAGCTCTACGCCCCACAGGCGCTGCTGCCCGAGATCTCGACGACCTTCGCGATCGACCCCGCGATGGCGGCGCTCATGGTGTCGATGGGCACCCTCGGCGTCGCCATCTCCGTCCTTCCCTGGTCGATAGCAGCCGACCGGATGGGGCGCGTCCGCGCCATCACGATCTCCATCTCGAGCGCAACCGTGCTCGGTCTGCTCATGATCCTCATGCCGAGCTTCGAGCTGGCCCTCGCGCTGCGCCTCCTCGAGGGACTCGCGCTCGGCGGCGTCCCCGCCTGCGCCATCGCCTACCTCAACGAGGAGCTGCACCCCACGGCCGCTGCAGGAGCAGCCGGCACCTTCGTCGCCGGCAACACCCTCGGTGGCCTCGGTGGACGCATCGTGCCGACCCCCGTCGCCGAGCTCCTCGACTGGCGACTGGGCCTCCTCACCGTGTCCCTCATCTCCGTCGCCATGGCGGTGCTCTTCATCTGGCTCATCCCCAAGCCGCGCGGGTTCGCCCCGCTCGCCAAGCACGCGGGCGGAACCCTTGGCGCGAGCATCGGCCGAGCATGGAAGGCCATCGCCGCGCACCTCTCCAGCACCAGGATGCTCGGCCTCTTCGCGCAGGGCTTCTTCCTCATGGGCGGATTCGTCGCCGTCTACAACTTCCTCGGCTTCCACCTCACCCAGTCGCCCTACTTCCTCCCCGTCTGGCTCGTGTCGCTCGTCTTCGTCACCTACCTCGCCGGCTCGTTCTCCTCGCCCTTCATCGCTCGCCTCGCCGGCCGCCACGGACGCAAGGTCGTGCTCCTCGCATCCACGGCCGTCTCCCTCGGCGGCCTCGCGCTCACCCTCGCGCCGCAGCTGTGGCTCGTCATCACCGGGCTCGCGATCTTCACGGCCGCCTTCTTCGGCGCGCACTCCGTCGCCGTCGGCTGGGCCGGCGCCTACCCGACCCGCGGCCGCGCCCAGGCGACCGCGCTCTACAACCTCGGCTACTACGGCGGTTCAAGCCTCTTCGGGTTCCTCGGCGGCGTCTTCTTCCAGCACTTCGACTGGCCGGGCGTCATCTGGATGGTCGGCGGCCTCACCATCATCGCCGGGCTTCTCGCCCTCTTCCTGCTCCCTTGGAAGGGCGAGACTGCCGCCACCCAGGCGGTCCGCGTCCCCTGACCCGCCCGACGCGCGGCGTCGTCGCACGTCCGCAACCGCAACTTCACGTAATCGTCACAGGCAACCCCGCGCGGGGCCTGCCAAGGTGAACGCCGAAGTGCGACGCTAGGAGAGCGCGCACGCGCGCCGCCCCACGCACGCGGCACCGGCACCGGCCCCGGCACGCCGCCCCAGCCCCGCATCCCGCCCAGCACCGACACAGAAGGAGGGCACATGACGAAGGCGCCCACCTCTACCAGCACATCGACCTTCGACAGCGCCACCCAGCTGGCCGCCGTCACCCGTTCGGTGCGGATGCAGGAACTCGACGGCCACGACGGCTTCGTCATCACCCTCACGCAGACGTTCGCCGCGAAGCGCAGCTCGCTGTGGTCGGCGGCCACCGAGATCGCCCGCCTCGCCCAGTGGTTCGCGCCCGTCGACGGCAGCCTCCGCCAGGGCGGCACCTACCAGATCCAGGACAACGCGCACGGGCACATCACCGGCTGCCACGCGCCGGACTCCTTCACGCTGACCTGGGAGTACGACGGCGAGCACACGCACATCGAGGCCCATTTCACGAAGGTCGATGAGACCCACGCCACGCTCACCCTCGAGCACCACTCCCCGACCGACGAGGAGACGTGGCCCAAGTTCGGCGTCGGCGCGACCGGAGTCGGCTGGGACCTGAGCTTCGCGAGTCTCGCCCACCACCTGGAGGCTGGCGCGACCGTCCCCCTCGAGACGACCTCGTGGGTGCGCGGCGACGACGCGAGGAGCTTCCTCATGCTGAGCGCCGAATCGTGGGCGGATGCCTCCATCGCGGCCGGCTCGGACGAGGCAGACGCTCGCGCCGCGCAGAAGCGCACCACCGATGCCTACCTCGACGGCCTCGACGCGGCAGACGCCTGATCTTCCGCGCAGCAGACGCCAGATCTTCGGCGCGGCAGACGCCAGATCTTCGACGCGGCTGACGCCAGAGCTTCGACGCGGCTGACGCCAGAGCTTCGACACGGCAGACCCCGATCTTCGACGGCCCGACCGCCTGCGTCCACGGCCATACCGTTGCAGCCTCCCGAGTCCCGACCCGCGATCCCGAATCCCGGCTCGCGAACCCCGAATTCGGAATCCCGATCCCGATTCCGATTCCCAGCTAGCGAAGCCCGAATCCGACCTCCCGACCCGCGCCTCTCAACTCGCGCCTCTCGCCCCGCGCCTCTCGCCCCGCGACCGACTCGACGCCTCAGCCGCAGCCGCAGCCCTTGCATCCAGCCCCCTCGCCCTCGCTGCCCCCTCCGGTGCCCAGAGCTGACTTATGGTCGTCATTCCGGACCCGAAACGACCACAAGTCACCCCTGGGCGCGC
This sequence comes from Pseudoclavibacter sp. RFBG4, assembly GCF_002931515.1. Lineage (NCBI taxonomy): Bacteria > Bacillati > Actinomycetota > Actinomycetes > Micrococcales > Microbacteriaceae > Pseudoclavibacter > Pseudoclavibacter sp. RFBG4. The sequence continues at coordinate 630 of NZ_PSYC01000050.1, read as the reverse complement.
GGGCAGCGCTCAGTCGAGGCGCCCGGGGCTGGCTCCTCCACTGCCCTCCTCCACTGCCCTCCTCCACTCCCCGCTCGCCCCCGATGCTCTGCAGCCCAGAGCTGACTTATGGTCGTCATTCCGGTCCCGAAACGACCACAAGTCAGCCCTCGGCGGCGGAGAGTCGCGGGGCAGCGGAGGGGGTGCGCGGGATCGGGAAGGTGGATGGACGTGCGCGGCAGGGCGGGCGCACGGGCGACGCGCGGGTGGGCAGGCGCGGCAAGGTGGGCGGAGAGGTCCGACTCCCACCCTGCCTTCCTCTCCACTCCACTCCACTCGCCCTCACTCTCGCCCTCGCCCTCGCCCTCGCCCTCGCCCTCGCTGCCCCCTCCGGTGCCGAGGGCTGACTTATGGTCGTCATTCCGGACCCGAAACGACCACAAGTCACCCCTGGGCGCGGGGGCAGCGCTCAGTCGAGGCGCCCGGGGCTGGCTCCTCCACTGCCCTCCTCCACTCCCCGCTCGCCCCCGATGCCCTGCAGCCCAGAGCTGACTTATGGTCGTCATCCCGGGCCCGAAGCGACCACAAGTCAGCCCTCGGCGGCGGAGAGTCGCGGGGCAGCGGAGGGGGTGCGCGGGATTGGGCAGGTGG
>NZ_PSYC01000066.1:0-9685 GCF_002931515.1 Pseudoclavibacter sp. RFBG4 | reverse complement strand
GGAGGGGAGAGGGGGCTAGGCGAGGGCCAGCTCGAGGGCGTCGAGCCATGCGCCCCAGTGGGCTTTCCACAGCTCGATCTCGTCGAACACCTGCAGCTTCTCGTGCGCGATCGCGAACTTCGTGCGCCCGTTCGGCGCCGCGTCGAACGTGAACAGGAGCCCATCGAACGGCTGCGCGTCGCGAGCGATGAGCACCTTGTAGGTCTTCGACGCGACCTTGGAGCGGAACTCCGTCTCGAAGCCGAGCAGCGCATCCCGCGCCGCGTCGTCAGCGATCAGCGCCCTGAGCACCTCGCGGTCGACGGGCAGCGTTCGCGAGCGGTTCGCCGTGAACGTGCCGTCCGGCATCTGCCCCGCCAGACGCCGGCCGGTCATGCGCTCGAAGCTGACCGCGATGCCCTGGCTCCACCAGCCGTTCTGCGCCGAGTTCGCCATGACCCACTCGACGATGCGCGGATGCGCCGCGTCGCGCCCCACACCCGCGTCGATCGCGTCGATCCAGTCGTCCCACCCCTGCCCGGTCTGGGCGCGGATCGCCGCGTCGGAGTGCATCGGCGGCGCCACCCACTCGTGCTTGGACGCCTCACCAGCACTCGCGGCGGCAGCCGAGGTGGATGCTGAGGCGGATACGGCGGTGGATGTGACGGGGGATGCGGCGGTGGCCGCCTTATCGCTCGGCTCGGCGCGTGCATCCGCCCCGCCACCGAGCAGTTCGGCACGTCGCGCGAGCGTCTCCTGGAGCCGCGCTCGCATCTCCGCGCCGACGGCCTCCGAAATCTCAGCAGGTGATTCCACGTCGCATCCCCTCGTCGTGACCCACCCTACCGAGCACGCCCCCGCCCGCGGCCGCCGGCCCTCAGCCACCAGCCACCAGCCACCAGCCACCAGCAGACTCAGCCGCTCAGCCCCTCAGCCCCTCAGCCGCTCAGACATGTGGGAAGTGCAGCTTCCCGCCCTCGGGAAGCTCCACTTCCCACATGTCTGCGTGGCGGCGAGGACCGCGCAGACATGTGCGGCAAGACGCGTGGGACAGCTCACGGAGACCTGCCGCCGGTCCTGGCGACCGCATTCGGATAACTGTCCGCAGCCAATTTGGCAGCGCTACTGGTAGCGCTGCCATTTTTGGGCTAGTGTCACGAAGCAAGCTGGCGAACAGCCCCGGATCTCGGTCAGAGGCCCTCCACCCCACTCACGCCGCCAGCAGCATCCGCCAGATTTCAAAGGAGAAATCATGCACACTCGTCGACCCAAATCGCGCTTCAGGATGGGCACAGCACTCGTCGCCACGGCCTCCGCCGTGGTCCTCCTCGCCGGATGCACGAGCGCACCGGCAGAAGGTGGCGGCGGTTCCGCAGGAGGCGAGGACGGCAAGTTCGTCATCGGCTTCCAGCAGCCCCTCGGCGGCCAGGCCTGGCGCGAGATGGGCCTCGCCTCCCTCCAGGCGCTCGCGAACTCCCCCGAGTACGTCGACAAGGTCGAGCTCAAGATCGTGCGCACCGACGACAACGACGCGGCCCAGCAGAACGCCGCCATGCAGAACCTCATCGCCGACGGCGTCGACCTCATCCTCTTCGACCCGGCCTCCTCCAGCGGCGCAGACCCGGCCATCGCGCAGGCGACCGCGCAGGGCATCCCCGTGATCGCCAACGGCGGGCCCTACGAGAGCGAGGACGTCTACACCGTCTCCACCGACTGGGCGAGCGCCGGCACCATCGGCGCCGAATGGCTGCTCGAGAACCTCACCGACAACAAGGACGTCGCGGTGCTCGAAGGCCTCGCCGGCGTTCCCCTCAACGAGGGCTCCATGCCGGGCGTCATCGACGCGCTCGAGGCCGGCGGCGCATCCGTCGTCGCCCAGGACACCAACGGCTGGAACGAGGCCACCGCGCAGGAGTCGATGGCCAACATCCTCCGCTCCAACCCGGACATCGGCGGCGTCTACTCCTTCCTCACGGGAGGTCAGGGCGTGGCCGAGGCCTACAAGGCCGCCGGGATCCCCTTCGTCCCCACCGTCGGCGGCTCCGGCTACAACGGCGAGGCCTGCGCCCTCGTCGAGTACGCCCCGGAAGGCTTCACGGGCAACATGATCTTCGGCCAGCCGTCGATCTACGCGAAGGGCCTCGAACAGGCCGTCCTGCTCCTCGAAGGCCAGGAGATCGAACGCGAGCAGTTCTTCCCGCCGCTCGAGATCACCACTGAGAACGCCGCCGACTACTGCCTCGAAGATCGCCCCGCGAACTTCCAGCTCGGCTACGACTTCCCCGGTCTCGACCTGAAGCTCGAGGACGTCATGGAGTACTACTCCGGGTCCTAGGGCACCGCGGCAGCCCTCACCAGCAGGGCTGCCGCCAGCTCTCACTCGAACCGATCAGCGAGGACACATCGAGTCATGAATGCAAGTGAAGTGGGCGCCGCGGACGTCGCCGCGGCGCCCGGGCAGACGGAAGCCACCCGGCCGGCACGCACCGGGAACGCGCGGTCTGGCGAGGCGCTCCTCGTCGCTACCGACCTGGTGAAGAGCTACGGCCCGGTCAAGGCCGTGCAGGGGGTGAGCTTCGTCTGCCACCCCGGCGAGGTGCTCGCCCTCGTGGGCGAGAACGGCGCGGGCAAGAGCACCGTCGCGAAGATGCTGGCGGGCGCGGTCACCCCCACGTCCGGCACCATCACGGTCGAGGATGCGCCGCTCGCCTCAGGGAGCGTGCGACTGTCGCGTCGTTCCGGCGTGCGCTGCGCGTTCCAGGAGCTGGCGCTCGTGCCCGAATGGACCGTCGCCGAGAATCTGAGCCTCCCGGACGGGGCGCCGCTGCGCGGCTTCTCGCAGAAGAAGGCGATCGGTGCGGCGAGCGCCCTGCTCGATTCGCTGGACCTCCCCCGGATCGACCCACGGGCGCTCGTCTCCGACCTCTCGCTCGCCAACCGGCAGCTCGTCGAGATCGCGCGCGCCTTCGCCGGCGAGCCGAAGCTGCTCATCCTCGACGAGGCGTCATCCGCCCTCACCCCTCCCGGAGTCGAGTGGCTGTTCACCCGCATCCGCGAGCTCACCGCACGCGGCGGCAGCGTCATCTACGTGTCGCACCGGCTCGGGGAGATCGCCGAGATCGCCGACCGCGGCATCGTGCTGCGCGACGGCGGCCTCGCGGGAGAGTTCTCGCGCGGCTCCTGGACCGACGACGAGCTCATCTCGCTCATGGCCGGCCGCAAGGCCGAGCGGTTCTTCCCCGACCCGCCCGCACGGACCCGCGAGGGCGACGTCCTCGACGTGGAAGGGCTGCGCGCCGAAGGCGTGCACGGCATCTCCCTCACCATCGGCGCCGGCGAGATCGTCGGCATCGGCGGCCTCGCGGGGCACGGGCAGGCTGAGCTGCTGCGCGCACTGTTCGGCGCATCCGCCGCCACGGCAGACTCGTGGACGATCGACGGCGAGTCCGTCACCCGCCTCACGCCCGTCCGCGGCGTGCGCCGCGGCCTCGGCTACGTGCCGGAAGACCGCAAGAAGGAAGGGCTCGCGCTCGAGCTCGGCGTCGGAGAGAACCTCCTCGCGCCCTGGTTCAAGGCCTGGCAGCTCGGCGGCAAGCCACGGCTCGCCCGCGAGCGCGGCTGGCTCGACGGCGTGCTCGCGGCCCTCTCCGTGCGAACGCGCGGCCCCCTCGAAGCGGCCGGCTCGCTCTCCGGCGGCAACCAGCAGAAGCTCGTCTTCGGCAGGTGGATGAACCGCTCCCGGTCCGTCATCCTGCTGCACGACCCCACGCGCGGCATCGACGTGCGTGCCAAGCAGGAGCTGTACGGCGCGATCGTCGACCTCGCGAAGCAGGGCGTCGGCGTCCTCTGGTTCTCCACCGAGGTCGAGGAGCTCGTGCACGTGTGCCACCGGGTGCTCGTGCTCTACAACGGGCAGATCACCGACGAGCTCGCCGATGAGCGACTGACCGCGGATGCGATCGTCGGCGCCGCTGTCGGCGTGACGGGCAGCATCCAGACCGTCTCGGCCGCCGAGCTCGAGGAAGCGGCGAGCGAAGCCGCGAAGACGCAGACGCGCGGCAGGGCAGCGCGCGAGAAGACATCGAGGAGCAGCAGATGACCGCCACCGTCACCCCGCCGCCGGCGCAGCCGGTCACCCGGGCCGTCGCGCGCCGACAGGGGCTCGTCAGGCTGCGACGCGAGGGCGCGTTCGCCCCCGCCGCGGCGTTCGTCGTGTTCCTGATCGTCTACCTCATCATCAACCCGGAGCTGCTCACGCGCTTCCAGCTGCAGACGGCCGCGAACCTCGTCGTGCCGCTCGCGTTCGTCGCGCTCGGCCAGCTGCTCATCGTGCTCGTCGGCGGCATCGACATCTCCATCGGCGCCATCATGAGCCTCTCCAACGTGGTCTTCGCGGCCCAGACCGAGGTCGTGCCCATCCCCATCGCCGTGCTCCTCGGCCTCGCGACCGGCCTCGCCTGCGGCCTCTTCAACGGATTCCTCGTCTCCTACGGGGGACTCCCCGCCATCGCGGTGACGCTGGCGAGCGCCTTCATCTTCGGCTCGCTCGCCCGCGAGGTCATGGACAGGCCGGGCGGCAACATCACCACCGAGTTCCACCTCGCGACGAGCGGCGAGGCGATCCCCTTCGTGCCCGTCGCCCTCGTCTGGCTGACCATCATCGCCGTGCTGCTCTGGTTCGTCCTGCAGCGCAGCGCCCTCGGCAGGCACATCTACGGCGTCGGCTCGAACATGGACAGCATCCGCGCCGCGGGCCTCAACGCGCGCCTCACGAAGCTCGCCGCCTTCGGCATCGCCGGCGTGCTCACCGCCACGGGCGCCATCATGCTCGCCGGCTCCACCATGACCGGCGACCCGCGAAGCGGCGACCCCTACCTGCTCTCCTCGATCGCCGCCGTCGCCCTCGCCGGCGCCAGCTTCACGGGCGGACGCGGCAGCATCATCGGCACCATCCTCGCCGGCATCACCCTCGGCCTCATCGGCAACCTGCTCTTCTTCGCAGGCATCAACTCGTACTGGCAGTACGTCATCTCGGCGCTCATCATCGTCTCGGTCGTGGGCATCCCCGTCGTCTGGCGAAAGCTGTCGTTCGCTCGGAAGGGAGCACGGTCATGACCGCAACAGTTCCGGCCGCAGTCGGCAATGCGGGGACGGCAGGCGCGGGAGCCCCCGCCCCCGGCGACCACGAGGTCGAGTACGCGCCGTCCAAGTCGCTGCTCGCTCGAGTCCCGCGCAGCGTGTGGCCGCTGGTCGCGTTCCTCGTGCTGTTCCTCATCGGCGGCATCATCCGCCCGAACCTCATCACGATCGAGTCGCTCATCGGCACGGCGACCTTCGCGATCATCCTCTCCATCGCCTCGTTCGGGCAGACGTTCGCCGTCATCCAGGCGGGCATCGACCTGTCCGTCCCCAACACGATCGCCTTCTCCGCGCTGTCGTTCCTCGCCATGGTCGGCCCCCTCGGCCCGTTCGGCGCCTTCCTCGGCGCGCTCCTCGCAGGCGCCGTCATCGGACTCCTCAACGGGCTCGTCATCGCGAAGCTCGGCCTCACCCCCATCGTCACGACGATCGCCATGAACGGCCTCCTGTTCGGCGTTATCCTGCTGCAGTTCAACTTCTCCGAGCTGACGCAGATCCCCGACTTCATCACGGCGATCACCTCCGCGCAGATCAGCGTCCTGGGCCTCTCCATGGCCGCGGTCCTCCCCCTCGGACTCGCGCTCATGGTCGTGCTGCAGCTCGTCCTCAGCTACACCGGATGGGGACGCTCCCTCTTCCTCGTCGGCGCGTCCCCCGAGACGGCGAGGCTCGCAGGCCTCCCCGTCGACCGCATCCGCATCACCGGGTACATCATCTCGGGGATGCTCGCCGCCTTCGCCGGCATGGTCATCGTCGGCTACTTCCAGCAGGCGTCCGCGACCATGGGCGACAGCTACCTGCTCTCCTCCGTCGCCGCAGTCGTCGTGGGTGGAGCATCCATCTTCGGCGGGCGAGGATCCGTGGTCGGCACGGTCGGCGGCGCGCTCGTGCTCGGCCAGGTCGCGACGCTCGTCACCGTCCTCAACCTGGGCTCCAACGTGCAGCAGCTCATCTACGGCGCCATCATCCTCGTCGTCATCTCGCTCTACGGGCGCAAGCGCGGCTAGCGCGCGTCCCGCCTCGCCGGCGCAGAATCGTGGCCTCCTGCTGTTCCCGCCCTCGGGAACGACAGGAGGCCACAACGCTGCCGAGGCGAGGCGACGGAGCCGACCCCAAGACCGAACCGGAAGCGCGTCGCCAGATTGCCATGTCTGGGCGGGGCAGCGAGCGGACCGCCAGGAGTCGCGTAGGGTCGGACACTGCCGAAGCCTCGCCGTCGTGCGTCGGCAGCTCCCGACCAGACGCGCATCAGCAATGACTTCACCCTCACCGCAGTCCAAGCAGCCGCCCGCCGCACCCAGCGCGCAGAGCGGCGCAGCAAGGGCCCGCTGGATGGACCTCATCCGCGGCGGCGCGATCCTCCTCGTCGTCCTGCTGCACGCCACCGCCATCCCATGGATGTTCGCCGGCATCAGCTCGGGCCGCGTCGTGAACGACGTCAACTCGTTCTTCGCCCCCTACCGCATGAGCCTGCTCTTCCTCCTCTCCGGGGTGCTGCTCACCCGCTCGCTCGCGAAGCCGCCAGGCACCTACTACTGGAACAAGGTCCGCACCCTCCTCTGGCCGTACCTCGTGTGGATGGTCATCGGCATGCTCACCGAGGGCTACACCGACCTGCGCGATCCGTTCTTCTGGATCCCCAACAACTGGCTGTGGTTCATCTTCTTCCTCGCGGTCTACTACGCCGTCGCGCCGCTGCTCGCCCGCATCCCCGGGACCTGGTTCGCCGTCGTGCCCGCCGTGCTGTGGCTCGCGAGCTGGCCGCTGCCCGACGGCGACATCTCCAACCTCACCTACTACGGCGGGTTCTTCTTCGCCGGCCACCTCTGCGTGCGCCTCGGCTCACGACTCTCCCGGTTCGAGACGCGCACCCTCATGTGGGTGTGCCTCGCCGTGGCGACCGGATTCGGGGCGTTCATCATCGCCGGCAACCGGGGCTACACGAACGCCATGACAGCCGGCTTCGACGCCCACCGCCTCGAGCTGCTCCCCGTCGTCATCGCCGGCATCGCCGGCACCGTCATGGCCGTGCGGCGAGCCACCGGTGCCCACACCGGCCAGAGCCACGACCGCGCCAGGTGGCTGCAGTACATCGGTCGCAACTCGGTGGTCTTCTACCTCGTGCACTTCCCGACGCAGGTGTGGATCACCAACATGCTCCTCGAGGCCGGCGTCACCAACCCCAACATCTCCCTGCCGCTCTGCTTCTTCGGCGCCCTCGCCGTCGCCTACCTCGCGTGCTGGCTGCGTCGCTTCCGCATCGTGGATGCACTCTTCGTGCTCCCGAAGTTCGCGAAGCGCACCGCCCCCGTCGCACCGCGAGCCTGAAGCACCTCCCCGTCCCGCCAGCAACCGCCACCGCCACCGCAGGAGAACGCCCCGTGTCGAACTTCGTGTCCCTCATCCGAGCCAGCACGCTCAGCGACGCCGCCGAGTACGCCTACGCCTCCGCCGTCGACCCAAGCGCCCGCCTCATCTTCCCCGCAGGCGCCTGCCCGCTCAACGATGACGGCACGACCGCCGCGATCGGCGACTACGCCGGGCAGGCGGCCAAGTGCGTCGACAACCTGCGCATCGCCCTCGCCGAAGCCGGGGCGGAGCTCAGCGACGTCGCCAGTACCCGCGTGCTCGTCGCCTCCACCTCGCAAGCCGACCTCGTCACCGCGTGGGAGGTCGTCCGCGACGCGTTCGGCGACCACGACGTCCCGAGCACCCTCCTCGGCGTCACCGTGCTCGGCTACGACCACCAGCTCGTGGAGATCGAAGCCGTAGCCGCCGTCGCCCCTGGGGCGTAACCGCTGTCGGCGTCCTCCTGAGCCGGTCGCTGGGGTTGCTCCCATCTGCGGTCAGCAGTATGGGCAGCGGGTGCGAGACGTGCACCCACCTGACAGGCGCGGACGGGCGCAATCCGCCCACCGTGCCGCCCGCGTATCGATCAAAGGAGATCGCCGTGTTCAAGAGCCCCTACCCAGACGAGCAGATCCCGAACGTCTCGGTCTTCGACTTCCTCTTCTCCGAGCTCAGCGAAGCGGATGCCGCCCGCATCGCGATCGTCGACGGCACCACCGGCGCCGAGACGACCTTCGGAACCCTCAAGCAGCACATCGAGCTCATCGCAGGCGCGCTCGCCGGGGGCGGGCTCGGAATCGGGGACGTCGTCGCCCTCCACTGCCCGAACGTGCCCGCCTTCGCATCGGTGTTCCACGGCATCCTCCGCTCCGGTGCGACAGCCACCACCATCAACGCGCTCTACACCGCGGAGGAGATCGAGACGCAGCTGCGCGACTCCGGCGCGAAGCTCCTCTTCACGGTGAGCCCCCTCCTCCAGCAGGCGCACGCCGGCGCCATCGCCGCCGGTCTCGAACAGGACGCGATCATCGTCCTCGACGGCGCAGAGGGCTACCACGACCTCCGCGAGCTGCTCGGCGCTGGCCTCCCCGCGCCCGAGGTGAGCTTCGACCCCGCCACGCACGTCGCCGTGCTCCCCTACTCCTCCGGCACGACGGGCAAGCCGAAGGGCGTCATGCTCAGCCACACGAACCTCGTCGCCAACGTCGTGCAGACCTACCCCGTCCTCGACGTCGAAGACGACGACGTCGTGCTGGCGCTCCTCCCCTTCTTCCACATCTACGGCATGACCGTGCTCCTCGACATCGCCATCAAGAAGCGCGCCCGACTCGTCACCATGCCGAAGTTCGAGCTCGGCGAGTTCCTCCGCATCATCGAGACGCATCGATGCACCTACCTCTTCATCGCGCCGCCCATCGCAGTCGCGCTCGCGAAGCATCCGCTCATCGACACCTTCGACCTGTCGAGCGTGCGGTCCGTCTTCTCCGGAGCAGCCCCCATCGACGCCGCCCTCATGAAGGCCGTCGCCGACCGCATCGGGACCCGCACGAGGCAGGGCTACGGGATGAGCGAGGCGAGCCCCGTCACGCACGTGCTCCCGCCGACGGAGACCGGCATGTCACTCGGGTCCGTCGGCGTGCCCATCGCCAACACCGAGGTGAAGCTCGTCTCGGTCGAGACGGGCGAGGAGATCGAGGCGACCGAAGACGGGCAGAGCGAGCCGGGCGAGATCTGGGTGCGCGGGCCCCAGATCATGCTCGGCTACCTCGGCCGTGACGACGCCACCCACGAGGCGGTCGACGGCGACGGCTTCCTGCACACCGGCGACATCGCCACGGTCGGCCCGCTCGGCGAGTTCACCATCGTCGACCGACTCAAGGAGCTCATCAAGTACAAGGGCTACCAGGTCGCGCCCGCCGAACTCGAGGCGCTGCTGCTCACGCACCCCGACATCACCGACTCGGCCGTCGTGGGTGCACTGGACGCCGACGGGCAGGAGATCCCGAAGGCATTCGTCGTGCGCCGCGAGGGCTCGCCCCTCGACGAGGCAGGCGTCGAGGCTTTCGTCGCAGGCCACGTCGCACCGCACAAGAAGGTGCGGGCCGTCGCGTTCATCGACGTCATCCCGAAGTCGACCTCGGGGAAGATCCTGCGCAAGGACCTCCGCGGCCGCTGACGCGCGGGCGCCCCCGCCCCCGCCCCCGCCCGCGCCCACGCC
>NZ_PSYC01000048.1:0-10205 GCF_002931515.1 Pseudoclavibacter sp. RFBG4 | reverse complement strand
GGGCGGACGGCGGAGGGCAGAGGGCAGAGGGCAGAGGGCGGAGGGCAGAGGGCAGAGCGGAGACGAAGATCCCGCCGCCAGCTCTGGGCTGGCGACGGGATCTGCGTGCTGCGTGCTGCGCTTACGCGTAGGGGTTCGGCGTGAGCGTGTACTTCGTGTACAGGTACTCCTCGATGCCCTCGAAGCCGCCTTCGCGGCCGATGCCCGACATCTTCACGCCGCCGAACGGCGCCGCTGCGTTTGAGAGCACGCCGATGTTGAGGCCCATCATGCCCGTCTCGATGCGGTCGATGAGGCGCTGGCCGCGCTTGAGGTCCTCCGTGAAGACGTACGAGACGAGGCCGTACTCGGTGTCGTTGGCGAGGCGGATCGCCTCCTCCTCGTCGGCGAACGTCGTGATGGACAGCACCGGCCCGAAGATCTCCTCGCGGAAGATCTCGCTCGACGATGGGGTGCGGTTGAGCACGGTCGGCTCGTAGAAGGAGCCGTCGCCCTCCACGCGCTTGCCTCCGTGCAGGAGCTCCGCCCCCGCCGCCACTGCCGAGTCGACCAGCGAGGCGACCTTGTCGACGGCCTTGTCCTCCACCAGTGGGCCGATGATGACGCCGTCTTCGGTGCCGCGGCCGATCTTGAAGCCAGCGACCTTCTCGGTGACTCGACGCGCGAACTCGTCCGCGACATCCGTGTGCACGAGGATGCGGTTCGCAGCCGTGCAGGCCTGTCCGATGTTGCGGAACTTCGCCGCGATGACGCCCTCGACGGCCTTGTCGAGGTCAGCGTCCTCGAACACGACGAACGGTGCGTTCCCGCCGAGCTCCATCGATGTGCGGAGCACGTTCTTCGTGGCCTCCTTCATGAGGCCCTGGCCGACGCCGGTCGAACCGGTGAACGAGATCTTGCGCAGGCGCGGATCGGCGATGATCGGCGAGGAGACCGCGGCCGTGCTGCGGGTCGTGATGACGTTGACGACGCCTTTGGGCAGGCCAGCCTCTTCGAGGATCTTCACGAAGTAGAGGGTCGTGAGCGGCGTGAGCGACGCCGGTTTCACGACGGAGGTGCAGCCTGCGGCGATCGCGGGGGCGATCTTGCGAGTCGCCATGGCGAGGGGGAAGTTCCACGGCGTGATGAGGAATGCGGGGCCGACGGGGTGCTTCGAGACGATCATGCGTCCCGTTCCCTCTGGCTGCGTGCCGTAGCGGCCGTGCACGCGGACGGCCTCCTCGCTGAACCAGCGCAGGAACTCGCCGCCATAGGTGACCTCGCCCTGCGCCTCAGCAAGGGGCTTGCCCATCTCGAGGGTCATGATGAGCGCCATCTCGTCGCGGCGCTCCTGCAGGATGTCGAACGCGCGTCGGAGGATCTCCCCGCGCTCACGGGGCGCCATGCGGGCGAAGTCCTCCTGCGCGGCGACGGCGGCGTCGAGCGCCTGGATGCCCTGCTCTGGGTTCGCGTTGGCGATGTGCATGAGCGGCTTGCCCGTCGACGGGTCGTTGACCGCGAAAGGCTCATCCGCGCCGTCGACCCACTCGCCGCCGATGAACAGCTGGCCGGGGACCTTCGCAAGCAGTTCCGCTTCGTTGGGGTACGTCATTGTGCAAACTCCTCGGTTGTTGGCGAGCTCGCGCTTCCCGTGCCCAGAATCTCGGGCGCGGTGGCGATGGATGCTCCAACGCTACTCGGGCGGGCTGGGCGCTTCACGAGCATCTCGCCCAGCCCGGGGAGTCGAAGTAGTGCATTCGCACAATCAGGCGAGCAGGTCCCTGACCATCGGGATGACCTTCGTGCCGTAGAGCTCGATCGCCTTCATGCTGTGCTCGTGAGGGAGCGTCCCTGCGCTGTACTTGAGGTCGAAGCGCTGCAGGCCGAGCACCTTGACCGTGGCGGCGATCTTGCGCGCGACGGTCTCGGGAGAGCCGACGTAGAGCGCCCCGCGCTCCCCGGCTTCCTGCTCGTACTGTGCGTACTGCATGGGCGACCATCCGCGCTCCTTGCCGATGCGCATCATCATGGTGCGGTAGTTCAGCCAGTGCTCTTCACGCGCCTGCTCGTCGGTCTCCGCGATGTGGCCGGGCGAGTGCGCGCCGATCGGGCCGTTCGGGTGGCCGAACTGCTCGTTGGCCTGCCGGTAGAGCTTCGCGAACGGCGCGAAGCGCGCTGACTCGCCGCCGATGATCGCGAGCATGAGCGGCATCGAGTACTGGGCGGCGCGCACGACGGACTGGGGAGTGCCCCCGACGGCGGCCCACGTGCGCAGGCGACCCTCTTCGAGCTGCGGATGCACGGTGACGTCGTTGAGCGCGCCCCGCACGGTTCCGCTCCAGCTGACGGGCCCACCGGCCGCGATCTTCATGAAGAGGTCGAGCTTCTCGTCGAAGAGCACCTCGTAGTCCTGGAGGTTCAGCCCGAAGAGCGGGAACGACTCGGTGAAGGACCCTCGACCGAGCATGACCTCTGCGCGACCGTTCGAGATGGCGTCGACGGTGGAGAACCGCTGGAAGACCCGGACGGGGTCATCGGAGCTGAGGACCGTGACCGCGCTGCCGAGACGGATGCGCTCCGTGCGGGCTGCGATCGCGGCGAGAACGGTCTCTGGCGTCGAGATCGCGAAGTCGTCTCGATGATGCTCGCCGACGGCGAAGGCGTCGATGCCGACCTGTTCAGCCAGGACACCCTCCTCGACGACGTCGCGGATGACCTGCGCGTGTGAGCGCGGGGTGCCGTCGAGGTCGTTGGTCGCGTCGCCGAAGGTGTTGAGGCCGAACTCGATCGTGCCGGTCATGGCTGCTCCATCCATTTCGATGCGTTTACATGAATTCTAGTCGCAAGAAAAGCGCCGCCCCGGGGGAACACGGCATCCCCGAGGCGGCGCAGCTTGTGGTCGAGTGCAACGACGGGTGACGCGAGGTCGAAGGCGGCGTTCCATGCAATCGAATGAAGTTCGATGATCGTGCCAAAAATGCCAAGGCACGTCAACTCAGGCACCCCTCCCCGCGAGTGGCCCGGAAGTTCCGCGATTCACTTGTCGGCGGCCAGCGGATGCGCGCGAAAGCGTATATCGTCGCGCGTATCCCCCACCTGAATAGTCCACCAGAGACACCGAGAGGCCGAGCATGACAGGCGTGGCGGAGACCCTTGACCCGAGCACCTCCGGCAAGACGCAACTGGCCTACGAGTTCATCGAGCAGCGGATCTCGGACGGCACCTTCGCCCCAGGCCACCGACTGGTCCTCGGCGCGATCGCAGGCAGGATCGGCGTCAGCACGGTCCCCGTTCGCGAGGCCCTCCGGATGCTGGAGGCGGAAGGCGCAGTCACCTATGAACGCCACGTCGGTGCACACGTGACCGGACTCGACCCCGAGCATCACTGGCAGGCCGTGGAATCACTCGCCATCCTCGACGGCTACGCCACCGCGAGCGCCGCCCGACATCTCACTGCAGAGGTACTCGGGGAGGCCCGAAGCGCGAACGCGGAGATGGGACGGATGCTCGTGGAGCGCGACGACCCGAGGGAGCTGCATTCGAGATTCCACCGCCTCCTCTTCCGTCGGAGCCCGAACACGTATCTCGTCGACCTCGTCGAACGCACCTGGAGATACCTCGACCGCCTGCAGTCGACGGCGCCCGAATACGGGACCCGCATCACCCCCACCACGATCGCCGAGCACGACCACCTCCTCTCCCTCCTCGAGATCGGGGCGCCGAGCAGTGTGATCGAGCAGGCGGTCCGCAACCACCACCGGGCGACGTCGCGGTCCGACACGAGCGAGGTGCCCGGAACGGCCTAGCCCCGGCCCGCCGCTGCGATCTCGTCCATGAGCAGCGCGTGGGCGACGTCACCGCCGGCCGCTGCCCCCTGCCCTATCGAGACCGGCACGTTGGCGCGAGGGTCCCCCGCGTTGCCGACGACCCAGACCCTGGACTCCGGGTGCTCTGGGCCGCGGACGTCCACACCGTCGAGCATGCCGGTCAGCGGCACGAAGCTCGGGTTCGTGAAGATCGCCTCGAGTTCCAACTCGCCGCCGTTGGCGAGACGGACCCCGCGAACACGTCCGTCGGCCCCTGCCAGCACCTCGTCGACCCCGGAGCGCTCGATTCTGACCCCACGGGCGGCGAGTGAGCGCGCCTCCGCATCACCGAGCGTGAAGGAGCCGTTCACGAGGAGCACGAGGTCGGCGCTCCACTGCCGCAGCATGTGCGCCTTGAGGTCGGAGTGCTCGCCGTTGGCAAGCACGGCGATGGGTCGATCGCGGTGCTCGTAGCCGTCGCAGAAGGGGCAGGCGTAGACGCCTCGCCCCCAGAGCGCGCGGAGCCCCGGCACGTTGGGCAGCTCATCGCGAAGGCCCGTCGCCACGACGACGGCTCGCGCCCGGAAGCCACGTCCGTCCTTCGTCACCACGTGCATGCGCGCACCATCCCCGCCTTCGACGGGAGTGACGCTCTCCACTTCGGCGTCGTCGAAGACACCCTCGTGGGCTTCGACCTCGGCGCGGCCCAGCCGCCGCAGCTCGCCGGGCGCGAGGCCCTCGTGGCCGAGGACACCGTGCATGTGGTCGGTGAACCGGTTGCGGGGAACTCCGTGATCCAGGACAAGCACCCGCCTGCGCCCCCGCGAGAGCATGAGCGCAGCGCTCAGACCGGCGGGGCCGGCGCCGATCACGATCGTGTCCCAGAGCAGGTTCTCGTTCTCTGCCGCGTGCTGCGGCGCATCCAGTTGTGTCATGGCCCGAGTCTCCGGCAAGACTCTCGCATTTAGCAACTGAGTTTGCTAGTTTCGCAACATGACGGATGCAGCGATGACGGATGCCGCGACAAGCGGCCCAGGCAGCCTCGACGACCCGACCACCGGAATCACCGAAGCGCTCAGCCGCGTCGCGCCCCGACTCCGCGAGATCAGACAGGCCCGCGGCATGACGCTCAGCGAAGTCGCCGAGGAGACGAGCCTCAGCGTCAGCACGCTCTCTCGGCTCGAATCAGGCGGCAGGCGGCCCAGCCTCGACGTGCTCCTGCCGCTCGCGCGCTGCTACCGCGTGCCACTCGACGACCTCGTCGGCGCGCCCTCGACCGGCGACCCGCGCATCCACCCCAAGCCCGTGAAGCGCGGCGACCGCGTCTACCTCGCGCTCTCCCGCGCCACCGACGGCATGCAGGCCTTCAAGGTGCTCGTCGCGCCGCAGAGACCCTCGGACCGAGACAAGCCGGTCACCCTGCGCGTGCACGAGGGCACCGAATGGTGCTACGTCCTCGCCGGCAGGCTGCGCCTGCAGCTCGACGACGACGTCACGATCCTCGAAGCAGGCGAAGCTGCGGAATTCGACACGACGCGCCCCCACTCCATGACCAACGATGGCGACACGACGCTCGAGATCCTCTCGCTCTTCAGCCGGCAGGCCGAGCGCAGCCACATCCACGAAACCGGCTGAACGGATCGTCTGAATATCGGCGCACCGAATACCCGGGAACCCCTACGATATTGAACATCGCGGTGGGGCTCTGCGGTGCGTATCGAGGGCGGAGCGCACCGGGGAATTCCGCCGTGCACCATAGAACGGCGTCACGGCGCCACCCAACGATGCAAGGTTGGATGCAATGATCGCTCCTCGTCTCCGAGACGTGACACAGCTCACCAGTTCAAAGGCCATACTCTTCGACCTCGACGGCGTCATAACGCCAACCGCCGAGGTGCACATGCGCGCATGGGCGCGGCTCTTCACCGACTACCTCGCAGCCAAGGGTGCCGGTCCCGCCTACACCGATGACGACTACCTCCGCTACGTCGACGGCAAGCCCCGCTACGACGGAGTCCGCTCGTTCCTCGCCTCCCGCGGCATCACGCTCGAGGACGGCACGCCCGAGGACTCCCCGGAGCTCGAGACCGTCTGCGGCCTCGGAAACCGCAAGAACGACACCTTCAACGCGGAGCTCGCCGAGACCGGCGTGCAGGCCTACCCGGGGTCGCTCGAGTTCCTCGACGCCGCCGTCCGGCACGGCCTCCGCGTCGCCGTCGTCTCCAGCTCCCGCAACGCCGTCCCCGTGCTCACCGCGGCCGGGCTGCTCGACCGCTTCGAGACCGTCGTCGACGGCCTCGTCGCCGCCCAGAACGGCATCGCCGGCAAGCCGGCCCCAGACACCTACCTGTACGCAGCGCAGCTCCTCGGACTCACGGCCGCCGAATGCGTGGTCGTCGAAGACGCCCACTCCGGCGTCCAAGCCGGCCGCGACGGCGACTTCGGCCTCGTCATCGGCGTCTCCCGAGAAGCGAGCCACGAAGAGCTCATGTCCTCAGGCGCGGACACCGTCGTCGACGACCTCGCCGAACTCGTGCCGGTGTTCCCGCACTCAGACCTCAAGGAAGATCACGCATGAACCTCTCCACGGAAGACCCCCTGGACCGCCATCGGTTCCCGCTCGACGAGTGGGCGCTGGTCGAGCACGAATTCGACGCCAACTCGCAGGGCCTCGTCGAGACGCTCTTCGCCACCGGCAACGGCTACCTCGGCATGCGCGGCAACCTCGAGGAGAGCCGCGACGGGTACATGTACGGGACCTTCATCAACGGCTTCCACGAGACGTGGCCCATCCGCCACGCGGAAGACGCGTTCGGGTTCGCCCAGGTCGGCCAGACGATCGTCAACGTGCCGGACGCGAAGATCATCCGCCTCTTCGTCGACGACGAGCCCCTCGTCATCAGCGAGGCAGACCTGCTCTCCTACTCTCGCGTCCTCAGCTTCAAGGACGGCATCCTGACGCGCGAGCTCGACTGGCGCACGCCCTCAGGCAAGCACGTGCGCATCCGCTCGCACCGCCTCGTCTCCTTCACGGACCGCCACTACGTCCTCCTCGACTACGAGGTCGAGATGGTCGACCGCGGCGCGTCCATCCTGCTCTCGAGCCAGATCATCAACCGCCAGGACGGCGGCGACGAGTTCCAGCGCGGCAAAAAGGAGACCGAGGTCGCCTTCGACCCGCGCAAGGCGGAGTCGTTCACCGACCGGGTGCTCCAGTCCCGCATCGCGCGCGAAGAGGGCCTGCGCTCGATGCTCGCCTACCGCACCACCCATTCGGGCATGACGATCGCCGTCGCGGCCGACCACGACATCATCACCGACAACGAGTGGGACGCCACCACGCGCGTCGACGCCGACTTCGCCGAGACCGCCTTCCGCGTTCGCGCCGAGCCCGGTGTCCCCGTGCGCATCATCAAGCACGTGGCCTACCACACGTCCAAGAGCGTCCCCACGCGCGAACTCGCGGACCGCGCCGACCGCACCCTCGACCGCATGCGCGAAGTCCCCGTCGAGGACGTGTACCGCTGGCAGCGCGAATGGCTCGACGACTTCTGGGACCGCAGCGACATCGTCATCCACGGCCACCCCGTCTACCAGCAGGCGACGCGCTGGAACCTGTTCCAGCTCGCCCAGGCCACGGCCCGCACCGATGGCGGCGGCGTCGCAGCGAAGGGCGTCTCCGGCTCCGGATATGGCGGGCACTACTTCTGGGACACCGAGGTCTACGTCCTCCCGTTCCTGAGCTACACGGCGCCCAACGTCGCCCGCAACGCGCTCCGCTTCCGTCACCAGATGCTCGACGCGGCACGCCAGCGCGCGCACGAGATGAACCAGAAGGGCGCCCTCTTCCCGTGGCGCACCATCAACGGCCAGGAGTCGTCGGCCTACTACGCGGCGGGCACGGCGCAGTACCACATCGACGCCGACATCTCCCACGCGCTCGTGCAGTACGTGGCGGCCACCGGTGACGACGAGCTGCTCTCGCAGGGTGCCATCGACATCCTCGTCGAGACCGCCAGGCTCTGGGCCGACCTGGGCTTCTGGCGCACGGGAGGCGACGACCACTTCCACATCCACGGCGTCACCGGCCCAGACGAGTACACGACCGTCGTCAACGACAACCTGTACACGAACGTCATGGCCAAGGCGAACCTGCGGGCGGCGTACGACGCGTGCGAGCGCCTCCGCGAGACCGACCCGGCCTCGTTCGAGCGCCTCACGATGCGCCTCCACCTGGCAGAAGAGGAGCTCGTCGAGTGGGCTGCCGCCGCCGAGGCGATGTTCCTCCCCTTCGACGAGAAGCTCGGCATCCACCCGCAGGACGCGCAGTTCCTGGAGAAGGAGCTGTGGGACCTCGAGAACACGCCGTCATCGCAGCGCCCGCTGCTGCTGCACTTCCACCCGCTCGTCATCTACCGCTTCCAGGTCCTCAAGCAGGCCGACGTGGTGCTGGCGCTGCTCCTGCAGGGCAACGAGTTCACGCCGGAGCAGAAGCGCAAGGACTTCGAGTACTACGACGCCCTCACCACGGGAGACTCGTCGCTCTCCGCGGTCGTCCAGTCGATCATCGCGGCCGAGGTCGGGTACGCGGATCTCGCCGAGCACTACTTCTCGACGGCGCTGTTCGTCGACATCGCGAACCTGCACCACAACACGAGCGACGGCATCCACATCGCCTCCACGGGTGGCATCTGGAGCGCGCTCGTCTACGGCTTCGGCGGCATGCGCGACCACGGTGGCAAGATCACCTTCGACCCGCGCCTCCCCGCCGACTGGCCGCACCTCGAGTTCCGCATCACCCTGCGGGATTCGCGCATCCGCGTCGATCTCGAGCAGGACTCGATGACGTTCACGGCGGAGACCGGCTCGGGCGCCGAGGTGTTCGTGCGCGGACGCCGTGTCGCGGTCGCCCCGGGTGAGCCGACGACAGTCAAGCTGGGCGCTGTGGAGGAGCTCGCCGGCTACCCGACGCTGAGCGACATCGAGGGCTCGATCCGCGAGGACGGCTCCGTCATCACGGCCTCGATCCCGACGATCTCCGTCGACCACGCGGTACTCGACGCCGGTCTCGACTGACGCGAGACGCGCATCCACGAACGGCGACGCCGTCTGCTCCTGCAGGCGGCGTCGTCGTGTTCTCGCGGCCCGCGCCAGCCTGCATCCCCGCGCCGGCCCCGCCGGCCCCCGCCGATCGCTGCCCGGCGTTTCCCCCTCCGGTGAGTCCTCCAGAGGGAGATTCGGCTGGCAGCGATCACGG
Organism: Pseudoclavibacter sp. RFBG4; assembly: GCF_002931515.1. NCBI lineage: Bacteria > Bacillati > Actinomycetota > Actinomycetes > Micrococcales > Microbacteriaceae > Pseudoclavibacter > Pseudoclavibacter sp. RFBG4. The sequence continues at coordinate 1,163 of NZ_PSYC01000048.1, read as the reverse complement.
GCGAAGACCTCGTTCCGCGAGGGCGCGGCGGATGCTCTCGAGCAGGCGTCGAGGCGACTTCAGGTCGGCTTCGGTCACCCTGATGACGCGCCATCCTGCTCGCTGCAGTGCCTCCGTGCGTGTCAGATCCCTTCGCGCCGAGACCGCGTCCTCGAAGTGTCCCTCGCCCTCGAACTCGATGGCGATCCTCTCGCGCACGTAGGCGAGATCGATGCGGGCTCTCCCGTGTCCCGGCACGAAGAGCCTGTGCTGCATGACAGGTTCGGAGAACCCTGCGCCGATGATGAGCAGCCGGAGCTGCGTCTCCTTCGGAGACTCCGATCCCGACCTCGAGTGCTCGAGCGCGGCGCGGAGAGTCGCCGCTCCGGGGCGGCCCTTCCACTGTCGCGCGGTCATGGTGAGCTCCTCGAGCGTGTGCATCGGGACGAGCTGGCTTCGACCCGGGTAGTGCTCGAACGACGTGCGGAGTGCATCCGCGAACACCACCGCCTGTGTGAGGGTGAGGCGCGCTGCAAGCTGCGCCAGGAGGGTCGCGGGCGCGAGGGTCGGGATGTCCAACGGGCCTGCCAGCACGAACCGCTTGGAGTCCAGCCGATATCCGCGAATCAGCTTCCCGGTCGGCGGATGCGCGGGCTGCTCGACCGCGACGTGGGTGATCATCTCGACCTCGAGCTTCCAGGGCAGCGGAAGCCCCCAACAACGAGCGCCCGAGGCTTCGGCAAGGACTTGGCCGGGCCCGAGGCGCGCTCGAACGAAGCTCAGATCGAGGTCACGTGGCGCGAGGGTCCGAGCCGACACCCGGATGCCGTGGTGCGTGGCGACGAGGTCGCTGGCTTCGAGCCGTTTCCTCGGCACAGTGAGCGCCATCGCGGCTGACACGGAGAACCCCTCATCACTCGAGAGGTCGTGGGGCAACGGGCGAGGCAACGGCATGCCGTGAAGGTAGACGCGCACGGCACTCCGGGCGTCAGCTCCGTCTCCGGCTGTGGACGAGCGTCTCTCCACAGCCCCGCCGCCTCGGGAGTCGGTGGAGCCGTCCACCGTGCGCCCTGCCCGGCGATCGCTGCCCGGCGTTTCGCCCTCTGGCGACCCCCGCAGAGGGCGAAACGCCGGGCAGCGATGAACGGGAAGGGCGGGGCTGTGGAGAGACGCTCGTCCACAGC
>NZ_PSYC01000065.1:0-10332 GCF_002931515.1 Pseudoclavibacter sp. RFBG4 | reverse complement strand
GGACGGGACGGGGCGGGAACGTGACGTGGGGTGAGGTGGGGACGAAGGTGAGGCGGTCCGCCAGCGCGGCCCACCCGGCGGCTAACGGCGGCGGAAGGTGCCCTGGCGCTTCTCGGCGAAGGCGGCACGGCCCTCGTCGGCGTCGGCGGTCGCGAAGGTGATGGTCTGGAGGTCGCGTTCGTAGGCGACGGCCGCGTCCTGGCCCATGTTGAACGAGGCGCGGAGGTTCGCCTTCGCCGTCTCGGCGGCGATGGGCGGGCGGGATGCGATGGTCGCGGCGAGCTCACGGGCGCGTTCGAGCAGCTGCTCCCCCGGCAGCACCTCGGACACGATGCCCCAGGCGTGAGCCTGCTGCGCGGAGATGGGGTCGCCGGTGAGGAGCATGAGGGCGGCGTTGCTGGCGCCCGCCGAGTGGGCGAGGAACGAGGCCATGCCGCCGCCGCCGATCCAGCCGAGCTTGATCTCTGGGGCGGCGAGCGACGCGGTGTCGGCGGCGAGGCGGATGTCGCAGATCATGGCCGTCTCGAGTCCGCCGCCGAAGGCGTAGCCGTTGATGGCGGCGATGATGGGCTTGCGCAGCGCCCGGAGCGCGTCGCAGTAGTCCTCACGATTGCGGAAGTCCCACGGGGTCGCGTACTTGTCGAGGGAGCGGATGTCGCTGCCCGCACAGAACGAGCGCTCGCCGGCCCCGGTGAGGATCACGACGCGCACGTCGTCGCTCTCGTTGGCCCAGGTCGCGACGCTGACGAGGGCGTCGGACATCTCCTGCGTCACCGAGTTGAGCTTCGCGGGGCGGTTGATGGTGACGGTCGCGGTGAAGCCGTGGAGGTCGACGAGGATCTCGTCGGTCTCCAGCTGGGGAACGCTGCCGGTCATGGGGTGACTCCTGAGGTGGTTGGGGTGGCTGGGTGGATGCGCGTGGCTGGGGCATCGATGCGCGTGGATGCAGCGAAGGCCGCATCCAGCGCCTCGAGGCACCGCTCGGCGGAGGCTGATGAGGCTGCAGCGTCGGTCGACGAGGACGCGTCGCCAAGCAGCGCGTCGCGGAGCAGCGCGGACGCCGCGGTCTGGAAGGCGATGTACCCGTCGTAGCGCGGCCGCACCCAGGACTCTTCGATGGTCGCCGCGGTGTTGGCGTAGAAGTCGTGCGAGGCCTCGTTGACGGCGGCGTCGTGCCAGGCGGAGCGGAGGCCGGGCTGGCCGTCGTGCTCCGGGATGAAGGTGCGCTGCGTCTCTGCATCGAGCAGCCACGCGAGGTGGGCGGTGAGCTCCGGGGTGACGCGGCAGCGTCTCGAGATGGCGATACCGGTCCCGCCGATCGTGGAGCCGAGGCGGGCGGAAGTGCCCCAGCGGGGTGCATCCCGGAACTGGAGGGTGGGTGTGGAGGAGGTGACGTAGCCGTAGACGAGCGGCACGTAGGCGAGCGAGTCGGTGCTGCTCATGCGCTCGAGGAGGGCGATGGGGTTCTCGCTGTGCGTCGCCGCGGGTGAGCGGCGGGCGATGGTCGCGAGCAGCTCGAAGGTGTCTCGGGCGAGGCGGCGGGACGAGAAGAGGGAGCCGCCGCCGGGGGCGTCGGCGATCGGCGCGCCAGCCCCCGCGAGCACGGACGCGAAGGTGAGGAATGCGTGGGGGCCAGCCAGCGAGAGGGCCACGCTGGTGCGCTCCGAGAGGGCGAGGACGTCGTCCCAGGTGCTCGGAACCTCGCCAGCGGTGAGGTCGACCCTGGCGGCCGAGACCTGCGTCGCGGCGTCGAGCGGAAGCGCCCACTGCGAGCCCTGGAGCGAGTAGGAGGTGAAGCTCGGGCCGATGGCATCGGCGGCCACGCGGTCGAGCAGGGCGGCGTCGAAGATCTCCTCGAGCGGCACGAACGAGCCGCTCGCGAGCGCTTCGCCGAGGTGGGGGTGGTCGAGCACGATGAGGTCGTAGCGCTCGGCCAACTCGGCGATGGGGGCCGATTCGAAGCCTTCGAGCGGATGCGCATCCCACTCGATCAGGGCCTGTCGGCTTCCGGGGGCTGCGGCGGTGAGCGCTGCCGCCGCTTCGAGCGCGTTCCGGCCGCGGGGGTGGTCCCAGGTGAGGCCCCGGTAGCGGGCCCCGCCCGTGCTGGGGTCCGGGGAGGACGCCGAGCTCTCGCTCATGATCGTTCGCCGGCGGCTTCCGCGTGGGCCGGCGCCGGGGCGGCCGCCGCGACACCTGCCGCTGCGACGCTCTCCGGTGCTCCCTCTCCCGGCAGCGCCGCGTCCGATCCGCCCGGCAGGACGGCGCCGTCGGCGAGCACGGCCCCGTCGAGGTGCTCCTGCACGTTCGTGAAGGTGTCGCGCACGGCGATGGCGCCGCGCTCGGCGAGCTCTGCGATGTGCGCGGCGGCGTGGCCGAGCTCGCCGAGGATCTCGCGTGTGTGCTCGCCGGTGAGGGGCGCACCACGGTCGATGCGGGCGGGCGTCTTGGAGAACTTGTAGGGGAACCCCGGCGTCTTGACGAGCCCTTCGGTCGGGTGCTCGTACTCGACGAAGGTGCCGTTGTGCGCGATCTGCGGGTCGGCGACGAGGTCGGCGTAGCCGTACACGGGGCCGGCCCAGATCGAGGTCTTCGAGAAGGCGTCGAGCCAGTGCGCGCTCGTGTTGGTCGCGAGGCGGGCGGCGGTCTTGGCGAAGACCTCGTCGCGGAGGCGCCACGAGTCGTCGAGCGTGTGGAGGCCGATGAAGCTGTCCTCCCCGATCGTGCGGCCGAGCTCCTCGAGGTCGGGCATTGCGAGCACGATGAAGCCATCCGAGGTCGCGAAGGAGCCGTAGGGCGAGCGGATGTAGACGTGCGCGTGCGGTTCGGCGCTGCGCTGCTGGGGCACGCCGCCTGCGGTGAACACGGACAGCTCCTGCATCTGCAGGGTCGTGATGGCGTCGAGCATGTTGACGGTCACGAGCTGGCCTTCGCCCGTGCGCTCCCGGTGGAAGAGCGCCGCGAGCACGCCTTCGAAGGCGGTGGATGCGGTGATGGCGTCCACGAGGTACTGGCCGGCGGCCTGCGGGGGTTCGCCGTCGCGGCCTGTGGAGAGCATGGCGCCGCTCATGGCCTGGAGCAGGAGGTCCTGGCCCGGGCGCATCTTGTAGGGCCCGTCCTCGCCGTATCCGGAGACGGACACGTAGACGATGCTGGGGTTGATGGCGCGCAACGTCTCGTAGTCGACGCCGAGGCGGGCGGCGACGCCGGGCCGGTAGTTCTGGAGGAACACGTCACTCGTGGCGACGAGCTCGCGCAGCACTTCGCGGCCGTCGTCTGACTTGAGGTCGAGCGCGATGGAGCGCTTGTTGCGGTTGAGGGAGAGGAAGGAGACGTTGATCTCGTTGCCCGCCGCGCCCCCGGCTGGTGCGTGGCGCTGCCATTCGCCTGCTGGTGGCTCGACCTTGATGACGTCGGCGCCGAGATCGCCGAGGCGCTGCGCGGCGAAGGGGCCGGCCATGGCGATCGAGCAGTCGAGCACGCGGATGCCGGAGAGGATCCCACCGCCTGCCCCGGGGTCTGCTTGGTGGGTGTCGCTGGTGCCGTCTGCGCCGCTCATGGTGTTCCTCGTTTCGGTGGATGCGCCGCTGGCAGCGCTAACATGTCAAGTGTAGGACGCCCGGAGCCAACATCGTCGTCAGCCCCGGGCATGGAGGTTCACTCCGGCTGGTCGCCGATGGCGCGAATCGCGGCCTCGGCCGCGCTCGTCTCCGCGACACCGTCGAGCACGCGGATCGTCGTCGAGTAGCTGCGCGACTCCCCGTGCTCGAGGAACAGCGCCGTGCCATCCTGGCGCGAAGCCGCATCCCCGGACACGTGGTGCGTGCTCGGCTCGAGCCCGATGCCGTACTGGCCGCTGCGCAGGTTCTGCCACTCGAAGAAGTGGGGCATGCCCGCAGCCTCCCAGCTCAGCTCGATGCCCCGCTCGCCACCGGCCGTGATGAGCGCGACGCGGTGCCTGCCGTCGTCGCCGACCACGAGCTCGTGCTCGGTGACCTGCTCCACGAACCCGTCGATCGGAGCGGGCATGACCCGGTAGCTCGTGCCCTGCTCGGCCACCGAGTCCGACTGCCAGAGGTGCGTCGTGATGGGCGCGACGAACCTCGCACCCTCATCCAGGAAGGGCCAGCCGACGTTGATGTGGTACAGGAACATGTGGGGCGTCGGGTCGAACCCGAGGTTGTCGACGACATCGTCGAAGCGCACCTCGCGACCGTCGAAGTCGAGCTCGATCGTGCGCGTCAGGCGCAGATGCTCGCCGAACGCCGTCGCCTGGATGACCTCGCCGACGACCCGCAGCACCACTCGACCGTCGCGCTCGAGCTCACGCGCCTCGAGCAGCCGCGCCGGAATAGCGGTCAGCCGCCCGTGCAGTCCGTGCGTGACGGTCTGCTTCGGCGGGTAGTTGTAGCGGGTCGCATCCACCTCGCCACCGAAGAGCGTGTGGTCGAGGCCGCCGGAGACGAGCAGCCCATCGAGCGCTCGCAGCCAGGAGAGCCCGCCCTCGTCGTTGTGCTCGTGCAGGCCGGGATGGCGGAACCCGTTGCCGCTGCGCCACCCGATGGGGGCACCGCGGAAGCGCATCGAGCCGAGATCGAAGGCCCGGTCGACGAGCACCTCGAGCTCGAGGCCGGCGGAGGTGCGCAGGTCGATCGCCCGCACGCCGCGCTCCACGCCGTTGTCGAGCACCACCTGGCGGATGCCCGCCACAGCGGAGAGGTCGCCCGTGCGCCTGCGGAGATCGGCGATCGATAGCTCTGCGCCGAAGACGTCGACCCCATCCGTGCCGCCGGTGCCCGCCGCCCCTGAAGTCTGCTGCTCGCTCACATCATCACCCATCCGCCATCGACGTTGATCGTCTGCCCGGTCACGAAGCTCGAGTCCTCGCCCACCAGGAAGGAGATGACGCTCGCGACCTCGTCAGGGTCGCCGCGCCGCTTCAGCGACTGGTGGTCGAGCACGAACTGCGTGTACTGCTCGGGGTTCTCGTGGATCTCCTCGGCCTTCGTCGGGAAGGCCCCGGGAGAGAGGAGGTTCACGCGGATCCCGAACTCGCCGAGCTCACGGGCGAGGGCCCGTGTCATTGCGACGGCGGCGCCCTTCGTCGTGACGTAGCTCGCGAGCTTGTCCCATCCGCCGCTCCACGTGATGGAGCCGATGTTGACGATCGCGCCGGTGCCACGCTCGCGCATCAGCTCGGCCGCCGCCTGCGCCGCCACGAAGTAGCCGCGCTGGTTCACCGCGACGACGTCGTCGAACTCCTCCACCGTGATGTCGAAGAACGGCGTCGGCGGGTAGATCGCGGCGTTGTTGATGAGCGCGTGCACGGGCCCGAACTCGGACTCAGCCTCGCGCACAGCCGCCTTGATGGCGGCGGCGTCGCGCAGGTCGACCTCGAGCACGTAGGTGGGGATGCCCGCAGCCCGCAGCTCGTCCGCCGTCTCCGCCAGCGTCGCGCCGCCTCGACCGAGCACCGCGACGGCGTAGCCGTCGCGCCCGAGTCGCAGGGCGGTGGCCCGTCCGAGAGATCCGCCTGCACCGGTCACGATCGCGACCGGCTTCTCACCTGTTTCCGTCATGGTTCCTCCGGCCGAAGCCCGTTGTTGTCTGCTGACCCTGCGTGCACCGCTGCCCGCCCCGTCCAATCTCCGTGACAACTCGGCCGGACGCCACCCTCTTCGGGCGAGCCGACTCGAGTCATCACGGAAGCTGGCCGCTGCGCGCCGCGCCCCGACGGGCGCGAGCGCGGGCTAGATCGAGTACTTGCGCAGGATGTCGTCGATGAACTTCTTCGCGCGCGGGATGTCCGACTCGTCGAGGTGCTCGATGATGAGCGGCGCGTTCGGGCTGCGCTCCGCGAGTCGCTGCAGGTACAGCTCGTAGTCGAGCGAGCCGAGGCCCGCGGCCGGCAGCTCGATCTCGCCGACGCCTCGGAAGGTGTGCGAGGCGAGCGCATCGTCGTCGCCGATGTCGGCGTGCTTCTCGCTCTTGTCGTCGCCCGCCCGCTTGACGTCCTTGGCGTGGGCGACGCGCACCTTGTCGGCGAGCGTGTCGAAGACCTCGTTGAGCACGCCTGCCTGGTCGTCGATGTTCGACGCATCGAAGTAGTTGGTCGGGTCCATGAGCAGCTCGATGCCGGGCGAGCGGATGTCGTTGAAGACGCGCACCGTCTCGCGGACCGAGCCGATGACGTTGTTGACGTACGTCTCGAGCAGGAAGATCGAGCCGTGGTCGTACGCCTCCTGGGCGAGCTCGGCGAGCACGTCGCGCACCTGCTCGTAGGCGTCCTCGGTCTTGTTGTGCGGGTCGCTGTCCCACTCGCTGTCTGGGTTGAAGGTGCCGGACTCGCTGATGACGTACGGCGTTCCGAAGGAGCGCGCGTTGCGGATGATCTCCTTCAGGTAGTCGACGTTGGCGCGGCGGTGCTCCGGATCCGGATGCACGATGTTCGTGTATCCCGAGATCGCCGAGATGGGGAGGTTGTTGTCGCGGAAGGTGTCGGCGACGAGCTTCGCCTTCTCCTTCGTAATCTGGCCCGCCGTGAGGTCGAGGTCCTTGAAGTGCAGGTCGAGCTGGACGGTGTTGAAGCCGAGCTCGCGCGCCTTCTGCGCGGTGGTCTTGAGGTCGTAGGGGAAGTATCCGCTGAAGATGCCGACTTGGATCATGAGCTTCTTTGCTCCTTCGCTTGGGGCCGTTGGCCCGTTGAGTGGTGGTGAGTGGATGCGGGGGTCGAGGTCAGAGGTGGAACTCGTCGAGGCGCACGGGGCGCCGTTCGGCGATGGAGCGGTAGCCGGCCTCGATGAGGGCGACGGTCTTGACGTTGTCTGCGACGGTGAGGGCGGGCTCGCTGCCGGTCTCGACGGCGTGCTGGAGCTGCTCCATGACGCCGATGAACGCGTGCGGGAACCAGTGCGTGTCCCAGGTGGGTGTCACCCACTTCCCGTCGGTCGACGGTCCGCCGTCGGTGCGGGCGGCCGAGGCGTACGTGATGGTCGACGGCGTGCCGCTCGGCCAGCCGATCGTGCCCTTCGCGACGCCGCGCGTCCCCTCCACTCGCCAGGTGATGGAGAAGTCGTCGTCGAAGCCCTCTTCGCGCGGGCCACCCCACACGTCTTCCGTCGAGAGGGCGAGGAGCCCGCCCGGGAAGCGCAGCGTGGAGACGACGATGCCGTCGGTGTGCGGGAACCGGGTGCGCGGATCGGAGCGGGTGACGGTCATGATCTCGTCGGGGTCGCCGAAGAGGAAGCGGAGGACGTCGAGGTGGTGCACGCTCATGTTGGCGAGCGTGAGGCGGTCGTAGCCTTCGAGGAAGCCCTGCCAGTGAGGCACGGCCTTCATGTCGATCTCGACGAAGACGGGCTCGCCGAGCTCGCCGCGCTCGAGGAGCTGCTTGAGCACGCGGATCGACTGGTCGTAGCGCATGTTCTGGTTGACGGAGAGGATCTTGCCGGCAGCCTCGGCCTCGTCGCGGAGGGCGATGGCCTCGTCGAGCGTGAGGGCGAGGGGCTTCTGTGCCAGCACCGCCTTGACGTGCGGCTGCGCGAGGGCCTTGCGGATGAGCGCGGGCTGCAGGTCGGGCGGGTACGCGATGTCGACGATCTCGACCTCGGGGTCCTCGATGAGCTGCTCTGGGGTGTCGTGCACGGTCGGGATGCCCCACCGCTCGGCGACGCGCTGGGCGTTGGCCTTGGTTCGGGAGGCGATCGCGACGACGGGGAAGCCGGCTTCGCTGTAGGCCGCGAGGTGCTGGTCTGCCATGATGGCGCCAGCGCCGATGGCGCCGATCTTCGCGGAGCGGGCCCGCACGGGGCCGTCCGGGAGGAGGGCGGCGCTGCCGACCTCGGCCTCTCCGGCCTGCGTTTCAAGGGAACTCGTGGACACTGCGACTCCTTCGCGCCGTTGCGTGAGCGTGTGCGAACCGGATGGGAACCCGGTCTATGTGAGCGCTACTGGTAGCGCTGCCATTGCACCTAATGTACCGATGCGATGCCCCCGCCGCAAGTCCTCACGGCAGGTTCTTCGCCCGCCGCCGTGACGACATCCCGCAGCCACCCCACCCCGCAGAGCTGTGGCCCGACACGCTCGCCCTGACCGCGAGCGACACCCGCCCACAACTCTCGCGCGCCACCCCGCATACCCCACCGCACACCGGCCGTCACCTCAGCGCTCGACGCCATCGAGCACGACCCGCAGCCCAGCACGAGACGGGCGCATGTGCGGGCCGGCCGGGTCGGCCCACCCGCGCCCCGCATCCACGATCGCCGACTCGTCGATGCTGATGCCGGACCCAAGCTGATCCCCGAGCACGATGCCACCGTCGGCGAACTCCTGATCGACACTCATGCCGTGGGCCCAATGCAGGGCCTGCACCTCGGTCGTCAGGTGATTCGGCACCGCGGTCATGGCGGCGGCGACGGCCGGATTCGTGTTGTAGCCCACCGGGCTCACCGGGAGGTTCCTGGCATCCGCCGCGTAGGCGAGGCGGAGCACGTGCGTGACACCCCAGATCGCCCCTGCCTGCACGATGTCAGGCGCCCCCGCATCGAAGAGCGGACGGAACTGGTCGACGCCCGTCAGGTTCTCCCCCGTCGCGACCGCCGCGCGCACCGCCGCCGACAGGCGCGCGTGGCCGAGCGCATCCCAGCGCCGTAGCGGCTCCTCGACCCACAGGAGGTCGATCTCGCTCTCGATCGCGGAGACGTACCGCACCGCCTGCTTCACCTGCCACGACTCGTTGGCATCGAGCATGAGACCGGGGCTCGGGGTGTTGCGAGCGAGCACGCCGCTCAGGAGCCGCAGCCGACGCAGGTCGGCGACCGGGTCGACGCCGCCCTTGAGCTTGCCGGCGACGTAGCCGCGCTCCGCGAAGTCCTCATAGAAGGAGACGAGCTCGCCGTCGTCGAGTGCGATGTCGAGACCGGATGCATAACCGGGCACGAACCTGTCGCGTCCGCCGAGCAGGCGCCAGAGGGGCTCGCCGGCGAGCTTCGCCTTGAGGTCCCAGAGAGCAGCATCGAGCGTCGCGACCCCGCCGTAGGTGGCACCCGCGTGACCGGACTTGAAGACCTGGGCGAGCATCCGGTCGAAGAGCGCCGAGACACCTCGGGGGTCTTCCCCCTCGAGCGCCGGGAAGAGCCTCGCGATGTCGGCGTGCGAGCCGATGCCGACCCCCTCGACCCCCTCGTCGGTCTCGAGGATCACGATGGGGACGTCGGTGACTGCGGCACGGATGTGGCCGTTGACGTCGCCGATCGACCGCCCCCAGTCGTGCCGGGTGGTGAGCAAGCGGAAGCCGGTGATCTTCATATCGTCCTTGATCTTCAGATGGGAGATTCAGCATACATCACATGATTTATTCGTCATACGTTTTTCCGGCTTTTGCTCGTGTGCGCGGATTCGCGGGCCACTTCGTGACTACAATCACCGCATGTCCAGCACCACGACGCCCCGGCTCGGCACCCACCGCACGCCCGCCGCGAGGCTCGGCGTGCAGGTCGTGCACGACCTCGTCTCCGCCATCGTCACCGGAGAGGTCGCACCAGGCGACCTCCTCCCCACCGAGACCGAGCTCTGCGAGAACTTCGGCGTCAGCCGCACCGTCATCCGCGAGTCCATGAAGCGCCTCGAGGAGAAGGGGATGGTCTCCGTCGTGCAAGGACGCGGCACGCAGATCGCCCCGCAGTCCGAGTGGAACATCCTCGACAAGGTCGTGCTCGGCACCATGATCGAGAACGACGAGACGCTCGGCATCCTCGACGAGCTCGCCGTCGTGCGCGGACAGCTCGAGTCGAGCATCGCCGCAGCCGCCGCCACGAGCCGCAGCGACGAGGAGCTGCGCGTCATCCACGACCACCTCCAGACCATGCACGCCACCGCCGACGAGCGCGACGCGTTCGCCGCCGCGGACGTCGCCTTCCACTTTTCCGTCATGGACACCGCCGGCGACCGCCTCGCCTCGGGCATCGCCCGCAGCCTCTCGAAGCGCGCCGGCGAGAGCAGCCGCTACTACGGCGCTCCGGGCGCCGACGCCGTGCGCCTCACCCTCGAAGAGCACGAACGCGTCTACGCCGCCATCGAAGCCGGCGACAGCGAGGCAGCCGCCAGGGAGATGCGCGAGCACATCGCGCTCGCATGGGAGCGGCGCCGCATCCGCGACTAGCGCGGCCGGCCCCTGGGGCTCGCGCGGGCGCCGGCGCGGGCTCTGCGGCGGGCTCTGGCTCGGGCTCCGGCTCGGGCTCGGCGGGCCCTGGCTCGGGCTCCACTGCAGCAGCAGCAGCGGCAGCGCGCCTCGGAGTTGTGGCCAAGTGCTCCCCACGCCGCCCCCCCCGACCGCAC
>NZ_PSYC01000064.1:0-10932 GCF_002931515.1 Pseudoclavibacter sp. RFBG4 | reverse complement strand
ACCCTGTGGGAGAGTAGGTCACCGCCGGACTTCTTCATAAGCCGGGGTTGGTTGTTGAGTGAGCAGAGATGCTCCTCGATGACCAACCCCGGCTTTTTTGTTGCCCAAAAGCGCCCAGACGGCGCCACTCTCTGACACCCCACGCCTGGACGCGGTCGGGGAGCGCGCAGCGGTTGGTCAGCGCGCAGCCTGCTCAGAGTGGGAGCCGCCCGCCTCGACGCCGGGGGCCCTCGTCGTGAGCTTCGCCGCGATGGTCTGCGCGTCCTCGCGGATCGCCGACATGATCGTCGCACTCACGAACCCGACGATGAGCACGCCAGACACCATGAGCGAGACAGCCAGGGCTCGGCCGGCGAGCGTCACGGGCGTGAAGTCGCCGTAGCCGACCGTCGTGATCGTCGTGAACCCCCACCACAGCGCATCCCCCATGCTCACGATCGACGCCCCGGGCGTCTTGTGCTCGACGAGGTACACACCGAGCGACGCCGTGTACACGTACAGGAGCGACGCGATCGACACCGCGAGGACATTGCGGGTGCGCTTCGCGCGAGCGCCACCGCGGCGGAAGAACGGCAGCCGCCAGAGGTAGGTGACGATGAGGAACGGCCGCAACACGACGACGAACAGCGACAGCAGGTCGAACCACCGCGAACGCACGAAGGTGAGCTTCGCAGGGCTGATCACGAGGCGGACCAGGAACTCGACGATGAAGAGGGTCCAGCTGACCGAGACGACGCTTGTGAGCTGGTTCTGCGCGTCCACGCTCAGCTGCACGTCGATGAGCAGGAGCGATGACGCCGCGAAGAAGGCGACCGCGACCGCGAACATCGGCAGCGACGTGAAGTGCTCCCAACGCGCCAGCGCACGCCAGCGGGCCTCGGCACGTGCCGAACCTCGCCGCTCAGCAGGTCCTCTGTCGTCGTGACTCGGCCGCGGGTTGATGCTGCTCGTGCGTGAGGTCATGCCTCGAGCGAACCACACGAGGGTCCGCGCCGCGAGCGGGAAGCTCCAGCGGCGGGAAGAAGCGCAGGTCCGGTCTCTGCTAGTGGTGCCGGTCCTGGTGCTGGTCCTGGTCCCGGCCGTCGTCGTGGTCTCCGAGGATCAGCACGGCGGCGAGGCGCACGAGTGTCGCCTCGTCGCGAGGATCGGCGTCAGAGCCGGCCAGCAGCGAATCGCAGTACGAGGTGAGGAACGCGGCCGCTGAGTGCTGGAGCGGGGTCCGGCTGTCAGCTCGGGACGTCGACAGTCTGCTCGCGTCCGTGCCGGAGAGCATCAGCTGCTCGCGGGGAATCGTGAAGCAGTGCAGGATCGAACCTGCCTGCAACCGGTGGGTGTGCGGCGCAGAGTTCAGCACGAACGTCGCGTCGAGCGGGTTGAGGGTCGTCGAGCGTGCCCCCTGGCTGCTCGCGACGGATCCCGCGCGTGAGATGAGGAGCACGACCTCGTCCGTGAGCTCGCCCGCGGGGCCTTCGAGGCGAACCGCATGAGTGCGCGGGTGGATGACGCGGACGCGGACGCGTCCGGCTTGATGCGATCGCTGCGAACGATCGGCCGTGGGGTAGGTCACTGGCACCTCCGGGGCTTCCAGATGGTCACGGGTCTTCGTCGAGGTGCCCTCTCGGCGCAGGGAGATGGGTGGGTCGTCCGCTCGGCGGCCCGTCTCCGAGACGACAGCGGACCCCGGCAAAGATGCCGGGGCCCGAGGTCTTGGTCGTGCGTGTGCGTCTTACGCCTTGTTCCTGCTGCTGCGGCTCGTGATGAATCCCCAGATGACGAGGACGATGAGCGAGCCACCGATGGCCAGAAGCCAGCTGCTGAGCGAGAAGAACGCGTCAACGCCTTCACCGAAGAGCATGCCGCCGATCCAGCCGCCGAGCAGTGCGCCGACGACGCCGAGGATGAGGGTAGCGATCCAGCCGCCAGCCTGCTTGCCGGGCAGGATGAGCTTCGCGATGGCCCCGGCGATGAGTCCGAGAAGAAGGAATGCGAGGAATCCCATGAGAGCTCCAGAGTTCGATGTTGACTGTAGTCGCCGGTGTCGGACGTTGGCTTCCCCTGTGGCGCTTGTGGCGCTCAGTTGGCTTCGCCGCGTCGTTAACCGGACAACCCATTGTGGCCCCCGGATATCCGCTTAACGAAATCCTGTGTGGGAATCCACGGAAATCCGTGCCCTCGCTGTGATATTCGCGCAACACTGAAAGATTGGGCGAAAAGAAATCAGATAAAGGCCCCGGATGCAAGATCCGGGGCCATATCTGTTTGTCGTGCTAGTTGCGTTTGTCTTACATCATCGACGGCGGCATGAGCACCGAGTCGATGAGGTAGACGGTTGCGTTGGCGGTCTGGACTCCACCGCAGATGACCTTGGCGTCGCCGACCATCAGGTTGTCGCCTTCGCCGGTGACGGTGACGTTCTCGCCCTGGACGGTCTTGTGGTCGCCAGCGATCTCGTCAGGCAGGATCTGTCCCTCAACCACGTGGTAGGTGAGGATGCCCGAGAGGAGGTCAGCGTCGGTCTTGAGCGTGTCGATCGTTCCTGCATCGATCTTGCCGAAGGCCTCATCGACCGGTGCGAAGACCGTGAACTCTCCGCCGTTCAGCGTCGAGACGAGGTCAACGTCGGGGTTGAGCTGGCCGGAGACAGCCGCCGTGAGCTGCGTGAGCAGCGGGTTGTTGGAAGCCGCAACTGCGACCGGGTCCTGGGACATGCCCTGGACAGAGCCTGCGCCGTCCGGAACCTGAGCTGCGTAGTCGGCGCAGCCGGATCCGACGAGGTTGGCTGCTGGGTCCATCGTCTCCATGGAGGTTTCCATAGGCGTCTCCATTGCAGTCTCCATGGGGGAGGCTTCTGTGGAGGCGTCGGTCTCAGCCATGGGGGCCGAGTTCGAGCAGGCTGCCAGGCCGAAGGTCGAGATGGCCGCCAGCGAGAGGAGGGCGAGTGAGCCCTTCCTGGTGATAGTGCGCATAACTTCACTCCTCATTTCTCGGCCGGGGGGCCGGAGCCGCATCCGTTGCGGTTCACAAAGGCATTCGGAGGCCCTCCTGTAGCGGATTGGAAAAGTTCGGAATAAAACTTCGGTGGCCCCCACATGCCAGCCATTCCGGGGATCTCGCGCCCTCAACACCGTGCGTGTCGCCAGTCTGCGACGCTCAGTGCGGCTGGTCGAACGTGCTGCTGCACGGCTGCGGGGCCGGCGCTGAGCGCGGCTGGGCCGTCTATATGAACGTCCATAGCGAGGTGTCCCCGCCTGCTCGCCGAGCACGTGACCTGAATGGGGCGGCTTCCGGTGCCTTCCTCCTGAGCGCGCCTGGGCCGTCGCCCGGTGGAGAGAGCGAACCGAGCGCATCGAATACGCGGAAACGACAAACCGATAGGCACACGGCTCCGAATGCAGTGCACAGGCATGAACGTCCGCCTGACAACCATGCTTCAGGGAGCGCAACATGATCTCGCTAGGACTCATAGGCTTCCTCGGAGGCCTCATCACGGGAATCTCCCCGTGCATCCTTCCCGTGTTACCCGTCATCTTCTTCTCGGGCGGCGTGCAGGGTGCACGCAGCGACGAGGAGATGCAGGCCGAGGCTCAGGATCCCGGGGCCGAAGGGCCTGACGAGGGCGCGCTCAAGACGAGAGTCAAGAGCGAGCGCACGACGAAGCGGCGCGCATCCGCCCGGCCGTACCTCGTCATCCTGGGCCTCGTTACGAGCTTCAGCGTCTTCACGCTGCTCGGCTCGCTGCTCCTCAGCCTCCTCGGGCTCCCCCAGGACGTGCTGCGCTGGGCAGGCATCATCGTGCTGGTCCTCATCGGCGTCGGCCTCATCGTGCCGAAGTTCGAGCACCTCCTCGAGAAGCCGTTCTCCTGGATCCCGCAGAAGCAGGTCAACACCGACCGCGGCGGCTTCCTCCTCGGCATCGCGCTCGGCGCCGTCTACGTGCCGTGCGCCGGCCCAGTGCTCGCAGCCATCACGGTTGCCGGCTCGACCGGTCAGATCGGAATCGAGACCGTCATCCTCACGGTGACGTTCGGCATCGGCGCCGCGATCCCGCTCCTCATCTTCGCCCTCGCCGGACGTCGCGTCGGCGAGCGGGTCAAGTCGTTCCGCAAGCACCAGCGCGGCATCCGCATCACTGCAGGTGTCGTCATGATCGCCCTCGCGATCGGACTCGTCTTCAACCTCCCGCAGCTCCTCCAGCGCCTCGTGCCGGACTACACGGCCGGCCTCCAGGAGCAGTTCAACTCCAACGAGCAGGTCGAGGAGGCGCTCGCCTTCGGTGGCCTGGTCAACGACCAGAACGAGCAGCTCACCAACTGCACGCCCGGCGACCCGGAGCTCGGCGACTGCGGCCCTGCCCCAGAGATCCTCGACATCCAGGAGTGGATGAACACCCCTGACGGCGAAGCGGTGCAGCTCGCTGCGGAGGCCTCTGAGGGCAAGGTCGTCCTCATCGACTTCTGGGCCTACTCCTGCATCAACTGCATCCGCTCCATCCCGCACGTCACCGCATGGGACCAGGCGTACAAGGACGCCGGCCTCCAGGTGATCGGCATCCACTCTCCTGAGTACGCCTTCGAGAAGGAAGCCTCGAACGTCGCCAACGCGATCGACGAGTTCGGCATCGAGTACCCCGTCGCCCTCGACAACAACCTGGGCACCTGGACCAACTACCGCAACCGGTACTGGCCAGCCCACTACCTGATCGACGCAACGGGAACCGTCCGCGCCATCCACTTCGGTGAAGGCGGCTACGCCGAGACCGAGGCCCAGATCCGCGACCTCCTCAAGGAAGCGAACCCGGACGTTCAGCTCCCCGGCGAGACCGACACCTCGGACACCACGCCGGAACTCGGAAGCACGACACCAGAGACCTACCTGATGCCGACGAAGGTCGTGAACTACGCAGGTGAAGGCGAGTACGGCCAAGGCGACCGCAGCTTCACGTTCCCCGCGCAGCAGCAGCAGGACACCTTCTCGCTCGACGGTGACTTCAACCTCGACTCGCAGGGCATCCGAAGCGACGACGGAGGAAAGATCAAGCTCTCCTACACCGCCTCGACCATCCGAATGGTGCTCGGCGGGTCCGGAACAGTGACCGTCGACGATGGCACCGGCCCCCGAGAGATCCAAGTCGAAGGCAACCCGGGCTCCTACCTCCTCTTCGAAGGGGACCAGAGCAAGCAGGGAGAACTGACCGTGACGCTGGGGGGTGGCGTGGATGCTTACTCATTCACCTTCGGTTGAGACCAGGCCGAACGTCCCAGCAACGCACTTCCCAGGAACCCAACACGAAGTCAACGAACTTCGCGAAACGTTCGCGAGATGGCAAGCTGAACTTGTGAGCGAAGCCATCGGAGAGATAGAGGACCTTCTCGTGCGCACCGCTACAGGAAGCAAGGAAGCCTTCTCGACCCTCTACGACCTCATGGCACCACGTGTCCTCGGACTCATCAGGCGAGTGCTTGTCGACCAGGCGCAGTCCGAAGAGGTCGCCCAAGAGGTGCTGCTCGAGATCTGGCAGACCGCCGCATCGTATTCGCCGAGCAAGGGCAAGGCGACCACATGGATGCTGACTGTCGCGCACCGCAGAGCCATCGACCGGGTGCGTGCATCCCAGGCATCGAAGGACCGTGACCTGAAGATCGGGGCACGGGACTTCGAAGGGGAACGCGACGACGTCGCCGAGTCCGCTGAGATCAGCATCGAGCACAAGAGGGCCCAGAAGGCACTCAGCGCGCTCAGCGATCAGCAGCGGGAGGCGGTCACCCTGGCCTACTACGGGGGTCTCACCCAGAGTGAGATCGCGGAACGGCTCGAGGTGCCTCTCGGCACGGTGAAGACAAGGATCAGAGACGGAATGAATCGGTTGCGTCGCGAGTTGGGGGTGGTGTCATGAGTTACGAACAGGAACGTGAGGAGCTCGAGCAGCTGCTTGCTGCAGAGGCGCTCTCCGCCAACGACTTCGACGATGCCGCAGACCGCGCACTGTTGAACAAGCTGCTGGAAGACGGCGAGCTCTCGGAGGAGTTCGAGAGCTACCAGGAGGCCGCAGCGCAGCTCGCGCTCGCAGTCTCCCCGGTGCCCCCTCCTGCATCCATGAAGGGTTCGCTGTTCGCGAAGCTCGACAGCTTCCCGCAGCAGAACCCGGTCGGCGGAGAAAAGGAGTCCGCGGCCCCCGCGGGAGCCTCCGACGCCGGCACGCCGTCGGCACCTGCCGACGCTCCTCCGCGGGACGCTGAGGGGGAGGGGCGGCCCAGGCTGTCTCTCGCACCGGAGCCCGAGACCGACGCCGACGAGCGCGACTCTGACGACGAACGACGCTCTGTCGCCGTCGGCGGTGGAGTCTCGAGCACCTCGACCGGAGACGACGACTTCGGGCCTGTGGAGACACGAGCCCGCGGCCGCTGGTTCCGCAGCAGCGCCCAAGCCATGTTCGCCGCGACTGCCGCGGTTGTCCTCGCCGTCGGCCTGTTCCTCGGCGGAGGCCTCGCTTTCGGAGGTTTCGGACAGGACTCGCAGGAGCAGCCCGTCGCCGACGGAGACGTGGCGCTCATCCTCGCCGCCCCCGACGTCGACAGTGCTCGCACCGAGGCGGCCGGCGGCGGAACCGTCACGGTCTACTGGTCGCAGGAGCTCGGCAAATCCGCGGTCGTCGCGGACGGCATGGCCCAGCTGCCCGAAGAGAACGACTACGAGCTCTGGTACATCGACGGAGAAGGACCCGCACCCGCCGGAGTCCTGACCATGGCCGATGGAGCCCCCGCCGTGAAGGTGCTCGACGGAACATTCGCGCCAGGCATGGCCGTCGGCCTCACGGTCGAGTCGAAGGGCGGCTCCGCTACGGGCCTTCCGACGACCGACCCGGTCGCGGTCGTGCAGAGCTAGAGCGCACCGCCGAGAAGAACGACGAAGATCGACCTCAGAGCCCCCGAGCGGCATTCCCCTCGGGGGCTCTGTCGTGCCGCTTTGTCAAGCCATCATCTTGCGATCAGACAGGGGCAATAGCCTCGCGATCATGGCATCACCAGGCACGCCCCCAAACGCCCAAGCCAGCGAGTCCGCGAAGCACAGCACGACGTCTTCGTCCGGCAGCGACTTCACGACCGGACACACGCCGGCCAACAGCAGCACGCCCGCGACGCCAGCCCCGACGGGCAACGAGCCGGCGCTCAAGGCCGTTCCTCGAGCGGACGGCTCAGCGCCGAGAGTGCTCGTCTTCGGATCGACCGGCTACCTGGGAGGTCGCCTCGTGCCGAGGCTCCTCACCGCCGGCTACCGGGTGCGGGTGCTGGCCCGCAACGCCGGACGCGTCGCCGCATACGACTGGGGAGACCACGTCGACGTGGTCGTGGGCGACGCGGACGACCCGAAGGCCGTCGGCGAGGCCATGCAGGACATCGACGTCGTCTACTACCTCGTCCACGCCATGGGATCCGGGTCCGACTTCGAACGCACCGACCTGCAGCTCGCCGAGAACGTCGCGGAGCAGGCCGCGAAGGCCGGCGTCTCCCGCATCGTCTACCTGGGGGGCCTGCACCCCGACGACGCGAAGCTCTCCAAGCACCTCCGCTCCCGCAAGGAGGTCGGCGAGGTCTTCCTGAAGTCGCCCGTCCCGACCATCGTCCTGCAGGCCGGCATCGTCATCGGCTCCGGCTCCGCATCCTTCGAGATGGTGCGGCACCTCACCGAGGTGCTGCCGTACATGCCCGCCCCGCAGTGGGTGCGCAACCACATCCAGCCCATCGCCGTTCGCGATGTCCTCCATTACCTGCTCGGCGCCGCCCGCATCGAGGGGGACGTGAACCGGCCGCTCGACATCGGTGGCCCCGACGTGCTCAGGTATGGGCAGATGATGAACGGGTACGCCGTGAAGGCCGGCCTTCGCCAGCGGGCCATCGCCTCGCTGCCCGTCTTCACGCCCGGCCTCGCGTCTCGCTGGGTGAACCTCGTGACCCCGATCCCGAAGTCCATCGCCCGGCCCCTCGTCGAGTCGCTGCAGAACGAGTGCGTCGTCAAGAACCGCGACGTCGATGCGCTCATCCCGCCGCCCGAGGGTGGACTCACCACCTACCTGCGGGCCGTTGAACTGGCCCTCGGCCGGGAGAAGCAGCGAGCCACGGAGACGAGCTGGCGGGACGCGAACGTGCACAGCGCGCCAAGCGACCCGCTGCCCGCTGACCCGGACTGGGCGGGGCAGACGGTCTTCACGGACGAGCAATCGAAGGAGAGCACGGTCTCGCCCGAGCAGCTGTTCCGCGTCATCGAGGGCATCGGCGGCGACAACGGCTGGTACTCGTCGAAGCTGCTCTGGGGAGCCCGCGGCGTCATGGACAAGCTCGTCGGCGGGGTCGGGCTGCGTCGCGGTCGCACCAACCCGGACCGGCTCGCAGTCGGCGACGCGCTCGACTTCTGGCGCGTCGAGACCATCGAGCGCGGCGGCGAGCATGGCTCGCTCCTGAGGCTGCGCGCTGAGATGCGCGTCCCAGGGCTCGCGTGGCTCGAGATGCGGGCCATGCCGGTCGGCGACGGAGACAGCGAGTCGGATGCGCGCGGTGATGAGCTGAAGGACGGGGAACGCATCCGCTCCCGCTACGAGCAGCGCGCCGTCTACTTCCCGCAAGGTCTCCTCGGCCGCCTGTACTGGGCAGCCGTGTTCCCTTTCCATGGGTTCATCTTCGCGACCATGGCGTCCCGCATCGTGGCGACGGCGAGCGCGACGGCGAGCGCGAACGCGGAGGACTGAGCAAGCCCGCCCGCTCTCAGTCTCCCTACCCGCCCAGCCCTCCTGCGCAGTCCCCGCGCGCAGACCTGGGGGTTGTGCATCCGCCGCGCGCGTTGCGGATGCGTTAGCCCCAGGTTTGCCGCTGGCGCGGGTGCAAACCTGGGGAGAAGACACCTCCGCGGGGCTGGGAGCGTGCGTTAGCCCCGGGTCTGTGACTGGCGCGCGCAGACCTGTGGGTTGTGCATCCGGCGCGGGCGTTGCGGATGCGTTAGCCCCAGGTTTGTGGCTGGCGCGGGCGCAGACGTGGGGCGGAGGCACCTCCGTTGGGCTGGGCGCGTGCGCCAGCCCTAGGTCTGTGACTGGCGCGCGCGGACCTGGGGGTTGTGCATCCGCCGCGCGCGTTGCGGATGCGTTAGCCCGAGGTTTGTGGCTGGCGCGCGCGCAGACGTGGGGCGGAGGCACCTCTGCGGGGCCGGGAGTGTGCGTTAGCCCCAGGTTTGTGGCTGGCCCGCGCGGACCTGGGGGTTGTGCATCCGCCGAGCGCGTTGCGGATGCGTTAGCCCGAGGTTTGTGGCTGGCCCGCGCAGACCTGGGGGTTCTGCATCCGTCGAGCGCGTCAAGGATGCGTCAGCCCGAGGTTTGTGGCTGGCGCGGGCGCAGACGTGGGGCGGAGGCACCTCTGCGGGGCCGGGAGTGTGCGTTAGCCCCAGGTTTGTGGCTGGCCCGCGCGGACCTGGGGGTTGTGCATCCGCCGAGCGCGTTGCGGATGCGTTAGCCCGAGGTTTGTGGCTGGCCCGCGCAGACCTGGGGGTTGTGCATCCGCCGAGCGCGTCAAGGATGCGTCAGCCCCAGGTTTGCCGCTGGCGCGGGTGCAGACGTGGGGAGAAGGCACCTTCGTTGGGCTGGGCGCGTGCGCCAGCCCCAGGTCTGTGCCGCGGGCCTCAGCCTTCGAGCCAGCACGGGTTACCCGGTGTCACAGCTTGCCGAGCAGACGCAGACGCCGCTCTCGCAGGGCGTGCGCGTGCGCAACGAATGCGCTGGGATCCGGCCAAAGGTCCGAGGCAGTGAGCCGCTCGGAATGCCAGCCCAGATTGGTGACCTGGCGAACGCGCTGGATGTCGCGTCTCCACTGCTTCGGACTCACCAGATGACCGAGCCCTTCGAAGTCGTAGGCGATCTTCGCCTCGAGATCAGCGCAATCAGGGCGCGCGACTTCCTTCCCTCGGACACGCAGAGAGTGCTGAACAGTGAGTTCCGGATATCCGGAGTCATGAAGCACGAAGCGCAAAAGGCTCTCATACGGCGACTCGACTTCCTTGCGAATCTGCGGCGTCATCTCGCGGAGCAGGGCCGCGCCGAATCCGGGCGACCACTCGGCCACGAACCGTTGCAGGACCTCGGGCGCCTCGAGCGTTCCGTGCCAGCGACGGTTCGGGTAGTTCTCGGCCCCGCTGACAAGCGCGTCCCCGAAGCCGAGGAGGTCCGGCCGCGCTGAGGAGGCGTTCGAGCGCAGGAGGTCGCGGCTCATCAAGCCGTAGAGGAGCGCCGGATGGGGCAGCGGGACGCCAGCGAACGTGAACGTGCGCCAGAGGCGTGCCGGGACGATTCTGGTGGTGACTCCTGGGCGCCGAGGGACGTTCGTGCCGTCAGGGACGACGAGATGGACGCGCGGATCCCGGAGGAGTTGCAACGGGAGCGGCAGGCCAAGGATGCGCGCTGCGGACACTGCGCCGTAGGCGTGCGCTTCCTTGAGGAGCGGCGCGTACTGCAGATCTCGGGCTCGCAGCTGCCGACGAACCGCTGACGATGACGACTCCAGCCCGTCAGCCGGATCTGCTGCGCCACTATCGACGCGAACGCCATGGAAGGGTCGCGCCAGCCCCTGGTTCCTCAACCGGCCCCTACCCACACCCAGGTCTTGCGCATCCGCCACCGTGAAGCTCTTGCCCCGGAGCTCGGGTGGGAGCTGGTTGCGAAAACGCGGAGGTCTGTCTGGAGGAGCCACACGGTGAAGGTACGTGCGCGGCGTCGCCCGCGCTCGACACCGGGAACCGGCTGTGGAGAACTCCAAGAGCGGCGCACCTGTGACATCACAGTGGAGTGCGGCCCCTGGGCGCGGACAGACCCGGGGGATATGCATCCGTTTGGCCCGTGCGCGGTGCTCTAGCCCCAGGTCTGCGGGCGGGGGCGCGAGCGGGGTAGGAGCGCGGGCG
>NZ_PSYC01000046.1:0-11807 GCF_002931515.1 Pseudoclavibacter sp. RFBG4 | reverse complement strand
TCCCCACCCCGCCCAGGGCTGAGTTGTGGTCGTCAAGAGCGCTTCTGAGCGACCACAACTCAGCTCCGGACGGCTGGGCGCGGCGGCGACCACCGGGCGATCCTGCGCGCGTCCGTCGGGGCGGACTGATGCGGTGCGCACGTATCCTGGAGCCGTGACCCCAGAGCTCGCGCGCGCCGAGTCGCTCATCGCGACCATCCCGGACTTCCCCGAAGCGGGCATCCAGTTCCGTGACATCACCCCGCTCTTCGCCGACGGCGCCGCCCTGCGCAC
The DNA here is from genome assembly GCF_002931515.1 of Pseudoclavibacter sp. RFBG4. NCBI lineage: Bacteria > Bacillati > Actinomycetota > Actinomycetes > Micrococcales > Microbacteriaceae > Pseudoclavibacter > Pseudoclavibacter sp. RFBG4. The sequence goes on along the minus strand of NZ_PSYC01000046.1, from coordinate 11,534 downwards.
CGCCGTCGATGCCGTGATCGAGCCCTTCGCAGGCACCTTCGATGTCGTCGCGGGCGTCGAGGCGCGTGGGTTCCTGCTCGCAGGCGCCATCGCCAACGCCGCGGGCGTCGGCCTCATCCCCATCCGCAAGGCCGGGAAGCTGCCCCGCCCAGCGGCGTCGATCACGTACGACCTCGAATACGGGTCGGACAGCCTGGAGGCAGCACAGGACCTGCCGGCCGGCACCCGCGTCCTACTCGTCGACGACATCCTCGCAACGGGTGGCACCCTCCGTGCGGGCCAGGAGCTCCTCGAGCAGCTCGGCTACACGCTGATGGGCACCGCCGTCCTCATGGAGCTCGTCGACCTCGACGGGCAGCAGGTCGCCGGCCCAGTGCACAGCCTCTTCGAGGTCTGAGGCGCAACTCGCCCCGCGGCGCCTCCGAGCCGTGACAGGCCTGAAACATGGGCTGGCTAGCGTTGCGAGCATGTCCCTTCTTGTCACCCACGCGCGCCTCATCACGATCCCAACGGGCTCCACGGATGCCGGTTACCTCGAAGACGGATGGATGCTCGTCGAAGACGGCCGCATCGCCGCGATCGGAAGCGGGACGCCGTCCGTCACCGCCGACGAGACGATCGACGTGGCCGGCAGATTCGTCGCCCCCGGCTTCGTGTCGAGCCACTCGCATCTCTTCACGAGCGGCCTCAGGGGCCTCGGCGTCGCCGACACCCTCTACGGCTGGTGCGACTCCATGCTCGGCACGACCGCCCATATGACGCCGGAGCAGCTGTACTGGTCGACCCTGCACGGCTCGCTCGACTTCCTTTCCAACGGCGTCACGACCGCGTACAACTTCACCGACCCGTTGCAGGCGTGGGAGTCGATGATCGACGGGAAGCGAACGGGAACCGCGGGCATGCGCCCCCTCGAGTACCACTACCGCCAGGCGGACGGCACGCTCGATTCCGGCATCCGCTTCGTCGACGCCTCGGGGATGGATGCGACCATCGGCAGCGACGACGAGATCTTCGACAGGCTCCAGGCGGAGGTCGCCCACACGAGGGCCATGGACCCGGCGTACGCCCTCGGCTCGTCCATCATGGGCCAGGTGCAGTGGTCGCCTCGGACCGATGCCGCCGACCTCGAAGCCGAGGCCATGCGTCGCTTCGGCATCACGAACCAGGCGCACTTCCTCGAGTCGCCAGAGGCCGTCGAGCACCAGCAGTCGAAGTTCGCCCTGTACCGGGACGCTGGGGCCCTCGAGCTTGGCCTCATGTTCGGGCACTTCATCCAGACCACGCCGGAGATCATCGCCGAAGCCGCCGCTCGCGGGGCGAGCATGTCGTGGCAGCCGGCCTCGAACGGGCGGCTCGCCTCCGGCGTCGCGCTCGTGCCGGAGATGCTCGAGCTCGGCATGAAGGTCGGCGTCGGCCTCGACGACCAGGCCTGCACCGACGTGAGCGACCCGTGGCAGAACATGCGCATGGGCATCTACATGCAGCGCTCGCGCACGAAGGACCCCCTGTCGATGATGCCCGAGCTGATGCTGCGCCTCCACACGCTCGGCGGGGCCGAGATCATGGGAGTCGCCGACCGGGTCGGCTCGCTGGAGGTCGGCAAGTTCGCCGACTTCGTCATCGTCGACCCGCGCTCCCCCGACGTCGGGCCGCTCTGGCACCCCGTGCGGTCGTACGTGCTCGCGATGAGCCCGCGGAACCTCAAGGCCGTCTACGTGGGCGGTCAGCTCGTGAACCGCGACGGCGCATCTACGAACCCCCTCGCCGAGGAGGCATCGGCGAGGCTCCACGAGCTGCCGGCGGCGATCATCCCGCTGCGCGGCCACCCGCACTGAACGACGTCGCGGCCGGGAGGATGCTCCCGGCCGCGAGGTTCGAGCGAAGGCGGCTCAGCGCTGGGAGACGCCCATCCCCATGCGGTCGAGGACGATGTTCTCGACGATCTGCACCAGGTTGTACGACACCAGCGTGATGATGGTGATGAGCGCGATCGAGGTCCACAGCTCGGCGAACTGCGCCTGCGCGTTGAACTTCAGGATCGCCCCGCCGATGCCCGTCCCGGTCGAGAGCCATTCGGCGAGCAGCGCACCGGTCACGGCTCCCGGCACGGAGACCCGTGCGGCCGCGAAGATCGACGGGAGCGCCCCGGGCAGGTTGACCTTCGTGAGGCCGGCGAGCCGGCCGCCACCGAAGACGTGCACGACGTCGAGGCTCTCCTGGCTGGCACGGCTGAGGCCGAACAGCACGCTGGCGAGCGCTGGGAAGAGCACGACGATCGTCCCGATCACCGCCAAGGAGGCCGTGGTTCCTCGGCCGGTCATGAGGATGATGACGGGTGCGATGGAGACGAGCGGGATGGTGCGCAGCAGGAGCACAAGCGGCATGACGCCGGCCTCGATGGCTCTGGAGAGGCTGAAGGCGATCGCCAGGACGATGGCGACGGCCATGCCTGCGACGAAGCCGAGCGCCGAGTCCATGAGCGTCTGCCCCACGAGGGGGAACATCTGCGCGCGGTGCTCGGCGGCGTCCTCGCCCACGAACAGGAACTGCCACACGTCGAGCGGCCCCTTCGCGATGAACGAGGAGATGCCGGTGAGGCTCACCACCGCCTGCCAGAGCAGGAGGAGCACGAGCAGCGTGATGCCGGCGGAGCCCAGGGAGCGAAGCACCGTCTTCCGGAGCGCGCTGCGCCGCTCGCGCGCGATCCGCGTCTCGGCGGCGTGCTCGGCCGTCGTCGCTGTCTGCTTGTCCTGCACGATCACGGTCATCGCACTGCCTTCCCTGAGACCCACGGCGTGATGAAGCGGATGACCAGCCCGAAGAGCCCGTACGCGGCGAGCGCGAACACGGCGCACAGCAGGAACACCGACCAGACGCCGGCGGAGTCGAGCTGCCCCTGCAGGCGGATGAGGGTGGGGCCGACTCCCGCCGTGATGGAGCCGAGGTACTCGCCGAGCACGGCGCCGAGGAACGCCGAGGGGACAGCGATCTGGAGCGCGTTGAGGATGGCGGGCAGCGCGGCCACGAGACGGACCTTGCGCATCTGCATCCACGAGCCGCCGCCGAAGACGCGGACGACGTCGAGCGAGGCCTTGTCCGCGGACTTGAACCCGAGGATGGCGCCGACGACGGTCGTGAACACGCACACGAGGGCGGCGAGGAAGACGGCCGTCTCCGAGGGGTCGCCCGGGCTCTTCGCGCCGCCGAGCACCACGATGGAGATGCCGCCGACGGCGACGATCGGCAGGCAGTAGGTGACGACGGCGATCTGCGTGATGACGGTCTCCAGGCGGGGGAACACGAGCACGACGGTCGCCAGGAGCAGCGCGATGCCGTTGCCCCACACGTAGCCGATCGCCGCCGCGGTGACCGTCGGGGCGAAGACGCCCCAGGTGCCCGCGATGTTGCCCTGCACGAAGAGCCAGTCGATGACGGCGAGCGGTGAGGGCACCGGCGTGAAGCTCGTGCCCTCCTGCGGCCGGAACGCCGTCGCCGACGCCAGCCACCAGATCGCGACGAGGGCGGCCCCGCCGATGAGTGCGGCGAGCCAGCCTGGGATGCGCTCCCTCGCCACCGTCACGCCTCGGCTTCTGCGTGCCCGTGCACGCCGAACAGCAGCTCGGAAGCACGGTCGACCAGCGCGTGGAACTCGGGAGTGCGCATCATCTCCGGGGTGCGCGGCCGCGGCAGGTCGACCTCGATGATCTCCTGCACGCGACCGGGGCGGGCCGACATGACGGCGACCCGGTCGGCGAGGAAGATCGCCTCGCTGATGCCGTGCGTGACGAGCAGCGTCGTCGCGGGCTTCTCCGTCCAGATGCGCAGCAGCTCCAGGTTGAGGTTCTGCCGAGTCATGTCGTCGAGCGCTCCGAAGGGCTCGTCGAGCAGCAGCACCGACGGCTTGAGCACGAGGGCCCGCGCGATCGAGGCCCGCTGCCGCATGCCGCCGGAGAGCTGCGCCGGCTTCGCGTTCGCGAAGTCGCTGAGCCCCACGAGGGCGATCAGCTCATCCACGTACGCCTTGTCGACCGGTCGCCCCGCGACCTCGAACGGCAGCTCGATGTTCTTGCGGATGCTCCGCCAGGGAAGGAGCGCGTGGTCCTGGAAGGCGATCCCGAGCTCGCTGTTCGCGCGCAGCTGGTCGGGCGTCTGCCCGTCGACGAGCGCGCTGCCGGTCGTCGGGTGGTCGAGCGCGGCGAGGATGCGGAGGATCGTCGACTTGCCGCATCCGGAGGGGCCGAGCAGCGCCAGGAACGAGCCCTTGTCGGTGTGCAGGTCCGTGTCCTGCAGCGCCAGCAGCGACTTGCCGCCGCGCAGGTCGAAGGACTTGGACACTCCGGAGATCTGGATTCCGGTGCCGGTAGCGGCACCGGAATCCGTCGTTGTATCGGTGAGGGTCATGAGCTTAGGGCTGGTAGTTCTTCAGCTCGGGGTTCTCGGTGTAGATCTCGTCGAGAATCGTCGTGTCGAAGAGGTCGTCGACCTCGAGCTCCCACCCGGCGGCCGCGAGGGAGGCGATGGACTGGGCCTTGAGCTCGTCGGAGATGGTGAACAGGCCGTTCGCCTCCGTCTCCGGGGTCGAGATCAGCGCCGCCTGGGCTTCGAGGCCCGCCTTCACCTTGGCGGGGTCGAGCTCCCCGAAGGTGAGGTCGCCCGCTGCGGCCGAGGCGTTGTAGTGCTCGGTCACCTTCGTGACGGTGTCATCCGTCGGCTGCGTGAACGTGTCGGTCCAGCCCTTGATCTCGGCGATGAGGAACGCCTTCACGAGGTCGGGGTTCTCATCCAGGTACTGCTGGGTCACCGTGATCGCCTCGGCGACGTACGGCAGGCCGTTGTCGGCGTAGGCGAGGTTCGTGACCTCGTAGCCCTCCATCTCGACCGTGATGGCCTCGTTCGTCAGGTAGGCCATGAAGCCGTCGACCTCCCCGTTCATGAGGGGCGTCGGGTCGAAGTCGACAGGGACGACGGTGACCTGGTCTTCGTCGATGTCGTTCGCGGCGAGGAGCGCCTTGAAGACGGACGCGTTCGAGTCCTGCACGCCGATCTTCTTGCCGATCAGGTCCTGCGGCGTCGCGATGTTGCCCTTGTCGGTCAGCGAGAGCACCGTGAACGGGTTCTTCTGGAAGGTGGTGGCGACGATCTTCAGGGGCGCGTCCTGCTCGGCGACCGCGGCGCCGACGGAGGCGGCGTCGCTGAGAGCGAACTGCACCGACCCGGAGAGCAGCTTCGCGACGCCCGTGTCGGGGCCGGCGATGCCCTGCACCGCGGAGAACCCCGCCTCGTCGTAGTAGCCGTTGTCGTAGGCGTAGTACTCGCCCGCGAACTCCTCGTTCTTGATCCACGAGTACTGCACGCTGATCTCGCCGTGGTCGACGGATGCGCTCCCTGGGGATGTCTCGGATGCGGTGGGTGAGCACGCGGTGAGGGCAAGCGCGGCGGTGGCTGCGAGAGCGAGGGCCGCGGTGACGCGTCGGCGTGGTCTGGTGAGTGTGTGCATCGGATCTCCTTGACTGCAGTGGGCTGGGTCGTGTCTGCCGGTGTCTCGCCTGCTCAGCTCGTCCTGACACTCCCTAGCCGCGACACTAGGCAGTTCATATTTCGGGGACGGGGTCGTGGGTGTTACGGGCGTGATTCGCGATCCGCCAGACCCGGTCTCGGCTGAAGGGCTGCTCGAACGGGCGGCTGCCGATGGCGCGCGCGATGGCGTTCCCGATCGCGGGAGCGACGGGGTTGTACGGCGACTCGCTCATCGATTTCGCGCCGAACGGCCCGAGGTCGTCGCTCGTGTCGGCGAAGTACACCTCGGTGACGGGCACATCGGCGAACTGCGGCACCCGGTAGAGGCGGAAGACGGGGTTGGCGACGCGCCCCTCGTCGTCGAGCGTCACCTCCTCGTACAGCGCGCTGCCGAGACCCTGCGCGACACCTCCCTCGATCTGCCCGCGGCACTGGGCTGGGTTCATGACGTAGCCGGCGTCGGCGGCGTGCACCGACTGCAGGATGCGTACCGTTCCCGTCTCCGGGTCGACGGCCAGCCTGACGGCGTGCACGTTGAAGGCGAGCGAGCGTCGCGCGCCGAGCTCGCTGCCGTCTGCCGTGATCTCCCCGCCGTTCTCCTCGGCCGCCAGCTGCGCGAAGGTGACGAGCCCGGTGGGCGTCAGCACGCCGTCCGCGGTGAGCTCGCCGCCGTCCGGGGCCGACCCGGTGAGCTCTGCGGCCCGCTCCCGCATCCGCATCGCCAGGGTCAGGCAGGCGGCGTGCAGCGCCTTGCCCGCAACCGTGATGCCCGCCGATGCGAAGGCGCCCGTGTCGTGCTCGACCGCATCCGTGTCCGAGTTCCACAGCTCCAGCCGCTCGAAGCTCGTGCTCAGGTCTGTCGCCGCGATCTGCTTGAGCACGGTGGTCGTGCCGTTGCCGAACTCGGCCGTCCCCGTGCGCAGCAGGTACGTGCCGTCGGCCCGGAGCGTGGCCGTCGTGTGCGCGATGTGCCCGAACGGCGCCATGGTGGCGATCATCGCCGCCGCGACCCCCTCGCCGACGAGCCAGCCGGGCGGGGCCGCCTGGCCGTTGCCTCGGCGAAGCGCGTCCTGCGCCAGGTCGAGGCACTGGTCGAAGCCGTAGCTTCCCCACACGAGGTCGTCGTGCCCCGGATCGTCGCCCTCCCTGATGGCGTTGCGTCGGCGCAGCTCGAACGGGTCGATACCGAGCTTCTCGGCGAGCATGTCCATCGCCGATTCGACACCGAGGATCACCTGGCCGAGGCCGTAGCCGCGGAACGCACCGGACGGCACCGTGTTCGTGTACACGACCTCCGCATCCAGTCGCCGCAGCGGGACGCGGTAGATCGTCGTCGACTCGGCGAGGGAGTGGAAGAGGACGCCACGCGAGTGGTTGCCGTAGGCGCCGGTGTCGCTGAGCACGTCGAGCTGCATGGCCGTGAGCGCCCCATCCGCGTCCGCGCCGAGCGTCACCGACACCCGCATCGGGTGCCTGACGGCGGCGCGCTGGAACTCGTCGGTGCGCGAGAACTCGTAGGCGACGGGCCTGCCGGTCCTGAGCACCGCGAGCGCGACGAGATCCTCCGTGAAGATCTCCTGCTTGCCGCCGAACCCGCCGCCGAGCCGTGCCGCGAGCACCCGAACGCGGTCACGGTCCAGGTCGAAGAGGCGCGCGATCTCGTCGCGGGCGAGGAACGGCACCTGCGTGGAGGAGCGGATCACGAGGCGTCCGTCGTCGTCGAGCCAGCCGATCGAGCCGTGGGTCTCGAGCTGCGCGTGCGTGACGCGGGCCGTCTGCCACGTGCCGGAGACGGTGGCGGCGCTCGAGGCGAGCGCTTCGGCGACATCCGGTCCGGCGTGGACGCTCGTGATGACGTTGCGGGCGGCTTCGTCGACCCGCTCCTGCGCGGTGCGGTCCGGGTGCAGGAGCGGCGCCCCTGGCCTGCGGGCCTCTTCCGGGTCGAAGACCGCCGGCAGCAGCTCGTACTCGACGCGGACGAGGCGGCGCGCGGCGTCGGCCGCCTCACCGGTCTCCGCGACGACGGCCGCCACGCGCTGCCCGACGTGGCGCACCACGTGGTCGAGCAGGAGCGTGTCGTCCGGGTCGTCGGTGCGGTGCTCGTGGCGGGCCGAAGAGTACCTGAGCTGCGGCACGTCCTCGTGCGTGAAGATCTGCACGACCCCGGGCACGGCGAGGGCCTCCGCGGTGTCGATGCTCAGGATGCGCGCGTGCGCGTGCGGGCTCGTCACGACCCGCAAGGTCAGGGCATCAAGCGCCGGATGCCCGGGCGGCAGGTCGAACGTGAACGGCTCGAGGCCCTGCACGATGCGGCGCGCGGCCTCAGGGACGACGGAGTTGCCGACGGTCTGCGCCGTGGCCCGCGCTTCCGGGTCGGCGGCCTTGGGCGTTGCGCACGTCTGCGCGCAGGCGCCCGCGCGCACGGAACCGCAGATCGCCTCCCGGATGGGGCGGTAGCCCGTGCAGCGGCACAGGTTTCCCCTCATCCGCCTGTCGAACTCGCCCAGGTCGGCTTCACCGAGGGTCGACGCGGTCACGCTCATCCCCGGCGTGCAGAAGCCGCACTGGAAGCCGAACCCCTCAGCGAGCGCCTCCTGCACGGGATGCAGCTGATCGCCGGGTGCGAGGCCGGCCGCCGTCGTGACGCTGCGCCCCTCCGCCCGCATGGCCGGCACGATGCAGGAGTGCACGGGAGTGCCGTCGAGCAGGACCGAGCAGGCTCCGCAGTCACCGGCATCGCACCCCTTCTTCACCGTCGTGGAACCCGTCTCGCGCAACAGGGTCCGCAGGCATTGGCCCGCTCGCGGCTCGGCCGAGCGGTCTGTGCCGTCTACTTCGAACTTCACGCGAGTCCCTTCCGGATGCGCTCCGCCAGCACGATGCTCACGCCGCGGCGCCAATCTGCTGAGCCGAGCGGGTCGCTGTAGTAGCCGTCCGCGTCAGCGACGCGCGCGGCGAGGTCGGCTGCGCTCGGGAGGTGCGGGAACGCGAGCACGGTCGGGGTCTGCGTGGCTGCGGTGACCGTGAAGACGCTGCGGCCGGTCGGGTCGACCCGTCCCGTGACGACGGCGCCGGATCGGCCGTGCTCTGCGAGCGCGATCTTGAGGAGCAGCGCCCGCGAGCGCAGCGCGGCTGCGGGCAGGTGGATGCTGCGGAGCACGTCGCCCGACTGGAGGACGGTCGTCCCGTCCCCGGTCACGAGGTCCGCGACCGGCAGGCGCACTACCTCGGCTCCTCGCCAGATCTCGGCCTCCCCGTCGAGCGCGACGCACAGCGAGACCATGCCGGCCGCTGCGAACGCCCGGCAGATGTTGCCGCCGACGGTCGCCGTGTTCCAGATCTTGAACGACGCGAGGAGCGCATCCGCGGCGGCTGGCACAAGCGGGAGCGCCAGCCAGTCCTCCTGCGACGGAAGCGTGCCGGTGTCCCGTGCATCCTTCGCCCACGCGACCAGCGTCGCGATCGTGCAGATGGCCGAGATCCGGAGCCCATCGTCGTCGGCCTCGATATCGGGCCACCCCATGCCGGTCACGTCGACGAAGCCCGTCGTCGTCGGCTGCGGCTCGCTCATGAGCCACGTGCCGCCCGCCAGGATGGCCTCCCCGGGGGCGAGGCGCAGTTCCTCGCGGGTTCGTGCGACGCGGTACGAGCGCACCGTCGTGATGTCCATGGCCCTCCCGGTCGTGGCTCCGCGCCGTCGGTCGCTTGCTGGCGCGAGTGGATTCTCGGGAGTGAACCAGAACGCCGTTTCGGCGGTGTTTCGATCGTGGGTCGAGGATCGTGACGACCTTCACGTGCCCGCAACAGCCACGCAATGGGCCCGGCTTAGCGTTTCGTCATGCGTGGAATCCTGCCGATGGGCGCCGAGTGGGCGCGCCGAGGTCGACCGTTCGCGATGGCGACGCTCGTCGCCGTCAGCGGCAGCGCGCCCCGAGAGGTGGGCGCGAGCATGATCGTGTCGGCCGACGGCGAGGTGTTCGGCAACGTGTCCGGCGGATGCGTGGAGGGGGCCGTCTTCGAGCAGTGCCTGCTCGCGATCCAGAGCGGTGCCGCGAGCGTCGAGACCTTCGGGTACAGCTCGGCGGCGGCGTTCTCGGTCGGGCTGAGCTGCGGCGGAGTCATCGAGGTCCTGGTCCGCCCTGTCCTGCCGGGTAGCGCGGCGGCCGCTGACATGCTGCTGCTGGCGGAGCGTGAGGCGCGCGCGATGCCCGCGAGCTACACGCTGACGGTCGCCGGAGCCGACGTGGGCCGCGGCGTCATCGACCAGACATCGCCGCCCTCGTCGGGAGCCGTGACGATCGCCCTCGGCTCGCCGCCCCGGCTGATCATCGTGGGCGCGGTCGAGTTCGCCGTGGCGCTCTCCCGCATCGCGATCGCCGCGGGCATGCAGGTCACCGTCGTCGACCCGCGTGAGGTGTTCGCGACGACGGCCCGGTTCCCGGGCGCCGAGGTGGTTGTCGCCTGGCCGCACCGCTACCTGGAGACCGCGGAGGTGGACGCGCGCACCGCCGTGTGCGTGCTCACGCACGACCCGAAGTTCGACGTGCCCGCGCTGCGCGTCGCCTTGGCCTCTGCCGCCGGCTACGTCGGTGTCATGGGGAGCCGCCGGACCCACGAGGAGCGGCTCGAACGGCTCGAGCGGCTCGAGCCGCTCACCGACGCGTCGGCACCCGCCGCAGAGGCTGTGCCAGCCGAGCAGCTGGAGCGGCTGCGCTCGCCGATCGGGCTCGACCTGGGCGGGCGCTCCCCGGAGGAGACGGCCCTCTCGATCCTCGCCGAGATCGTCGCCGACCGGCACGGCGCATCCGGTCGCCGCCTGTCCGAGCTGTCGGGGCCGGTACACCGGCCGCTGGGAGCGCGCGTCGCCTCGTGAGCGGTGACGGGTGCGGGGTGCGGGGTGCGGAGCCACGGGCTTGGCGGGAGTTGTGCGCAGACCCGGGGTTTCTGCACCTGGGCTGGCGAATGCGGGTGGCGGAAGCACAGGTCTGCGGCGGGCCGCGGATGGCCAGGTCCGCGGCGGGACGCGGATGGCCAGGTCCGCGGCGGGACGCGGATGGCCAGGTCCGCGGCGGGACGCGGATGGACCCTGGGCTCAAGCCTGGGCTCGCAGCTGCGGGGGCCCGATCAGGCGCATCCGCCCCAGGCGCGCGGAAGACGGTGCGCGACTGAACGTGTGCGGAGTTGTCCTTGCGGCGGGCACCGGTCCGCGACACGGCGGAGGCGGCGACAGGCCCGCGACCCAAACCCGCGGCGAGACCCACCCGCACGCATCCGCCCCAGCCGCAAAGAATCCGGTGCGCAGATGAACGTGCGCGGGGTTGTCCTCGCGGCAGGCGCAGGATCGCGATTCGGCGGAGGCGCGAACAGACCTACCGCTCGAACCTGCGGCGAGCCCCACCCAGACGCATCCGCCCCATCCGCAAGGAATCCGGTGTGCAGATGAACGTGTGCGGAGTTGTCCTCGCGGCGGGCGCCGGGTCGCGATTCGGCGGGCCGAAGGCCCTGGCATCCCTGCCCGACGGCACACCCTGGGTGGCGCGGGCCGTGGAGACCTTGCTCGGGGCCGGATGCTCGGACGTGCTGGTCGCCCTGGGCGCACGTCGCTCAGAGGCGGCCGCGCTCGTACCGGCGATCGCGACGGTTGTACCCGTGCCGGAGTGGTCTGGAGGGCTCGCCGCCTCGGTCCGCGCCGCGCTGCACGCGGCCGCCATGACCGACGCGGACGCCGTCCTGCTCGTTCCCGTCGACACGCCCGACCTGTCGGTCGAGTCCTGCCGGAGGGTTCTCGGCACGGGTGGGGCACTCGCCCGGGCGACTTACCGCGGCGAGCCCGGGCATCCGGTGCTCATCGGGCGCACGCATTGGGCCGCCCTCGCATCGACGCTCGACGGTGACCGAGGCGCGGGCCGGTACCTGGCCGAGCAGGGTGCCGTCGTGGTGGAGTGCGGCGACCTGTGGCACGGCCGCGACATCGACGAGCCGCTCGCCCCCTCCCTCCGCGCCGCCCCCGCCCGGCC
>NZ_PSYC01000063.1:0-11990 GCF_002931515.1 Pseudoclavibacter sp. RFBG4 | reverse complement strand
GTGCAGGGGGTGCGTGCGCGGCGCGGGCGTGGGTGCGCGCGGGCGTGGGGGCGCCGCGGGCGGGGCGCGAGCCGCGCGCGGCATGCGGGGCGCGAGCCGCGCGCGGCATGCGGGGCGCGGGGCGCTACACGATGACGGGAGGCCGGTCGGCGCGCTCCGGCGCGTCCTGGAACGCGGCTTTCGGCACGAAGCAGAGGGCGATCGCGGCGGCGACGGCCGTGAGCCCGCACACCGTCCACACGGTGAAGTACCCGGCAAGCGACCCGGCCGTTCCCTCGGCGGAGGGCGCATCCGCCAGCGTGCCGAGCAGGGCGATGCCGAACACGCACGACGCCATCGCACCGCCCAGCGTCTTCACCGAGTTGGTGAGGCCCGTCGCGACGCCCGTCTGCGTCACGGGTGCGGCAGCCGCCGCGGCCGAGGGCAGCGCGGCGACGAGCGCCCCCGAGCCGATGCCGGCGATGACCATGTTGGTGACGGCCTGCAGGTAGCCGTCGTGGAACGGCAGGAACAGGAGGTAGCCCGTCGCGACGAGGCCGCTCGCGCCGATGAGTGCGACGCGGGGTGCCAGCAACTTCGTGACCTGCGAGTAGAGCAGCGCTCCCGCGACCATCGACAGCACGTAGGAGCCGATGAGGATCGACGTCTGGCCGGCGGATGCGCCGAGCCCGTACCCGTACACGCTCGGGTCGGTGCGCGCGAACGTCGAGAGGGGTGCCTGCGCGCCGAGCACGCTCACGCCGAAGAGCCCCGCCGTGAGGAACACGGGCCAGAGCGCCGACGACCGGAACAGGCGCACGTCGATGAGGGGGTCTGGGCGTCCGAGCTCGACGCGCGCGAAGAGCGCGAGCCCGGCGAGGCCGAGCAGGACGACGAGCCACGAGGAGAGGTCACCGGGGCCGGTGACGCGGAGCAGGCTGAGGCCGCCCGTGAACGAGAGGAGGGCGAAGCTGAGGAGCAGCAGGCCCGGGTAGTCGAGCTTGCCGCCGACCGGGTTGGGTGATTCCTTGACGCCGAAGAGGATCACGAAGAAGCAGAGGGCGACGGCGATCGCCGGGATCAGGAGGAGCACCTGCACCGGTAGTGACTCGGCGAGCGCTCCGGCGCTGAGCGCGCCCGCGATGGCGCCGAGCTGCAGGGCGGCGACGAGCACGCCGGCGGAGGTTCGGGTGAGTCTGGCGGAGTTGGGGCGCTCGCGAGTCCGAGACCAGATGAGCGCGATCTCGATGGGCAGCCAGATGACGTAGAAGCCCTGCAGCGCCCAGGCGACGAGGAACATCCAGAACTCCTGCGCGAAGACCAGTCCGAACGAGGCGAGTGCCGTCACCGCGGTCGAGACGAGCAGCACCTTGCGTTGGCCGATCATGTCGCCGAGCTTCGCGAGCACCGGCACGACGAGCGCCGACAGCATGAGCTGCGCGCCCTCGAGCCAGTTGACGTCAGCGTCGTGGATGCCGAGGTGGCGCGCGATGTCGGTGAGCAGCGGGGTGTAGTAGCCCTGCAGGATCCCGCTCGTGAACTCCACGAAGGCCAGAAACCAGACAATGCCGGCGATGGAAGCGAAGCCGGTGGAGCGGAGACGGTGCACGGTCGTGCCTTTCCTCGAGGGGGCTCTCGGTGTCGGGATGTCAGAGGGAGCGCAGCAGCGTCGTGTGGAACCTCACGCCGGCGTGGAGGCTCGCGATCGAGACGCTCTCGTCGACCCCGTGGATGGCGGCCCGCTGCGCGGCGTCCATGGCGAGCGGCGCGAAGCGGTAGGTGGCGGGCGCGAAGCGCTGGAAGTGCTTCGCGTCGGTCGCGGCGAGCGTGATGTACGGGGCTGCGATGGCCTCCGGGTAGGCGGCTCGCGCTGCGCGCTGCAGGAGACGGAACTGCGGGTTGTCGGTCGGCGCGATCGTGGTTGGCTCGTTCGGGTCGGTGATGCGGATGCGCACCTCCCGGTCCCTGATGGCGCGTCGCACGTGCCGCACGGTGCTGGCGACGCTCTCGCCGGGCGCGATGCGGCAGTTGAGGGTGGCGCTGGCGCTCGCGGGGAGCACGTTGTCGGCGGTGCCGCCGCTGAGGCGCGTCGTCGCGATGGTCGTCCGGACGAGCGCGGCGGCGTCACCGCCGAGGCGGGCGAGCGCGTGCGCTGCGAGCTGGGGTGCCCTGGTGAGCGTCTCGAGGATGACCTTGCCGGAGCGCTGTGCGTGCGGCGTGAACGTCGCGAACATCTCACGGGCCACCGGGTTCAGGCGGGCGGGGAAGGGGCGTCGCTCGACACGCGACACCGCCCTGGCGATGCGCGCCGTCGGCGTCAGCCCGGAGGGTGCTGAGGCGTGCCCCGCGTCGCCGCTCGCCTCGAGGATGACGTTGACCGAACCCTTCTCGCCGACCCCGATCATGGCGGCTGGCACGTCGATGAACGGGAGGGGAGCATCGACCACGGCGCCGCCCTCGTCGAGCACGAGCCACGGTGTCAGGCGGCGCTCGCGGAAGAGCGCGGCGGCCGCGGTGGCGGCGCTGGAGTGCGTCTCCTCGTCGCCGCCGAACCACAGGTACACGTCGCGCGGGGGCGTGTGGCCCTCTGCGAGCAGCGTCTCGACGGCTTCCAGGATGACGCAGAGCGGCCCCTTGTCGTCGAGCGTTCCGCGGCCCCAGACGGAGCCGTCGGCGATGACGCCGTCGAACGGCGGATGCGTCCATCCCTCGGATTCGAAGGCGGGGACGACGTCGAAGTGCGCCATGAGGACAAGCGGGCCGGACGCCGTAGCTTCGCTGCCGTCATCACTGCTGCTGCCGCCGCCGCCGGGGCTCGCGCTGCCCGGCCAGCGGTAGAGCACGCCCCGCTCCGTCACGAGCTCGCGCTCGAGCTGGTCGTTCGCGAGCGGGTAGAGCTCTTGCAGGAGCGCGAGGAACTCCGCGAACGGGGCGAGGGGGGCGGCTGCGCTGTCGTCGGCGGCTTCGACGGTGCGCACGCGGATCATCCGGGCGAGGCGTTCGGCGATGCCGTCGACGCCCTCGTCGTCGAGGGGGTGGCGGTCCGGGCGGTGCGGATCGAGCATGTCGTCAGTGTAGGTCGCGCCCCGGCCGTCGCTGCGTGGCGGCGGTGAGGGGGGTCAGCCGCCGGGGCGGCGTGCTCCGGCTGCGTCGCGGTTCTCGACCTCGGCGAGCCAGGTGCCGAGGATGCGGGCGAGGGTGGCCCGGTCGTCGGCGCTCACGTCAACGAGGAGCCGCTCCTCGTTCTCGAGGTGTCGTGTGTAGGCCGCGTCGATGAGCTCGAGCCCGCGCTCGGTGAGCTGCACGACCCGGCCCCGGCCATCCGCATCGCTCACCCTTCTCGTGACGAGACCCGCGCCTTCGAGCCGGTCGACGCGCTTCGTCATGGCGCCCGTCGTGACCATGGTCGACGCGGCGAGCTCGCTCGGGGTGCGCTCGAAAGGGGCGCCGGCTCGTCGCAGGGTCGCGAGCACGTCGAAGTCGCCTTCGCCGAGTCCGTACTCGCGGTAGACGCGTGTGAGCTCTTCCGTGAGGTGGATGCCGATGCGGTGGATGCGGCCGATGACGCCCATGGGGGAGGCGTCGAGGTCGGGGCGCTCGCGCTCCCACTCGGTCAGGATCTGGGTGACGCGGTCGTCGGGTGCTCGCATGTTGCCAGCATACCTTCCGTGGAAGCTAGAGTGTCTTCCATGGAAGCTAAATGGCGCTGGATGCTCATCACCGCGATCGCACCGATCGCCTGGGGGAGCAACTACACCGTGATCGGGGCGTTCCTGCCCGCCGACTCGCCGCTCTGGGGCGCCGTGCTCCGGGCGCTCCCAGCGGGGCTGGTGCTCCTGCTCGTCGGCAGGAAGCTGCCGAAAGGGGCGTGGTGGTGGCGCGCGCTGGTGCTCGGCACGATCAACATGAGCGCGTTCTTCGCGCTCGTCTACGTCGCCTCGCAGCTGCTGCCGTCGAGCATCGCCTCGATGATCATGGCGGTCTCGCCCATCGTGATGATGCTGTTCGCCGCATCCATGCTCGGCGAGCGGCTGCGAGCGCTCCCCGTCGCCGGCGCCGCGGTGGGGCTCCTCGGGGTCGTGCTCATGCTCGCGGCCGGGTCGACCGCCATCGACTGGCGGGGCGTGCTCGCATCCGTCGCGGCCATGGCGCTCGCCTCATTCGGCTTCGTGCTCGTCAAGCGGTGGGGGAGCGATGTCAGCCTCCTGCCGCTGACGGCCTGGCAACTGGTGGGTGGCGGCCTCGTGCTGCTGCCCGTCGCTCTCCTTGCCGAAGGGCCCATGCCCGGCTACGACGGACCAGCGATGGCCGCGCTCGCGTACGTCGGACTCTTCTCGACGGCACTCGCCTACCTCGCCTGGTTCGGCGGGCTCAAGAACCTGCCGGCGGGTACGACGGGGCTCATCGGCCTCCTCAACCCTGTGACGGGGGTCGTGCTCGGCACGCTCCTGGCGGGCGAGACGCTCGAGGGGCAGCAGGCCGTCGGGATGGGGCTCGTGCTCCTCGGGATCCTGCTCGGCCAGCCGATCATCCTGCCGCTGGTCCGGGGCCTCCGGCGCACGTGGGGCCGCCGGGGCGTTAGCGCGAAGGGGCGCGAACGTCGACGAGCACCTTCATGGCCCGGCCGCTCTCGAGCGTCGCGAAGGCGTGCGCCGTCTCGCCCAGGGGCACCGTCTCGGTGATGAGCGCGTCGGCGGGGATGATGCCGCGTGCGAGCAGCGACGCGGCCTGCTCGAAGTCCTCGCGCTCGTAGACTCGCGCCCCGACGATCGTGAGCTCGCGCCAGAACACGCGGTGCAGGTCGATGGGGCGCGGCTGCGGGTGGATGGCGACGATCACGAGCCTGCCCCGCACCTTCACGAAGCTCGTCGCGGTCAGCACTGCCGCTGCCGATCCGGAGACCTCGAAGACCACATCGGCGCCCGCCCCGCCGGTCCAGGCTTCGATGGCGTCGGCGGCGTCGGGGGAGGTGGGGTCCGCGACCTCGATGCCGAGCTCCTCCGCGGCGGCCCGACGGTGGGCGTCGAGTTCGAAGAGCCGCACCTCCGCTCCCGCCTCGCGTGCGACGGTGGCGATGAGCACCCCGATGGGGCCTCCGCCGATGATGAGGGCCTTGTCGCCCGCCGTGAGGCCAGAGCGCCGGACGTCGTGGGCGGCGACTGCGACGGGCTCGACGAGCGCAGCGTGCTCGAGCGACATGCCGTCGGGCAGTCTGACGAGGGTGGATGCCGGCACGTTCCAGTACTCCTGCAGCGCGCCCGTCGAGTCGATGCCGATGAAGTCGAGGTTCTGGCAGATGTGGCTGTTGCCTGCGAGGCAGGCTGGGCATGTGCCATCCCAGGCGAGCGGCATGACGGTCACGGCATCGCCGTCGGCCCAGCCGTCGACGCCGGGGCCGACGGCGGCGATCGTGCCGCTCATCTCGTGGCCGATGATGCCGCTGTGGGTGATGCGCTGGTCCATCGCGCCGTGCAGAATGTGGAGGTCGGTGCCGCAGATCCCGACGTAGGCCACGGCGATCTGCACTTCTCCTTCACCGGGTGGCACGTTCGTGCTCGTGCGGATCTCGATGGTCTTCTGGCCGACGTAATGTGCTGACAGCATCGTTGCTCTCCTGGTCGAATCTCTCATAGGTGATACATAGTACTAATTCTTGGCAGCGCTACCAGGATCCCTTGCCCTAACGTCAGACGTATGATGTAATCGCATCAGCCCCGACCTGCGGGCAGCAGTCGTCAACGACGTCGACCAGAAAAGGACGCACAATGTTGCAAGATTCGTCCCAGAAGCGCCGCAGCAGGCGCATCGCCACCATCGCGGCAGCTGCTGCCTCAGCTCTCCTGCTCGCCGGATGCTCCGGGGGAGCCGGCGGCGAAGTCAACAGCGAGTACGGCTTCGCGACTGCAGAGCAGGTCGCCGACAGCCCCATCATGGTCTGGGTCGACGCGGCCCGCGAGCCGGCCATCGCCGCCTTCAAGGAAGCCAACCCCGACGTCCCGATCGAGTACGAGGTCTACGACGGCAACGCCGGCGGCAGCGGCACCTTCCAGACCCGCATCGCCCTCATGGACCAGGCCGGCGAGGGGTGGCCCGACGTGGTGTTCTCCACCCAGCAGAACGACGCCTCGTGGGCCTCGCAGCCCGCGCCGGGCGGCGGGCAGGGCTTCGCGGCTCCCCTCAACCAGGGCTTCTTCGACCAGGAGTTCCTCGACGGCTTCTCCGCAGGCGCCCTCGACCCCTCCACGATCGATGACACCGTCTACGGGCTCCGCAACGACCTCGCGCAGGTCGTCACCTACTACAACCAGCCGCTCCTCGACCAGTTCGGCTACGAGGTGCCCACCACGTGGGAGGAATACGGAGAGCTCGGCGACAAGCTCGCGGCAGAGCACCCCGGCTACATCCTCGGCAGCGTCGGCGACGCCTTCATGCCCTACGTCTACTACCAGGGCACGCAGTCACCCGTCTTCCAGACCGAAGGCGACACCTTCGTCGCCGACATGGAGGCCGCGAACTCCGTCGAGATCACCAAGATCCTCGACAAGATGATCGCCAACGGCACGATCGTGCAGGACAGCGTCTTCAGCGCCGAGTTCACGTCCAAGTACGCCGACAAGGTCGTCGTCATGCCCGGGCCGGTCTGGTACACGGGCGCGGTCTTCCAGAGCACCCTCCAGGTCCCGGAAGGTCAGCTCGGCGTCGCAGCTCCCCTCGCCTGGGAGGGTGAGGAGATCGCCACCGGCAATGTCGGCGGCGGCATCTGGTACGCCTCGAGCCACACGCAGAACCTCGAATCGGTCAAGACGTTCCTCGAGTTCGCGGTGAGCGCCCCCGAGTTCCAGGTCGAGCTCTCGAGCGGCTACCCCGCCTACTCCTCCGCCGCGGAGGGATGGCTCGGCAAGCTCGCCGAGACCAACTACTTCATCGACGGCTTCGAGCAGCAGATGATCGACGCCGGCGGCAGCATCTGGAGCGGCTGGGCATCCGCGCGCTTCAGCCCGGAGACCGCCTGGGCGACCACCGTCATGCCGGCGATCGCAGACGGCAAGACCATCGAGTCGGTCCTCCCGGACTGGCAGACCGAAGTGCTCAACGAAGCACAGGTGAACGGGTACACGGCCGCCGAATGACCTCCACCCAGGCTGCACCCGCGGTCGGCGCCGCTCTCCTGAGCGACGCCGACCCGGCGGGGCCGAAGAAACCACGCACGGCGAAGCGCAAGCGCGCCGCCAACCCGCTCGCGAACGAGACCCGCTTCGGCTACGTCTTCATCAGCGGCTACGTCTTGCTCCTCCTCGCCTTCGGGATCATCCCGACCCTCTACGCGGTCTTCCTGTCCATCACCAAGGACGGCGTCTTCGTCGGAATCGACAACTTCGTGCGGGTCTTCGGCGACTACCGATTCCTGCCCGCCGTCGGCCACGTCACGCTCTACATCGTGTTCTGGCTCGTCAGTCTCATCATCCTCGTGACGTTCCTGGCGATCATCGTGCACTCGATCCGCGCCAAGTGGCTGAGCGTGAGCATCCGCTTCCTCTACTACATCCCGGGAGCCATCGCAGGGGCGTCGAGCGTCATGCTCTGGCTGTTCCTGCTCGACCCGACCGTCAGCCCCGTCGCCGGCCTGCTGCGCGCGATGGGCTACGACTCGCTCATCCGCACCGTCTCCATCGACAACCTGCCCATCGTCTTCACGGTCATCGCGTTCTGGACCGGCGCTGGCAGCTGGATCGTCATCATGTACGGCGCCCTCAACAACATCAGCAACGAGGTCATCGAAGCCGCCAGGGTCGACGGAGCCAACCCGCTCCAGGTCGCCCTCTACATCCAGCTGCCCATGATGACCAAGTGGATCTCCTACATGGGCATCATGTCGCTCGCCGCGGGAACGCAGCTCTTCGTCGAGCCGCGAGTGCTCTCGCAGGCCAGCCGCGGCGTCGTGCCAGAGGACTACTCGCTCAACCAGCTCGCGTACCTCTACGCGTTCAAGCAAGGCGACTTCTCCGGATCGGCCGCCATCTCCATCACGCTGCTCGTCGTCGCCCTCGCGCTCTCGACGGTCTTCATCCTCAAGGGAAAGCTGTTCGAACGTGACTGACACCGTGCACACCAGGAACGTCGAGCACCAGGACACGGCGCATCCGGCCACCAAGGCACTCGCCCGCAAGCTGACTCCGGGCGAGTGGATCATGCGCATCGTGCTCGGCGCCGTCATCGCCTCGTTCGTCGTGTTCTTCCTGCTGCCCATCGTGTGGCTGCTGCTCGCCGGCACCAAGGATGCGCGCTCGCTGCTGCTCGAGAACCCCATGTCGTTCGGCTCGTTCGAGCAGCTTGCCGCGAACTGGGAGCAGCTCTTCAGCTTCCAGAACGGCATCTTCCTCACCTGGATCGGCAACTCGGCCCTGTACTCGTTCGGCGCGCTCGTGATCACACTCATCGTGAGCGTGCCCGCCGGCTACGCGCTCGCGCTCGGCAACTTCCCTGGACGCAAGGCGCTGCTGCTCGTGACGCTCATCGTCATGCTCATCCCCAACACGGCCCTGGTGCTGCCGATCTTCCTCGAGCTGAGCGCGGTGAAGCTCATCGGGTCGCCGCTCGCCGTGATCCTGCCCTTCTCGTTCTTCCCCTTCGGCGTGTACCTGACCTACATCTACTTCTCGACGGCCGTCTCGCGCGACCTGCTGGATGCGGCGCGCATCGACGGCGCGAGCGAGCTGCGGGTCTTCGCGCAGGTCGCGATGCCCCTCGCGGCGCCCGTCATCGCCCTGGTCGGGTTCTTCAGCTTCACGGGCAACTGGAACAACTACTTCCTGCCGTTCCTCATGGTCGGCGGCAAGAACGTGCCAGTGCAGGTCGGCCTCGCCAACCTGCTCTCGAACGTGCCCCAGTTCAACCCCACGACGGCCACGAGCATCGTCATCGAGCTGCCGACGCTGGCCCTCGCGACGCTGCTCTCGGTTGCGCCGATCGTCATCATCTTCCTGTTCTCGCAGCGCTTCCTCGTCTCCGGGATGACCGCGGGCGGCACGAAGGGATGAACGGCGAGACGCTCTCCGCAGTGGATGCGGGTCTCGGCGGCGGAGGCCGCGAGCTCGCGGCGCGCATCCCCGTCGACACGCATGTGCACCTCTGGGACCGCTCGCTCGTGCCGCAGACCTGGATCGACCCTGGCTCGATGTCGGCCATCGACCGGGACTTCTCGGGCGACCATCTGTCGGAGCAGCTGCGCGAGGCGGGCATCTCGCGCGCCGTGGTCGTGCAGTCCGACCGCACCCTCATCGAGAACGACTACCTCTTCGACGAGGCTCAGCGCACCTCGGAGCTCGCCGGAGTCGTGGGCTGGGTCGACCTTCGGGGCGGTGCTGTGGGCGTGCGCATTCAGCTGGATGCGCTCAGCGGGCACGCGGGCTCGTCGAAGCTGGTCGGCATCCGGCATCCCGTGCACATCGACGAGGACGAGCGCTGGCTCTCGCGCGACGACGTCGCCGACGGTCTCGCCGAGCTGGGCACGCGGTCGCTCGCATTCGACCTCGTGATCCGGCCGTGGCAGCTCGAGCAGGCGGCCCGGCTCGCCGCGCGCGTGCCTGGCACGAGCTTCGTGCTCGACCACCTCGGCAAGCCGCCCCTGTCGACGGGGGAGCTCGACGCCTGGAACGCGGGCCTGCGGCAGCTCGCCGCGCTGCCGAACGTCGCCGCCAAGGTCTCCGGCCTCACGATCGAGGACGACTGGGGCGACTGGTCGCAGGAGGCGCTCGAGCGCGCGATCGATCCCGCGCTCGAGCTGTTCGGCCCGTCCCGCCTCATGTTCGGCTCAGACTGGCCGCTCGTGCGGCTCACGCGTGGCGGCTACCGAGCCTGGATCGACGCGTATCGATCCGCCACGGCCGCCCTCAGCGCCGACGAACAGCGGCAGATCGACGCCGGCACCGCCGAGCGCGTCTACGGGATGAGCGGGGTGGCGTCGTGAGCGCGGCCGACGGCCCTGCTGGGGCCGGGGTCGGACCTCTGGAAACCGCATCCGCCCCCTTCGAGACGCGAGCGTACGGCGGAGGTATCGAACGGCGACGCCTCGGCCAGACGGACGTGCGCGTGAGCCGCATCGGCTTCGGCGCCGCCTCCCTCGGCAACCTCTACCGCGAGACGGGTGACGAGGAAGCGGCAGGAGCAGTCGCCGCGGCGTGGGAGGAAGGCATCCGGTTCTTCGACACAGCGCCGCACTACGGGCTCGGGCTCTCGGAGCGGCGGCTCGGCGCGGCCCTCGCCGCCTACCCGCGCGACGAGCTCGTCATCTCGACGAAGGTCGGACGCCTGCTGGTGTCCAACCCGAACCCGACGGGCGTCGACGACGACTTCGTCGTGCCAGACGACCTCAAGCGTCAGTGGGACTTCAGCCGAGACGGCGTGCTCCGTAGCCTCGAGGGCAGCCTCGAACGGCTCGGCACCGACCGCGTCGACATCGTCTTCGTGCACGACCCCGACGCGTTCAGCGAAGGCGCCGCCCGCGAAGCCCTCGTGACGCTCCGCGAGCTGCGCGACGAAGGTGTCGTCGGCGCCATCGGCGTCGGCACCAACGAGACCCACCAGCTCGGCGAGCTCTTCGACGAGCGCCTCATCGACGTCGCCATGCTCGCCGGCCGTTACACCCTCCTCGAGCAGCCGGGCCTCGACGCCGTCCTCGAACCCGCCAGGCGCTCCGGCGCCTCCGTCATCGCGGTCGGCGTCTACAACTCGGGACTCCTCTCGACCCCACGCCCGGGGCCGGACGCCGTCTACAACTACCTGCCAGCCCCGCCGGAGGTGCTCGAGCGGGTGCACCGCATCGCCGAGCTCTGCGAACGGCACGGCGTCACGCTCCCGGATGCGGCACTCGCGTTCCCTCTGCAGCACCCCGCCGTCGCCGGCATCGCGCTCGGCATGCGGAACGCGGCCCAGGTGCACGACAACCTCAGACGCGCATCCGTTGCCGTGCCGGACGAACTCTGGCGAGACCTCGCCGACCACAGGCTCATCGACCCGAGAAGCTTCACCACCGACCACCAGGAGGACCCCAAGTGAGATTCGTTCAGCGCCGTGACGGCAACCGAGTCGTGCCAGGCATCGTCGACGGCGACCACGTCTACGACCTCGCCGGTGTCGACCGGATCGACGGCGCGCTCCTCGCGCGCTCCGACGACGAGCTCGGCGAACTCGAAGCGGCCGCCCTCGGCACCGTCGGCCGCGGGCTCGAGGGCCTCGACCTCGCGGCCCCCATCGCGCGCCCCGGGAAGATCGTCTGCATCGGCCTCAACTACCGCGACCACGCCGCAGAGACCGGCGCCGCCATCCCAGAGGAACCCGTCATCTTCATGAAGGACCCGTCGACGATCATCGGCCCCTTCGACACCGTGCGCATCCCACGCACCTCCGTCAAGACCGACTGGGAAGTGGAGCTCGGCATCGTCATCGCCCGCGAGGCCCGCTACCTCCCCTCGCCGGAAGACGCCGCCGCCGTCATCGGCGGCTACGTGCTCTCCCACGACGTCAGCGAGCGCGAGTTCCAGCTCGAACGCGGCGGCCAGTGGGACAAGGGCAAGAGCTGCGAGACCTTCAACCCCCTCGGCCCGTGGGTCGCGACGCCGGACGAGATCGCCGACGTGCAGGCCCTCGGCCTCCGGCTCAGTGTCAACGGCGTTCAGCGGCAGAACGGCACGACCGCCGACCAGGTGTTCGACGTCCACCACGTCGTCTGGTACCTCAGCCAGTTCATGGTGCTGCAGCCGGGCGACCTCATCAACACGGGCACGCCCGCCGGTGTCGCCCTCGGTATCGATGGCAACCCCTACCTGCGCGACGGCGACGTCGTCGAGCTGTCCATCGACGGCCTCGGCACCGCCCGCCAGCGCTTCGAGGACGCCTCGTGATCGCGTCCGCGTCCGCGTCGGCGTCGGCGTCGGCGTCGGCGTGCGCGTCCGCGGTCCCCGGCGCTGTCGCCACCAGCCGTCTGCGGATGGGTTTCGCGCTTCGGGATGGCT
>NZ_PSYC01000062.1:0-13814 GCF_002931515.1 Pseudoclavibacter sp. RFBG4 | reverse complement strand
CGCCCCCACTCCCGTATCTGCTCCCGCGCCCGCCCCCGCATCCGCGTCCGCCTCGTCCAGCGGTTCTGCCGCGGGCATCAGGCGCGCGTAGTCGCCGAACGCGTCGATCCTCGCGCCCTGCTCGTGGAGGAGCGCCGTGAGCCGTTCGATCTGCTCGACCTCGAGCGGGCGGCGCCTGGCGCGCTCGCGTCGCGTGAGGAGGTCGAGGAACTCCGCCTCGTCGGCGACGACGGCCGTTCGGTCGGCTGATGGCGTGAGTGTGGCGGCGTCGGTGTATACGGTCGCGGTGGCGTTCGAGTAGAAGACGCAGGTGTCGACGGCGATGGACTCGCCGAGGGTCTGCTCGCTCAGGCGTGCGAGGTGCGTCGCGTGGGCGAGCGCCTGGCTGCGCGGTGCTGACTGCCCGAGGTGCGTCAGCACCCGGAGGGAGCCCTCCGCGGCGCCTCCGGCCGGGGCAGTGCTGTCTGGGGTGGTGGCGGCGCCGCTCGTGATCTGCAGGGCGAACGGTGGACGCAGCGCCACATCGTCGATGAGGTTGCCGAAGGCCGGCTGCGCCTCGCTGGGCCGGACCCCGTCGAAGATGACGCCGTCCCAGGTTCTGTGATCGATGAGGAGGGCGCCCGCGTCGGTGAGCAGCACGTGGTCGAGCTGGATGACATGGCGGTTGGTGCTCATGCCCTCCTGGACGAGGATGAACGTGCGAGTCGCGAGCACGCCGTTCAGCCCGAGTGTCTCGCTGGCCCGCAGGATCGCCTCCCGGGACACGAGTTCCGTCTCGATCGAACGCCTGGCGCGTTCCTTGAGGAAGTCGACGAGCATCCGCCGGTCTTGGAACGCGGCCTCGTGCTGGAGTGCGAGGCGCTCGAGGCGCGCCTCAGCATCTTCCTGCAGCTCCTGCTTCTGCTGCCGGAGTTCCGCGTGGGCGCGCTCGGCCTCGGCGGTGAGCGCCTGCCGCTCGGCCTCGGCGGCGTTCTGCCGCTCGTCGAGCGTCGCCCGCCAGCGCCTGTTCGCGCGCATCCGAACCACGAGCGCGATGATGACTGCAACCGTCGCCCCGAGCACAAAGCTCAGCGCAACCCACCCCTGAATCTCCATCCGCCCAGTACAGCACCGGCCACCGACATCGCCGGGAGTGGCGACCGGCACGTCGGCCCGCGATGCCGAAACGGGGAGTTCGACGGGGAGTTTGCCCGCGAATCCCCGGGGCGAGGCGGCGAGGAGCACTTCACTAGGCTGGGGTGACCCCGATCTCCCCCTTCGAGAGGATCTACCGTGCGAGTACTTGTCACCAGTTCCCGGAACACGTTTGCGCTCGACATCATCCGCAAGCTCGGCAGCACGGGCCACGCGGTGTTCGCGAGCGACACGTACGAGGGGGCCATCGGCAGCCATTCGAGGTACCTCGCGGGGCATTTCGTGACGAACTCGCCGCGCGCCAAGACGGACGAGTTCATCGCCGACGTCGCGAAGATCGCGGCAGAGCAGCACATCGACGTCGTCATCCCGACGTTCGAGGAAGCCTTCTACCTCGCAGCCCGCGGCCACGAGCTCCCGGACGGCACGAGCGTGTTCACGGGCGGATTCGAGCAGCTCGCGCGCCTGCACGACAAGGCCAGCTTCAAGCGGCTCGCGCAGGAGGCAGGCGTGCCGGTGCCCGAGACGATCGTCGCGACGAGCCACGAGGAGCTGCTCGCGGCCATCGACACGTACCCGAAGTTCTTCGCTCGCGCCGCGTTCTCGCGTGGCGGCGTCGGGCTCCTCACCAACACGGGTCCGCTCGCGGGCAAGATGTCGGTCGACGAGGCCGCGCCGACGCCCGACCAGCCGTGGCTCGTGCAGCCCTTCGTGGACGGCCCCATGATCTGCACGTACAGCATCGTCGTCGACGGCCGTGTCACGGCGCACTGCACGTACCGCGCACCCGAGCAGTGGGCGCACAGCACGGGCATCTCGTTCCTCGCGATCGACAGCACGGAGACGCTCGACTACACGCAGCGGCTCGTCGACACCCTCGACCCGAACTACACGGGCCAGCTGTCGTTCGACTTCGTCGACAACGATGGCGGGCTGTTCGCGATCGAATGCAACCCGCGCCCCACCAGCGGTGTCATCCTGCTCGAAGCCGACGAGGTCTCGGCGGCCTTCCAGGGCACGAACTCCGAGCCGTTCGTCGTGGCGCCGGGCGTCGAACGTCAGGTGAAGCTGGCGGTGCTGGCGGATGCGTTCGCCGAGCCCATCAAGCACCTCCCGAAGTCGCTCCACGACCTGCTGCACGTGCGTGACATCGGCGCTGGCTGGCACGATGAGCTGGCGATGCTGTGGAGCCCCGCGACGATCGTGCACGGTGCGCAGCTCACGCATGGTGAGCGCAAGGAGCTGCTCGCGGCGCTCGGCGACGACATCGTCTGGAACGGGGAGCCGATCGACGGGATGCTCCCCGAGGATCGCGTCGCGCTCGAGGCAGTGCACGAGCAGCGCGTCTGAGCAACGCTAGTGCCCTGCTCAGCCCTGCTCAGCCCCGCCGCGCCCAGCTGAGCCCCGCTGAACGTGCCTCCGCCCCGCATCCATCATGGATGCGGGGCGGAGACGTTCGAGATCTGCTGGAGTCGTAGCTCAGGCGATCGCGCGGTAGTGGAAGTAGTACCCGTTGTCGGTGAAGCCACCCTGCTGCGGGTAGTACGTGCATCCCTGGCTGATCTTCGTCCAGGAAGAGATGTACGTGACCTTGGCCGCCTCGCACTCGCTCGCCGTCGAGAACGGCCCGACGCTCATGTTGGCGGTGGCTGCCTGCGCGGCGGTCGCCCCGCCGAACATGAGGCCGCCCGCGACGACGGCACCGGCGATGACCGTGGACACTCGCTTCTTGAAATGAACCATGTCCCGACCCTAGGCACGGGGCTTGAGTGGAGCCTCCGTCATGCTGGGACACCCGTGCGAAGGGGTTGCGGAGACGTCGTCACTGTGGATCGTTCGCCGGGTCGAGCGCCGCGCGCCGCTCGTGACGATGCTCGCGGATCGACAGGTACACGCGGTGCGCGAAGATCACGAACGCGAGCCAGGCCGCGCCGAGCACCCAGCCGGCGAGCACATCCGTGAACCAGTGGTGCCCGAGGTACACACGCGAGATGCCGACCGTGATCGCGAAGAGCACGGCGCCGAGCGCGATCAGCACCCGTGCGCGCTTGGTCTGTCTGCGCAGGATGAGCAGGTACGCGATGACCCCGACGACCGCCACCGCGTTGAGGGTGTGCCCGCTGGGGAACGACGCCGAGTGCTCGTACGGCGGCACGGCTTCCGCCTGGTCTGGGCGGACCCGGCCGATGAGGTTCTTCCCCGCGACCGTCATGAGCAGCGACCCGCCGCCCGCGGCGACGATGAGGATCACGGGCGTCCAGGAGCGGCGCCGGATGGAGAGGATGAGGAGCGCGGCGACGGCGATGATGGGCATGCCGATCTGCCCGGCGATGTCGGTGTACGCCGTGATGAGCATGTCGGCGAGCGGCGCTCGCAGGGTGATGGCGTAGTCGAGGAGGGGCTGGTCGAGGCCGGCCACGCCGTCGCTGTCGGTGACGTTCTCGTAGATCTCGGCCGCGAGCGCACTGAGCCCGACGACGATCGCGAGCCCGATCACGAGCAGCAGGATGAGTGCGCTGTTGGGGCCGACCCGTTCGCCGACCCGCTGGACGCCGTTCGTGATGGCCCGGCCAGCCCTGGAGTCTGGCCGTTTGGGGCTGCCGTTGTCTCGTGCGGTGTCCTGGGCGAGCTCGCCCCGAACTCCCTGGGTCGTCTCGTCGGGTTCGCTCACGATGTCTAACCTAAGCGGCGATGCTCCGGCCGTCGGTCAGGAGGCCTCGACACCCACGCTCCTGTGCCGGTCGCGGACGTTCTCCGGGCCGCGGGGCCGCGGGTCCGAGCGAGGTCGCCGGCCCCCGCAGCCCGTCGCGCCTAGTTCGAGTAGAGGCCCACGACTCGGTTCTGCTCGAGGATGGCGTGCGCGTAGCCGTCGAGGAACTCCTCGCGTGAGGGGGTTCCCTCGACGTGGTGGTCGAGCGCGTAGACGGTGAAGAAGTAGTGGTGGTCGCCGTGGCCAGCTGGCGGCTTCGGCCCCATGTACTCGGTCTTCCCTGCGGTGTTCTCGGCGACGCGTGCATGGTCGGCGCCCGCGTCGACGACGCCGTCGTGGGCGGGAAGCCCGTAGACGATCCAGTGGGTGAAGCCGTGGGGGAGCGGTGCATCCGGGTCGTGGACGATGAGTGCGAGCTCGACGGCCTCAGCGGGCACTCCGGTGATCTCGAGGCGCGGGGCGGCATTGCCTCCATCGGCCGCGAACTGGTCGGCGAGGCGAGTGCCAGCCTCGAAGTCGGGGCTGGTGATCTTGAGGTCGGCGATGTTGAGCGACATGGAGATTCCTTCGCGTTCGGGGGCGATGGCGGATGCGCACCAGCCTCCAAGTGTGTCCGAGCAGTCTCCGAGATTCCTCGGCGAACGGGGCCGCTTCCGGCCGCGCTGGCTTCTCGCGGAAGTGGGTCCGACGCCCCGTTCGGGTAACGTTGCACCCCGTTTGCCTTCCCCCAAGAGAAACGGATGATCCCAACGCCATGAGCTCACAGGACACACCACCCTCCTTGATCGGACCGCAGCGCAAGCCGGTGACGCGCATCATCCGGGAGGTGATCGACCCGGATCCGGTGCATCCGGCCCTCGTTCCCGGCATCGGCGTCGAGCAGACCGGCCGCTCGTTCCGCACGAACTGGTCGGTGTTCGGCATCGCCGGTGCTGGCGTCGTCGCGGTCATCGCCTGGGCGCTCGTCTCACCCGACAGCCTCTCGGCGGTCGGCACGGCCTCGCTCGACTGGGTGACGGGCGGCTTCGGCTGGCTGTTCTCGGTGCTCACGATCGCCGTCGCCGTCTTCATGCTCGTCGTCGGCTACGGGCGAACGGGCGGTGTGAGGCTCGGCGCCGACGACGAGAAGCCCGAGTTCTCGATGGTGTCGTGGATCGCGATGCTCTTCTCGGCGGGCATCGGCATCGGGCTCCTCTTCTACGGCCCCATGGAGCCGCTCACCTACTTCCTCGCACCACCGCACGGCTTCGACGTGGAGTCGGGCACCGTGGATGCGATGCACACGGCGCTCGCGCAGACGGTGCTGCACTGGGGGCCCATGGCGTGGGCGTACTACGCGCTCGTCGGCGGGGCCATCGCCTACGCCTCCTACCGCCGTGGCCGCGCGCCGCTCATCTCGGCGCTGTTCGAGTCGGTGTTCTCGCAGCGCACGCAGGGCTGGTTCGGGCCCATCATCGACGTGTTCGCGATCCTCGTGACCCTCTTCGGGACGGCCGTCTCGCTGGGCATCGGGGCGCTGCAGATCGCGTCGGGCGTGCAGGTCGTCACCGGCATCGGCGAGCTCGGCAACGGCTTCCTCATCGCGACGATCGCGGTGCTCACGGCCCTCTTCATCCTGTCGGCCGTCTCGGGCGTCAAGCGGGGCATCCGCATGCTGTCGCACGTGAACATGGTCGTCGCGGGGCTCCTCGGCGTGTTCATCTTCATCGCCGGACCCACGCTGCTGCTCCTGAACCTCATCCCGGCATCTGGTGTCGCGTTCTTCGGCGAGCTCGGCACGATGCTCATGCGCAACACGGAGATGGACGGGGACACCGAGGCGTTCATGCAGGCCTGGACGACCTACTACTGGGCCTGGTGGGTGTCGTGGACGCCGTTCGTGGGGCTGTTCATCGCGAAGATCTCCCGCGGCCGCACACTCCGCCAGTACGTGACGGTCGTCATCGTGGTGCCGTCGATCATCTGCCTGCTGTGGTTCGGCGTCGTGGGTGGCACGAGCATGTGGATGGAGTCGCAGGGGGTGCCGATCAGCGAGGCTGGCGCGCCGGAGCTCATGCTGTTCGCGCTCCTGCAGGAGTTGCCGTTCGGGCTCATCACGAGTCTCGTCGCGCTCGTGTCCATCGTGATCTTCTTCGTCACGTCGGCCGATTCGGCGTCGATGGTGATGGGCTCGATGAGCCAGCAGGGCAAGCCGGTCCCGTCGCGGTGGGTCACGATCTTCTGGGGCCTCATGCTCGGCCTCATCGCGGCGTCGCTGCTGCTCGCCGGCGGGCGGGATGCGCTCTCCGGGCTGCAGGCGATCATGGTCGTCACCGCGCTGCCGTTCGCGTTCGTCGTCATGGGCATCATGTGGGCGTGGGCGAAGGACCTGCGCATGGACCCGTACATGATGCGCCGCCGCTACGCGCGGGAGGCGATCGACGAGGGTGTGCGCGCCGGCATCGCCGAGCACGGGGACGACTTCGTGTTCGGGGCGAGCGTCGTCGAGGCGGAGCATGGGGCTGGCGCCTGGCTGGATTCCGAGGATCCGGCGCTCACCGAGTGGTACACGGACGCGACGACGGGCATGCTCGACATCGTGAAGGGCGAGGAGGCGTCGACTGACGGCGAGACGTCGACGCCGTCCCCTGAGTCGGGGGAGCAGGCGCGGAGCGAGGCGCCGGCTTCCCGCGATGCGCTCGAGTCGGGCGGGGCAGAGCCACACGCCGAGCCACACGTCGGGGGCCACGACGCCGACGGCGACCGGGACCGTGTCGGCGTCTGACGCGACGGCCTCCGAGGTCTCCGCCGTCGTGGCATGCTCTGAGCTGACATTCCCTGCCAGGACTCAGCGCCTGCCTCACGAAGGAGCCCCCTCATGACCGAACGCACGAACATCTCCTCCGGTTCGCCCTACGAGGCGACGGTCGGCTACTCGCGGGCCGTGAAGGTCGGCAGCCACGTCTTCGTGGCGGGCACGACGGCGCCGGGTGTCGACGCCGAGGAGCAGGCGAGGGAGATCTTCGAGCGCATCGGCGCCGCGCTCGAGCAGGCCGGCGCCAGCCTCGCGGACGTCGTGCGCACTCGAGTGTTCCTCGTCGATATCGAGCGCGACTTCGAGGCCGTCGGTGCCGTGCACGGCGAGGTCTTCGGCGAGATCCGCCCGGCGTGCGCGTTCATCGGCACCGCTGGCCTCGTCGCGAAGGACCTCCTGCTCGAGGTCGAGGTCGACGCGATCATCAGCGAATAGCTGCTGCCTGCGCGGGGTCGAGTCCGGCCCCGTGCAGCAGCGACCGCCACGGCCGAGGGACCCAGGGGACTAGGGCCTGACGGTGCTCTCGATGAGGGTCGCGGCACCGAGCAGCTCCGGGATGCGCGCTGCGAGCCCCCGGCGCGGGAGTCGGTCGAGCGCGGCGGATGCCGCGGGCAGCGAGTGCTCGCGCCCGCGGACGAGTGCTCGGATGGCGTTGAGCAGGACCAACGGGTGGGATTCGAGGGCCGAGTGGCCGTTCTCGATGTGCACGAGCACCGCATCCTGAGCCGTGGCTGCGACCGCCCGTGCGATGGGCGGCGGAGTGCGCAGGTCGCGCCTGCCGACGAGCAGCACGAGCGGCCACGGGAACTTCGGTGTCTCCTCGGCGAGGTCGAAGGGTTCGCCCGCGAAGGCGGGGAAGAGGTCGGCGATCTCCGAGTAGGTGAGCGCGGGGTCGAGGGGCAGCCCGTCGGGGTGGCCGCCGTAGCCGAGCTCCCGGAAGCCGATGACGCCGGACAGGTCGAACTCGTAGATGCCGGGGAAGCGGGCGATGGAGCGGTCGCGGGTCGCGTACAGCTGCAGGGCGCTCCAGGCTGCGGTGTGCGCGTGGTTCGCGCGCTGCCGGAGCACGGGGACCAGGAGCTCGTCGCCGCCTAGCTCGTAGGCGGCGCGCGCCACGTCGAGCAGGATGCGCGAGTCGACGCCCTTGTCGATGAGCGCGTGCGTCGCCTCTGCGGCGGCGGTGTCGGCGTGCCAGAACAGTTCGCGCACCGTGTGCCGTTCCAGGTTCAGGGACTCGGCGGACTGCAGGGCGGAGTCGAGCAGCATGCCGGCGACGCGGTCCGGGTGCCTGGCGCCGAACGCCGACGCGAGGTACGTGCCGTAGGAGGCGCCGACGATGTGCGCCCGCGCGATGCCCTCCCGGTCGAGCACGGCCGCGATGTCGTCGATCACCTCGATGATGTTCATCGCGGAGCTCGGCAGGTCGTGCCCGCCCAGGTCGGTGCGGGAGAAGCCGATGCCGCGGTGCTCGACCATGATGACGTCGAGGCCGCCCTGCGCGGCGCGCCTCCGGAAGCCGAGGTACGGGAGCAGCGAGCCGAGGCCGGGCCCGCCCGGGATCACGACGACCGGGGTCGACCCCCGCGGTCCACTGCGCGCGTAGGCCAGGTCGAACTCGGGCGTGGTGTCCGTGGCAGGGCGGCGCAGGTGACGCGCGTGCCGGTCGGCGAGCTGCGGGGGGATCTGCGGGGCCACGCGCTCAAGCTAGCAGGGGAGGGCGCGACCGGTCTGGGGGTCCGGGCGGTGCTTCAGCGACGTGGCTGAGATCTGCGGCGTCGCGCGAGAATCCACCCGACGGCGATGGCCGCGATCACGGCGGCGAGCCACAGCCATCCGTTGGTCTGGTTGCCCGCGAAGCCGAGCTGCGAGACCTCGCAGGAGGTGTGCGCCGGGTCGAGGGCGTCGAGGCAGGTCGTCGACGTGTACACGGGTGCCAGTGCGAGCGAGATGAGGATCGCGGTCACGGCCGTCCACAGCCAGATCCGGGCCGTGGAGGGTGGCTCGTTGAACGCGGTCATGCGTCATGTCTACCGGATCGGGCCGCCCGCACCTATCCGACCGCGAAGCCGCCGTTGCTGGACAGTACTTGCCCGTTGATCCAGGCTCCCTGCGGTGAGAGCAGGAACCGCACGAGGTTCGCGGTGTCCTCCGCCGTCCCGAGGCGACCGGCGGGCGTCGCCTCCCGGCACCAGGCGCGGGTCGCGTCGTCCATCCACCCCGTGTCGATGGGGCCGGGGTTGATGACGTTCGCGCGAACGCCCCTGTCGGCGAGCTCGGCGGCTGCCGCCGTGACGATCCGATCGAGCGCGCCCTTGCTGGCGCCGTACGGCAGGTTCCCGACGGTGTGGTCGCTCGTGAGGGCGACGATGCTGGCACGAGCATCGCCCGTTGGGGCTGTCGCGGGCAGCTGCTCGGCGAAGGCCTTGATGAGCAGCCACGTCGCTCGCGCGTTGACGGCGAAGTGGCGATCCCAGCTGTCGATGCTCGTCCTGAGGATGGAGCTGTCGACGGATTCGGCGTGCGACATGACAAGCCCCGAGACTGCGCCGAGGGTCTGCGCCCTGCCGATGAGCATGGCCGGAACCGCCGGGTCGTTCAGGTCGCCCTCGACGAGTTCCACGGATGCGCCCAGCTCGCGGCATTCCTGCGCCACGGACTGGGGGTCGTCACCGGACCGCTCGAGGCCGAGCCGGACGTCGTAGGCCCGCCAGTGATTGAGCGCGAGGTGCCAGCCGTCTCGAGCCAGACCGATGGCCAGCGCGGCGCCGATGGAGCGGCGGCGGCCGACACCGGTGATGAGGGCGACCCGGGGCTCTCCTGCGATGCTCATGCACCCACGGTACGAGGTGCGGGGTAGGAGGGGCGGGGCGGCATCCGCTATCTCTGCGGCGCCTCGACGTCGACGAAGGCGATGTCCGGCATGAAGCCGGTATCGTCTGCCACGACCTCCCCTGGCGCGGGCTCGATCCACACCGCCGATTCGGGGAGTACAAGCGCTGCCGTGCCCGCCGCCGTCGGGTGGGGAAGCTCGACGAAGCCGCCACCGGCGCTGGCAGCACCGAGCAAGCTGGAGCGCAGACCCTCGATCGCGTTCTCGCCGACGACGAAGTCGCGGCCGTTGATGTGCACGAGATAGTCCATGGGCTCCTCTTGGCGAAGGCAGTGACGCGGCGGTGGGCGGATCCTCACCCAACTCCCGATTCGAGGCGCGGGCAACGGCGTTGACAGGCCGGGCCTCCATCGGATAACGGCAAGCTGTGAGATCAGGTGAACACATAGGCAATGCGTCGCTCGCGTGCGACACTCAGAGAACATCGGTACTCCCTGCCCCTCCTTCGCTTGTTCGGGGCGCACACCGAGTGGTCGAGACGGATCCGTCGCCTTGGTTTCTCATAACCCAAAGGTGACCCCATGGGATTCATGTACTACGGCAGTCAAGGGCACGAGCTGGAGATCGACGACCGCCCGCTCCTGCATCTCAAGATCGCGCTCCTCAGCATGCTCCGGGCGGGCCACAGCGTCGCGTTCTCCATGTCGCGCCCCGCGAATCAGGGCAGCGGTCGAGAGACGCTCTGGATCAGCCCAACGACCGATCTGCGGTTCCGTTTCATCGGCGGACGCCTCCCCGCGATCAACGACGACTGGGTGCGCGCCATCATCGCCTCCGCCAACTCGCCGACCGGGATGCGCATCTGCCAGGAGCCTGCACCCGCCAGGGCGACGTCACTGGCGGTGTGACCCCGCGCGACGCTCTAGGCTCGGTGCTGTGAATGCGAGCGCGAACGAAGCAGGCCAGCAGTCGGAGCGCATGCTTCGTGTCCGCGAGGCGTACCTCCGCACGCGAGAGTTGAGGTCGCGGCTCGCTGCTCTCCGCAGCGCGGACCTGCAGCTGCCCGATTCCCTGTCCCTGTCGCTCTCGGAGCGCGCAGAACGGCAGGCCGCCGACCGTGAGCGCCTCGACGCGGAGCGCGCGACGAAGCTCGAGCTCGACGCCGCCGAGCGTGCGCTCAGCGACGCCGAGGCCGCGGTGCAGGAGTCGCTCAGCGGCAACGGCGACGACTGGATGCGCGGGACCGGCACGCGCTGAGCGGCACCGACTGGGCGGCACGCTTCGGGGTCCCTCCTCGCAGCGCTCGGCGAATCCGCATCGTGCTTGGCAGGGCGGGGCTCGGCAGGGCGGCGCCGCGCTCGAGGAGTACGCGCCGTTCCCCGCGGGCCCGTGCCGTTCAGGACCCCGGGTACCGGTTCGCGGCCATCACCGCTCCGACCCGTGCCGTCGCCGGATAGTTGATGCTGTGGCTCTGCACGTACTCGGAGAGGCCGAGCTCCCCGAACTCTCGCCCGTGGCCGCTGACCCCGCGCCCACCCATCGGGGCTCGGAGGGAGACTCCGGCACGGTTGGCGCAGTTGATGAACGTGAACCCCGCTCTGAGTCGGCGCGCGACGGCCTGCGCTCGCGGAATGTCGACGCTCCACACCGACGAGGCAAGCCCGTGCTCGACCCCGTTCGCTCGCTCGATGGCCTCGTCGACGGTGTCGTAGGCGAGGATCGGGAGGAGCGGGCCGAACTGCTCCTCGCGGACGAGCTCGTCCGTGTCGCGCAGGCCTGTGACGATCGCGGGCCGAACCCAATGGCCGCCGGGGGTGATGGACTCGTCGAGCGTGCCGATCTCGGTGACGGTCCCGCCCGCATCCGCTGACCGCTCGCGGAGGGCCTCGAGGCGTCCGCGCGCGTCGCCGCTGATGACGGGGCCCATCGTCACGCCCTCGACCCTCGGGTCTCCGACCCGCAGGACTCGCTCGGCGGCGGCCACGAGGTCGGCGACGAAGGCGTCGTGGCGCTCGCGGGGAACGTAGACGCGCTTGACGGCCATGCACACCTGCCCGCTCGTCAGCATGGCACCGAACACGACCCGCTCGGCGAGCTCCGGGCCCCAGTCGGCGTCGTCGAGGAGGATCGCCGCGTCGTTGCCACCGAGCTCCATGACGGTGGGGCGGATGGTGCGGGCGGCGGCTGCTCCGATGGCTCGGGCCGCGGCGGGGCCGCCCGTGAAGGAGATGAGGTCGACGTCGGGGCTCTCGACGAGTGCGCTTCCCGTCTCGCCTTCGCCGTTGACGAGGTTCAGGACACCGGCGGGCAGTCTGGCGGCGATCGCCGAGTAGAACGCGGTGACGGCGAGGGGTGCGAGCGGTGAGGGCTTGAGCACCATGGTGTTGCCGGTCATGAGCGCCGGGATGACCTTGAGTGCGGCGAGGATGACGGGCGCATTCCACGGGGTGATGGCGGCGACGACGCCCATGGGTTCGACGACGCGCACCAGGGTGCCCTCGGCATCGTCGATGAGCTGCTCGGCGCAGACCGCGTCGAGGTGCTCGGCGCAGAACTTCGCGAGGTGCCGGGCGAACTGGAACTCGCCGTGCGCGTCCTGTGCGGGCTTGCCCATCTCGCTCGCGATGAGGTGCCCGGAGTGGTCGGGGTTCGCCGCGGCGTCCTCGATCGCGTCCGAGAGCTGTCGCGCGCGGTCGGCTGCCGGGACCGCCGCCCAGAGCGGAGCTGCGGTCCGGGCTGCGGCAAGCGCATCCCGCACCTGCTCGGGGCTCGCGTTCGCGACGGAACCGACGACGGTGTGCCCGTCGATGGGGCTGACCACTGCGAGCGACGCGGGCGAGGCCACTCGGCGGCCGTTGATGAAAGAGTCGAGATGCATGGTGTCCATGATCGACGCCCGGTGCGAAGATCGCATGCAATCCATGTTGCAATCGTGTGAAAAGTTCCGCCAATCGCACCTAGTGAGTCAAGATTGCACGCAATCTAGCTGCATGGATGCACACACCACCTCTCCGAGAGTCGCCATCGTCACTGGAGGGTCCCGCGGTCTCGGTCGCGTCATGGCCCTCGCTCTGCGAGCGGCGGGCTACGCCGTCACGATCACCGCGAGCGGGGCATCCGCCGCCCTCGACGAGGTCGTCGCGGAGGCCGCCGAGCTCCCGGGCGGTGCTGAACTGCTGCTGCCGATGGTCGCGGACGTGAGCGACCCGAAGCGAGCGCAGGAGGTCGTCGACGCCACCGTCCAGCGATTCGGGGGTGTGCACGCCCTCGTCAATAACGCGGGACGCGGCATGCGCCTCGTCAGCGAAACCTTCACGACCGACCCGGTGCACTTCTGGGATGTGCCTGCCGCGACGTGGTCGCAGATCATCGACACCAACGTCAACGGTCCGTTCGTGATGTCGCAGGCCGTGATGCCGCTCTTCCTCGCGCAGCGGGAAGGGCGGATCGTCAACGTCTCGACGAGCGCGCAGACCATGATCAGGCCCGGGTACGCACCGTACGGCCCGTCGAAGGCGGCGCTCGAGGCGATGACACGCTCGTGGGCCACCGACCTGGCTGGCAGCGGGGTGACCGTCAACCTGCTGCTGCCGGGTGGCGCCGCCGACACGGAGCTGCTGCCCTCGGGCCCCGACAAGAAGGGGGCGGATGGCAACCTGCTGGCCCCTGACGTCATGGCGGCGCCGGCCGTCTGGCTGTGCTCGCCCGACAGCGCGCTCGTCTCCGGGGCGCGTGTCATCGCGAAGCTGTGGGATCCGGCGCTTCCGGACGCGGAGGCGTTCACCGCAGCGAGCGCCCCGCACGTCGTCGCTGGCTGAGCCGCGCCCGCGCCACCCGCCCCGTCCGGCGCTGAGAGTTGTGGCGAAGTGCGGTCGGGAGGGATTCCGACGGCACTTCGCCACAACCTTGGGCAGGGGCAGGGGCAGGGGCTGCAGCGGCGCGTGCTGAGGGGCAGCGGTGTCATGGGCAGCGCCTCTGGGGCTGGCTGGTGGCGAGAATTGCGGCGGAGATCCGGGCTCGCGCCCCGGCTTCCGCTTCCGCTTCCGCTTCCGCTTCCGCTTCCGCTTCCGCTTCCGCTTCCAGAGGCTCGCGCCCCGTACTGAGAGTTGTGGCGAAGCGCGGTCGGGAGAAATCCCGACGGCACTTCGCCACAACCTTGTGAAGAGGTGCCGGTGACGGACGGTGACGGTGGGGCCAGTGTCGGCCCTGCGCTAGTTGTGCGCGGACCGGTGCGGGCGACGTGCGGCTTGCGTCCGCGTCTGTGCCCGGCGCCGAGAGTTGTGGCGAAGTGCGGTCGGGAGGGATCCCGACGGCACTTCGCCACAACTTTGGGCAGGGGCAGGGGC
>NZ_PSYC01000061.1:0-15488 GCF_002931515.1 Pseudoclavibacter sp. RFBG4 | reverse complement strand
GACCCGCCCCCTCGACCCCCGCCGCAGAAGGGCAGAACGCATGACCGCCACCACCCCAACGGCCAGCCGCCTCTCCCTGGCGCGCTTGGCCGCCTCGACCGTCGCGGCCCTCGCGCTCGCCCTCGGTGCGCTGCTCGCCGGCGTCACCGCGTCGCCCGCACACGCCGCGGGCCAGGTGACCATCTCCGGGCAGCCCGCGGCGGATGCGCAGAGCGAGATCCAGGTGTCGGGTTCCGGCTTCCAGTCGGTGCAGGGCGGGTTCGGCGGCATCTACGTGCTGTTCGGCTGGGTCGATGACCCGAACGGCGGCTCGTGGAAGCCGAGCGCCGGCGGCGTCACGGGGGAGGACTACCGGTACGTGTACGACGACGAGACGAACCCCGTCGGCTACCAGCTGTTCGCCGCCTTCCCGGGCGGGTCGACCTCCTACGCCGCGAACGGCGGTGAGGTCGCGGCCGACGGCACGTGGTCGGGGACGCTGCGCATCCCGGGCGCCGTCTTCCAGACGTACGACCGCGACCAGAACGCGACCTCGGTCGACTGCACCACCGTGCAGTGCGGCATCATCACGATCGGCGCGCACGGCGTGAAGAACACGAACAACGAGTCGTTCACGCCGCTCACCTTCGCCGGCGGTGCGGCAGCCGTCGCCCCTCAGGCCGAGGCCAGCGCCCAGCAGCCGCAGGCGGCGGCCCCCGCTGCTCCCGCCGAGCAGCCCGGCGACGCGGCGCCTGTCGCGACCTCCGCCCCCGTCGGGACGACAACGCAGAGCACAGCCGCGTCGCAGGGCCTCGGCTCCGTCGGCGACGCGCTCGCCTGGCTCGTGGTGCTCGCGCCCGTCCTGCTCCTCGTCGGCCTCACGGTCGTCGCACTCGCCGTCGGGATCGGCGCGTACCTCGCCGCGAAGAGCCTCCTCCTCGGCGTCAACCCGGCCGCACTCGAGAAGGTGCGCGGGCAGCGGGAGCGCAAGGCGCTGCAGGAGCGAGAGAAGCAGCGCAGGAAGACGGCGGCAGTCAGGCTCTCCCAGGAGCAGCGCGAGGCTCGCGCCAGGCGCAGGCTGGGCGCGGTCGGTGCCCAGCAGGCGCTCTCGCAGGTCCCCGCCGACCCCGCGCCGCTCGAGAACGACAAGCTCGTGGACTTCTTCGCCATGGACGCTCCTTCACCTCGCCACCCGAGTCCGCTCGACGACGCCCGCGACGACGCCCGCGCCGCCGCGGGCGGCGAGGAGCGCGACGCGCCCACCCTCATCCTCTCGAGCGCAGCCGGACGCCGGGAGGACGCACGGTGACCTCAGCGACGCAGCACCTGGGCACCCCGCGCGGGCGTCGCCTGCCGGCCCCGGGGATCGGCACGCGCATCCTCGCCGGCATCGGCATCATGGGACTCCTCTCGGGAGTCGGGCTCCTGGCCGCGGACTCCGCCGAGGCAGCATCGACGCCGGTCACGGGAGTCGGCCTCTCGTGGGCCATGAACGACGAGGCCGGCGGTGGCGCCTACTTCGGCGGGTGCAACTTCCTCTCCGCCGGAGCATCCGGCGACAACGGCAGCTCCGCGGTCTGGGCCGACGACCGCCTCTACTCGGCGGGCGACGGCAGCGTCACGATCACGAAGCCCGACGCCGCCGGCAACCAGGTGCCCGCCACGTGGGACTCCAGGTGCCTCGACGCAGGCGGGAGCAGAGTCGGCACGGGAGCCGGATCGACAAGCGCCAACCAGGTCAACCTCGCCGACGGCACCGGCACCGTCGACCTCGAAGCCGGCACGGCCAGCGTCTCCTGGGACGGTGCCTTCACCGTGGTCTTCTACGGAGGCATGACGTACTGGTCGGTCGACGACCTCAGGCTCGACCTCACCGACGGGAGGGGCACGCTCACGGGCACCGCTGGCGGCTACGGCGCCGACATGGACGACCCGACGAAGTGGCAGAGACTCGACCCGCAGCGCGTCACGCTCGCCACGATCGACGCCACGCCGGCCGAGCTCACGGCATCCGGTGCCACCATCACCCCCGACTACCGGGGCGTGGATGCGGGCACCGTCAGCACCCCGCAGGCCCGCACGGGCGACGACTGGGGCTCCTGGCCGAAGGACTTCGTTGCGTTCCACGAAGCGAGCGGGCAGTCGAGCTACTGGTACTCCTCGGGCGGCATCGCCGACCCGAAGAAGGTCGCCGCGCCGCTCGAGCTGCGCTTCGACGCGTCCCCCACGGCCACTCCCGCCTACGAGCGAGTGCCGCTCGGCTACGCGGAGGGCACCGAGGTGCGATTCTCCAACCTCGGCGAGGACATCTCCGGGGAGCCCGTGCTGCGCGCCGCGGACGGAAGCGAGCTGCAGCCGCTGCCGGATACAACCGCGCAGATCACGGCCGGTGCCGGTCTTGGCACGTGGGACGTCGCGGACCTGCCCGAGGGTGCGCACGTGTTCACCCTCGCCGTGCGCAACGGCGTAGCAGAGACCCCGATCGACCTCGGCGCCGGCCACCAGCTCCGCATCACCGTCGTACCGCCGCTCGGGACGACGACGCAGCCAGGAGTAACGGTCAGCGACGTCCAGGCGAGCTCGTTCACGACCACCATCACCTGGCCTGCCGACGGCGGAGGCCCCCCGACGGGGTACCAGGTGCAGCTCACGCAGGGCGGCACGGCCGTCGGCGCGATCCTGCAGGTTCCAGCGGATGCGACAGGCCGGGGAACGACGATCGTCCCGGGGCTCACCGCCGACACCGAGTACGCGATCACCGTGACCCCGTACCTCGCGACCCAGACTGGTGCATCCGCGACGCACCAGCTCAGCACCGGATCGCGCCCCGAACCCACCGTGCCGCCCGAGCAGACAACCGCGCCCACGACGCCCCCGAGCGCCGAGCCGACCACACCCACCGATGGCGGCGGCGCATCCGCCGACGGCGCGACGTTCTACTGGGGGCTCAACGAGGAAGCCACGAGCGGCGCCTATGCCGGAGGATGCAACTTCCTCGCGGCTGGCAAGGCCGGAGACACGGGCTCATCGCGGGCCTGGAACGCGAGTGAGTACCGCTCCGCCGACGGCAACGTGACCATCATCAAGCCCAACGGCAACGGCTTCGAGCAGGCGAACTGGGCGACGAAGTGCGTCGACCGCACCGGCACTGCCGTCTCGACGGCACGGCTCGGCTCTCACACGGAATCCCAGGTGCGCATCACGGGCGGCGAGGCGACCCGTTCCGGCTCAGAGCTGACCGTGCGGTGGCGCGGCAGCTTCACCGTCGCCTTCTACGGCGGGCTCACCTACTGGACGGCGACCGACCCCGTGCTCAAGGTGGACGGGAGCGGCAAGGGCACCATCACCGCGACCGCGTCCGGCTACGGGGCGTCGATGACGGATGCCTCGAAGTGGATGCCGCTGGCCGAGCGCACCATCACCCTCGCCAACCTGACCGGCGTCGACACCAGTGGCGATGTCATCACGACCACCCCCGACTACGTGGGCGTCTCGTACAGCGGCACCGGACAGTCACAGGGAGTGGTCGGCGGGGGCGACTCGACCGCGACAGCACAGGCGGCACGCACGGCGCTGAACTCCAGCTACTGGGGCGCGTTCCCATCGGACTTCGTCGACTTCCAGAAGGAGACCGGCCAGTTCTCGTACTGGTTCACCTCGAACGGCGCTCGCGACGCGTACAAGCCGACGATCCCGCTGACGGTGAGCCTCGCCGGCGACCACACGCCCACCGCGGGCGCGTACAGCGCGCCGGCCGCGCCGACGCTCACGCAGAACAACACCTCGGGCGGGACGCGTGCTCCGAACGCGGCCGCGCCCGCCCCCACCACGACGGCGCCGGCGGCCGGCGTCGCGACCGCTGGCGGGGGAGCCGCGCAGTCGGGGTCTGGCCCGGTCGCCATCGCGAGTGAGGCCTCAGGCCTGCAGATCGGGGAGATCACTGCGCCCATGGTGCTCGGCGGGGGAGCAGGCATGCTCGCCATCGCCGGTCTGAACTGGTCGATCTCACTCCTCGTCCGACGAAGGCTCGGCCTCGACCCGAACCTCTTCGGTTAGCCGCGGTTTCCGTGGGCGTGGGCGCCGACATCCGCTCGCCCAAAGTGGAGTTGTGGTCGTCAAAGCGCGCTTGTAGCGACCACAACTCAGCTCCCGGCTTGACCAGGACGTTTTGCGGGTGGTCGCGATTTCCGGAGGGGTCGGACCCGTCGTCCGCTCGCCCATAGCGGTGTTGTGGTTGTCAAGACGCGCTTGTAGCGACCACAACTCAGCTTTCGGGCTTGAGTCGGATTCCTTGGGGAGGCGCGGCTTCTGACTCGTGGGCGACGTCGTCCGCTCGCCCAAAGTGGAGTTGTGGTCGTCAAAGCGCGCTTGTAGCGACCACAACTCAGCTCTCG
Source organism: Pseudoclavibacter sp. RFBG4 (assembly GCF_002931515.1). NCBI lineage: Bacteria > Bacillati > Actinomycetota > Actinomycetes > Micrococcales > Microbacteriaceae > Pseudoclavibacter > Pseudoclavibacter sp. RFBG4. The sequence continues at coordinate 11,115 of NZ_PSYC01000061.1, read as the reverse complement.
ACCGCGTGCTGGGGCGCTCGCCTCGTTTGCGGGGAGTCGAGATGTCCGGAGGGGGCGGACCTGTCGTCCGCTCGCCCAAAGTGGAGTTGTGGTCGTCAAAGCGCGCTCGTAGCGACCGCAACTCAGCTCCCGACCTTGTGCTGGGACGCTCGCCACGGTTGCGGGGGTCGCTCGTCTCGCCTGGCGCTTGCGTACTTGCTCGACAGAGTTGTGGCGGGATGCTGTTGCTCTGCTTCCCGGGCTCACCTGGCCACAACTTTGCGGTCGCGTCGCTCGAGGGGGGCGCGCCGTCGACTGCGGGGCAAGTGCGAGCACGGGCGCAGGTGCGGACGCGGGTGCAGACGCAGGGACAACTGCGGGTGCTCAGGGACAGCTGCGGGTGCGCGTGGCGGGTGGAGCTGCGGGTGCTCGCGGGGGATGCGAATGCGGATGCGGGCTAAGGCGGCGGCGCAGGGTTGTGGCCAGGTGCTGGTGCCGCTCGTCCCGAGCGCGTTTCGCCACAACTCTTCGGGCAATCGCCGGGTTAGGGCCCGCGCCCGTGAGGTGCGCGAGTCGGTGCGGAGGCTTGCGAGCACGCGAGAACGCGAGAACGGCCCGCATCCGAGTGGATGCCGGCCGTTCTCGTCTGCGTACCTGCGCGCCTGCGCGCGCTTGCCGCTAGAAGCGCGCGTCGAGCGCTTCGAAGATGCGCTCGTTGCAGGTGAAGCTCGCGTTGGCTTCGTCCAGGAGGCGCACGATGGCCGCTTCGTCGAAGGCGAGGTCGTCGAGCTGGGTGCGGTAGGCGCGCTTGAACGGCACGATCGCGGGGATCTCGGTGAAGTCGAAGAACGTCGCCTCATCCGCGGGGAGCCCGTAGGTGCGGTCGAGCATGACGCGCATTGCCTGGCCACCGGAGAGGTCGCCGAGGTAGCGCGTGTAGTGGTGTGCGAGGTAGCGGGCCGGGTCGGCGGCGGATGCGGTGATCCGTTCCGCGTACTCGCGGGTGGCAGGGAGCTCACCGAGGAGCGGCTGCGTGAGCCGCGGAGCGAGCGCTTCCAGGTCGGCTGCGATCGAGGCGGCACGGTTCAGCTCAACTGCCGGGATGGCGCCGAGCTTGTCGCTCTCGCGCACGGGGACCGCCGCGCTCTCGAGCGCTTCGTACATGAAGCCGTACTGCTGCAGCAGCGCAGCCCAGGCGTCGATGCCGAGCTCGCCGCCGAGGAGGCGCTCGAGGAAGCGCGAGCGTTCGGCGCTTTCATGGGCCTGCGAGGTGCGCTCGCGCAGGCGCGCGCTGATGGTCGTCGCGGTGTCGGTGACGATGGTCATGAGGGATCCCTTCGGGCGGGATCGGTGCGAGGAGATCACACCGAAGACTGAATACCCTCAGCTTAGGTGACCCTTACTTCTCCTGGGAATCCTCTGGGCGAAGATTTCACCCCATCGTTACACCCAGCTCGCAGCCACCTCCTCCGCACAGCGCTGCCCACGCGCGAATCCGGCGCGAGCGGCGGTCGGTCGCAGCGAGAGGTCCATGGCGTTGGCCCCGAACAGGTGGTCGAGCTCGGCGCCCGGGAAGATGGTCTCGACGGTGCTGCCGGTCGACCGCAGCTCCTCGAGCTGCGCGTCCAGCTGCAGGCCCCACTCGGGCGGTGTGAGGCTCTTCCCCGAGAAAGGGGCAAGCACCAGGACACGGTCGAAGCCCGTTGCGAGGTCGGCGTTCTCGTTTCGGCGGAAGCCGCCGTCGATGAGCCACCGATCGCCGACGCTGTACGGGAGGCCGCTCGACGTGCTCGCTGCGACGGCGTCGACGAGGTCCGCACCGCTGTGCTGGTCGAACGTCACCGGGTCGCCGGTCGTGGCGTCGACGGCGGTGAGCAGCAGCTGCCTCGCGGGCCAGTCCAGCACTGGGAGGCGGGAGGCGACGATGTCGCGCCAGCGGTCCTGCCACGATCCGTCGGCAGCCGCGAGTCGATCGAGCGCGGATGCGCCGAGTCGTCGGCGCATGTCCGTCGCGTCCGCGGATCCGGCGATGAGCCGCTGCATCCGTTCGAGCTGGGCTGTGACCTGCTCGGATACTGCCCCCGGTGCGGGCGGGTGCCGGGGCCCGGACGGGAGGGGTCGCGTGGGCGCGGCGAGCATCGCCTCGAGCAGGTCGGACGGTGTCGCCCCGGCGAGCTGGGCGCCGGCGGTTGCCCCCGCCGAGGTGCCGATGACGAGGTCGGCGGACGCGACGTCGAGGCCCGCCGCGTCGAGGCCCGCGAGCACTCCGATGAGCCAGGCGTTGCCGGTGGAACCGCCTCCGCCGAGCACGAGTGCACGGCGTGGGCTGCGTGCGTCAGACGGCACGAGCAGAGGAACGGGGGAGGAAGGAAGGTCCATGGGAGTTGCCTTTCACGGTGCGTGACGGGCGCTCCCAGCGCGACCTGCTCAGGCGCGAGTTCGTGAGCTGCGGGGAGCACCCACTGTTGGTCCTGCGTTCATGGGTGTCACCTCCTGGCTTCGGATCACGATGAGGAACACCCTACGCCTGGCGGGGCGGATCGCGAATCAGCCGAGAACTGACATCCGAGAGCCGAGAGCCGAGAGCCGAGAGAGCCTGGCTCATGCCTCGTTGATGCTGGCTATGAAGGCACGGGGAAGGCGGAGCTGGACTGCCAGCAGGTCGACGCCGACCCCTTCTGCGACGAGCGCTCGCAACTCCACGGTCAGCTCTTCGCGGCGCTGCGCGGACAGGGCGTGACCCGTCGCCGGGAGAAGTGACTGCAGGTGAGTCAGACGGATGCGCTGATCCCCGGTCAGCGACGCCTCCTCACGCTCGCCTGTGCTGAACCGGAACTCCCAGTCCGGGACCGACTCTGCCGTCACTTGGTTGCCGTCGCTGAGCATGCCGCCGAGAATACCGGGCCGAGGCGCGAGGTGGCCTGCGGACGGGTTGCCGATGCTCGACGTACGCTCGATCAGATGGATGCCATGCGTGAACCACTTGAAGCTGCCCTCGAACGGCTGGCCCCGGGCGACGGCGATCCGCTTGCCCGCGTCACGGCGACGCGCGACGCGGCCAGATGGCTGGAAGAATTCGGCCTCGTGGATGCTGTCGAGCGGGCTCGCGCCGCCGGTTCGACGTGGGCGCAGATCGGCGCGGCGCTTGGCGTCACGGGGGCGACCGCGACCACGAGATTCGGCGGCACCCCGGAGGACCGCGAGGCCAGGGCGCGGCAGTCGCGCGAGCGTGCAGCGCAGCGGAACAAGATCGCATCCGAGGCGATCGGCGCCACGCCTCGCGGCGAGCTGCCTGGCATGTCGGTTGCCGATGCTGCCGAGAAGCTGGACGTGCAATTGGGGACGTTCCGGCGCCGCATCCAGGTTGCGCGCGAGAAGAACAGCGCAGCCTTCGCGGCTGCGATCACGGTGGTGCAGCTCTCGCCCAAGCGCGAGGTCATGCGTGTCGTCGACCTCGTAGCGGCCGCCCAGATCTAGCAGCGCGCACCCTCAGCGCCTGCTCACCGCAGGTCTTCGCCCGTCTCGCTGCGGATGTGCGGAGTGACCGGAAATCCCGACGAACGGCGGGTGGGTTCCGGCTGCGCCCTAGGCTCTCGACATGGAACCGCTCGAAGTCTCCGCCGCTTTCGTCGCAGAACGATTCCCGCGAGCGGAGGTCGCCGTCATGGCCGGAAGCTCCGCATCCGGACGACGCACGGCGACGAGCGATATCGACCTGCTGCTCATCGGGCCTGAGGAGATGTTCGGGAGCGGTCGGTCGAGTCTTGCGACGAACGTGGCCTACGACGGGGAGAGCGTGGAGCTCTTCTCCTACACCGAGCGGGCTTTCGAGGAGTGGGTCGGCCGCGACCTCGCCACGTTCCGACCTGTGCTCCTCACCATGCTGGCGGAGGGACTCGAGGTGCGTGGCGGGGTCCGGCTCGAGGAGCTTCGGAATCGCTGGTGCCCGGTCCTTGAGGCGGGCCCGCGCGCCCACGAGCAGGAGCTCACGGCCAGGCGCTACGAGGTGACTGACCTGCTCGATGATCTGCGAGACGCCACCGACCCCCTTGAAGAGCGCGTGACGGCGGGGCTGCTGTTCGAGAAGATGGCAGAGCTTCTGCTGCTCACGAATGGACATTGGTTGGCAAGCAGCAAGCACCTGGTGAGGGCGCTGAGACGGTGGGACGCCAAGCACGCTGATGATCTCGCCGCGCCTCTCCTCGACCTCGACTTCGCCGCCTTCGCGGACCGAGTGGACGCCGAGCTGCATCGGGTTGGCGGCAGGGAGCAGGCGGGTTTCATCCGCTAGCGCCCGGTGGTCTCGGATCCTTCGAGATCGTCCTGCGCCTGCCTCGCGTCGCCCATGCCGATCCGGCGGTTGTGCAGCGCTGCGACCCCGAGAGCCGGCACGAGCAGGATCACCACAAGCGAGACGGCGGTCGGGAGGAAGGTCAGGTCTGCGGCTCGCCCGAGCAGCTGCAGTCCACCCATGACGGCGAAGACCATGACCAGGCGGGGGAGGAACCATAGGCGTGGCAGCTTCGGCGGACGGCCGAACAGCGGGATCCTCCGCCCGGGGTTGCTCCTTGACAATCGGACGACATCGACGGCGCACGCCGCCGATCCGATGGCCAGCAGCACGATCCCCCAGAAGACTTCCATATGGCCCACTCGAACACGTTGGTCTGGGCGACGCCTCACCGCGGCGGTGGGACTCGAGTATCTGATCGCCCATGGAGGCGATGCGTCTAGGGTCGTGTCATGTCGGTCATGATCTTCCTCACGGCGATGCTCTTCGTCGCCGCAGGCGTCATCATGCTGGGGCTCGTGGCGAAGATCGGCCGTGTGCCGTCGTGGCGGATCCTGATGTCGCGGGAGGCCCGCGACTCGGGAGACCTTGAGGCCTGGCGCGTCGAGCAGCGGGTCGCCGCCCCGTGGTGGATGGTGGGCGGCTCGCTCTTCGCCGTAGCCACTATCTGGCTGATCGCTGCCCCAGCGAGCGACGGATTCTCTGCCATCGCATCCTTCGGGTTCGTCTGCATGACAACCTCCGTGCTCGTCGGCAACAACCGGGGAAGCCGCGCGGCCAGGCGCTACCTGAAGCCCTCCATCCGCTGAGCTGGCGCCTGCGGCCAGCTCCGCTGAGATCGGCGCGAGCACCTCTCAGAGGCGGGGAGCTCTGCCTCGTAGAGGCTGGATGCCAGCTCGCGTGCGCCGTCGGGTGAGGTGACGGTGGCGTCCCGGACGTGCCGGAACCCTCGCTGTTCGTAGTACGACCGCAGCGCGCGGTTCTCGGTTGCACAGTCGAGGCGAAGGAGCGGAATGCTGGCAGCCGTTGCCTGCGACCGCGCCCAATCGAGGACGCTCTCGCCGAGACCGATGCCCCGGTGCGTCTGCGCGACCGCCAAGTGGTGCACGTAGAGAGCCGCGCGCTCGGTGATGCCCCAGATCGCGGTGTCGGAGTCGGAGAGGGTGACCGTCGCCACGGTGCGGTCCCCATCCCTCACCACGAACAGGCGCCCGTGCGCCGCGTCGGATTCCAGAAGCGACATCGGCACCTCGTCCTGCCACTGGTCGATGCCACGAGACATCAACCAGGCACGCGCTTGGGCGATGAGATCCGATACCGCAGGGACGTCAAGCTCAGACGCCGCTTCGACGGGAACGTGGTCCTCGATCATGAGTCACCAACGTACGGCGCTGTTCGTGAGAGCCCTGGAAGGATGCTCGGCGCTGCGGGGAGAATTTTGGCACGGGGACTGGCCGCAGAGGGCTTGCGCCGCCACGCTCGTGCAGGATGGGACGCATGCGACCCGGCCACTACGACACGTTCGCCTCGGACTACGCCGCCGACAACGAGAGCAACCTCGTGAACAGCCACTATGAGCGCCCCGCGATGCTCAAGCTCCTCGGCGACGTGAACGGCGAGAAGGTGCTCGACGCCGGATGTGGCGCGGGCCCACTCGCCGCAGAGCTGGGGTCGAGGGGCGCGATCGTTTCAGGATTCGACGCGAGCTCCCAGATGATCGCGATCGCACGGCGCAAGCTCGGGCCAGCTGTCGATCTGCGCGTGGCGGAGCTTGGGGCCAAGCTCTCGTACTCGGACGACTCGTTCGACTGCGTGGCGGCATCGCTTGTGCTCCACTATCTGGAGGATTGGGGGCCAGCGCTTGCTGAGCTCCATCGAGTGCTCAGGCCAGGAGGCCGCCTGGTCCTCTCCGTGCACCACCCGTTCGTCTACCGGCTGATGTTCCCAGAACGCGACTACTTTGCGACGGCCGAGTGGAGCTCGACCTCGACCTTCCTGGGAACCGAGGTCGAACTGACGTACTGGCATCGACCGCTGCACGCCATGTTGGGTGCTTTCGCCGAGGCCGGCTTCCAGGTCGCGGCGCTGGATGAGCCGCCGATCTCGGCGAATACGCCTCGGCAGCTCATCCCACCGCACCTCGGTGGCCGGCGGTCGTTCCTGAGCTTCATCTTCTTCGATCTGCGGACGTAATCGGCTCGCGTGGAGCGACTCGGGGCTCGCCACGCAACTCGGCCTGGTCTCGCGGGCAACAACGAACGGAGCTCCCGTGATCAGCCCTCCAGAGGCGTTTCAGGTACGTCACTACCTGGCTGCGGATGAATCATCCGAAGCGCGGTGTCGAGCGCTCCTTCGAGAGGTCTGGTTCCCGTTCAGTTCGATTCGGTTGAGCGGTTGCCCCTCGAACGCGACGGCGACGTGATCGCCAAGTGCAACGCCCTGGAACCTCTCGAAGATGTAATCCGCGACCGAGCTGAGTACGTCACCGCCACCGATGGTGCTGCGCCACTCCAAGTTGTTGCCTGAGGCGTCCTGCACTCGCAACCCAGAGCCTCTACCCGGCAGTTGGTCTGCTGACTCGAAACGCAATCGGACGATGACGTGGTCGGAGGTCACCTCGATGAAGTTCACGCGAGCGCTCACGTCGCCTGGGCAGGGGATTGTCAGCGCGACGGTCTTGATGAGATTCGAGTTCACACTGCGAACCTAGTCGTCGACGCGCTGCGCCTCACCGGTCGCGCTTTCGCCGGTGCAGCAATCCGCGGAGTGTCTCTCCATCAGCGCAACCCGGGCCGCTGTCACCACTTGTGCGCTTGCGTCGACAGTCGAAATGGTTCGGTTCTGACACGCGTCGAGCTCCATGTTTGCGGATGCTGAGCTCACGCTGTCCAGCATGGTCCCGATTCGGACCTGGTTCGAAGATCAGGCAGTGACTGCGGGTGAGGCGGCGAGCCGCTTATTGGCGCGTTCGACGGCTCGCTCGACTTCTGCGGCTGGACGCCCCTGGATGAGGGAGAAGGCGATTGGCTGCAGAACGTGAGTCGCTGCGAAAACTCGTGCGCGATGGAGCTCATCTGGGCTGGCGAACGCCGTAACCCCCGCCCATCCGTGCCAGCTCGCCAGCGACGCGATGTCTTCGGCTGCGTCGTCGGCGCTGGCAAGGTCCCAGTCCAGGACACCCGTCACTTTCCCGTCCTGCCAGAGGACGTTCGTGCCCGCCAGGTCTCCGTGCGTCAACGTGCGCGCGGCAGGCGGCAGGTCTGCGAGCGAATCGACACGTCGACTGGCCTCCTCCTGGACGTGCCGGTCGAGGAGAGGGATCACGTCGCGGCGCATGCGCTGGTGCCACGTCGATCCGCCCATGAAAGCGCGCGGGACAGACAGATGCGGCGAAAGGGACAGGATTGGGACAGATCTCACTGCGTCAAGCAGCCCGGCGAGAGCTGACGGGTCTCCGCTGCCGGGTTCATGAGGTGAGCCGGCGATTCGTACTTGGGCGATAGCGGTCACGCCATTGACCTCGACAGCAGGACCGAGCGACCGGGGGACGGCGAACGGCAACGCCGGCAGTGCGTCGACGAGACGCTGAGCGCGCCGTACCTCAATCGCGGCGGGGTCGGAGCGGGCGACGCGAACGGCAGCATCTTCCGTGAGGATGACCACGTTCGCGGATCCGTGCTCCACCAGCGTCCACGTTGAAGGGCTCGACCTGCGCCCAGCCGCTTCGAGTGCGGCCTCGGCGGCACGCTCGACTGCCGCGGAGGTCGGGGAAGCGTAGCTGGTGTCGTGCATGCGCCAACTCTGCCAGCTCGAAGCGAAAGCGTGCTTCGCCAGTGGGGAGGCCCGGGCGAGGCCATTCCGTGGCGGCCTCGTTGCTGGACTCGTCATCACAGATGTCTCCGCACCCGACTCTGTGTGTGTCCAGCCGAGATCGTCGGCCAATGGAGCGGAACTCGGCGGTTCAGCCGCGTCAGCACCGCGACCCGGGCTCGTACAGGTCGATTCCTACCGCGGGGCAGCTTCGAGTTGCCGATGACGAACGCGCCGGTTGTGGGCCACCGCCACGGAGAACCCGGGCAGGACAGCGACGGCTGCGAGCACCGCAGCCATGAACATCGGCAGCTCGGTGGCCCTCATGACGGTCAGGACGCCGTAGACGGTGGCGAACCCCATGATCACGCGCGCCACGTACCAGGCTCGGGGGAGTACCGGCGGGCGGCCGATCCACGGGATCCGGTGCTCAGGGTTCACGACCGCGTGGCGCCAGTTGTCGACGACCGTTGCCGTGCCGCCGACCACGATCAACGCGATACCCCAGAAGAGCTCCATGCCGACCAGCCGAACATGCCGTTCTGGACGTCGGCTCAGCGCAGTCCGAGCGGGACACGGTACTCGGGCAACAGTCGTGCCGAGGAACACCTCGTCATCCCGGACGGCTGCGTCCCAAGGTCTCCAAAACGTGCCGAAGTGACCGCAAGAGGGAGGGGCCGAAGCCCCTCCATCGCAGCTACTGCAGTCCGCGACGCTTGAGCAGCGGCTCGATGGGGGCGGGACCGCCGAGGAGATCGCTGACCAGCGACATCGCCTCGCGGGAGCCGCCTGGCTCGAGGATGCTGCGACGGAAGCGCTCGCCCGCAGCTCGCAGGCCGCCGTCGATCTCCGCCTGCTCCGCGAACCAGTCGACCGTCGCCGCGTCGAGCACTTCGCTCCAGATGTAGCCGTAGTAGCCGGCGCTGTAGCCGCCGGCGAAGATGTGCTGGAAGTAGGGGAGCGTGTACCGCGGCGGCACGGCGGGAAGATCGAGCCCGTAGCGGCGCAGGACGGCTTGCTCGAATGCCTCGACGTCGGTCACCTCGGCCGCCTCCTCGGGCGACAGCGAGTGCCATTCGAGGTCGATGACCGACGCAGCCAGGTACTCGCTGGTGCCGAAGCCCTCGTTGAACGACGCCGAGTCAAGCAGGCGCTCGACGAGCTCCTCCGACAGCTGCTCACCCGTCTCGTGATGCTTCGCGTAGTTGCGCAGCACCTCGGGCCACAGCATCCACATCTCGTTCACCTGGCTCGGGAACTCGACGAAGTCGCGGGGCACATTGGTGCCACCGAGGCTCGGGTAGCCGACCAGCGCGAACAGGCCGTGCAGAGCGTGCCCGAACTCGTGGAAGAGCGTCTCCACCTCGTCGAAGGTGAGCAGCGTCGGCGAGCCCTCAGCGGGCTTCGGCACGTTCAACGTGTTGAGCACGACCGTCGGCTCGCCGAGCAGGCGGTTCTGCTGAATGACCGAGTTCATCCATGCGCCACCTCGCTTCGAATCGCGCGTGTAGAGGTCGAGCGAGAACAGCCCGACCTCGGTGCCGTCTTCGTTGCCCACCTCGTACACGACCGCGTCCGCGTGGTGACCGCGCAGCTCGGGCCGCTCGGTGAACGTGACTCCGAAGAGGCGGTTCGCGGCGTAGAAGACACCGTTCTCGAGCACCGCCTTCGCTTCGAAGAACGGGCGCATCTGCGACGTGTCGACGGCGTAGTCGCGGGCGCGCACCTTCTCGGTGTAGAACGCCCAGTCCCACGGCTCGAGCGCGAAGCTCGGCTCACCGGCCGCGGCCTGTTCGGCGTCGATGGTGGCCTGCAGCACGTCCTGCTCACGGCGCGCGTTGGCGGCGGCAGGAGTCGAGAGCTGCTCAAGGCGCGCGCGGATCGCGGATGCGCTTCCTGCGGTCGACTTCGCCGCGGCGGCCTCAGCGTGGTTCTCAAAGCCGAGCAGACGGGCCCGCTCGGCGCGCACGCGCACCATCTCGAGCGCCGTGGCCCTCGTGTCGTGGTCGCCACCGCGGCTGCCGCGAGCGGACGACGCCTCGAACAGCTTGCGACGGGTCTCGCGGTTCGTCAGCGTCGAGAGCAGCGGGTGGCCCGTGAAGAGCACCAGCGAGATCAAGTACTTGCCGGAGAGCCCGCGAGCCTCCGCGGCAGCGGATGCGGCCGAGATGGCACTCTCGTCGAGCCCCGCGAGCTCTTCCGCGGAGTCGACGACCAGGGCGAGCGCGTTGCTGTCGGCCTGCAGCTTCTGGTCGAACTGCACCTCGAGCTCCGACAGGCGGCCGTTGAGCTCACGCAGACGAGCCGACGACGCATCGTCGAGGCCGGCACCCGCGAGGCTCGAGTTGCGGTGCAGCTTCTCGACCAGGAACGTCTGCTCGTCGGTGAGCCCTGCCTGCTCGCGGGTGTCGTACACCGACTGGATGCGCGCGAACAGTGCCCGGTTCAGCGTGATGGAGTCTTCGTGCGCCGTCAACCGAGGCCCGATCTCCGCCTCGATCTTGTCGATGCCCGGGGTCGCGTCGCCGGAGCTGAGCGTGAAGAAGACGGCGGCCGTGCGCTCGAGGAGCTGGCCGGATCGCTCGAGGGCCTCGACCGTGTTCGCGAACGTCGCAGGCTCGGGGTTCGCCGTGATCGCCTGGACCTCCGCGAGCTGCTGCGCCATGCCAGCTTCGAACGCCGGGAGGAAGTGCTCTTCGCGCACCTCTCCGAAAGGCGGCAACTGGAAGGGAAGCGAGCTGGGGTTGGCGAACGGGTTCTCGGCGTCGAGCTGCACGGTCTGGGTCATGCTTCCAACCCTAGGCGCGACCACCGACACGGCACGCGCATCCGCTGTCCGCGTTCAGCGGACGCACGTGGTCGTCACCCGTCCGCGAAACGCAGAGCGGAGTTGTGGTCGTTCTCACGCGATCGAGACGACCACAACTCAGCTTCGGGGACCGGGGACCGGGACAGGGAGCGGACCGGGGACGAGAGGGGATCGGAGCAGGCAGGCAGGGCCCGGCGGGGCGAAGAGGTCGAGCGGGCAGCAGGGC
>NZ_PSYC01000060.1:0-16687 GCF_002931515.1 Pseudoclavibacter sp. RFBG4 | reverse complement strand
TTCGCGTCCCCGACCGCACCCCGCCACAACTCCGCGGACGCGGACGGGGACGCGAACGCGGACGGGGACGGGGACGCGGACGCCACCCGGACGCCTCTCAGACCCCTCCCGCAGAGAGTTGTGGGTAGATGCCGCTAACCCCGACCCCAACCGCACCAAGCCACAACGCTGTGGGCGCCGCGTCGGGTCCACCGACCTCGGAGCCCGAGCTCCAGCGGCGAGCGTCGAGCGGCCAGCGGGCAGCGGCCAGCAGCCAGCGGCCAGCAGCGAGCAGAACCTATCCACTCACACCAGGAACCAGGATGCTTGGAGAGTTGTGGCCAAGTGCTCCCCGCCCAGGCCCCAAGCGCACCAAGCCGCAACTCCGCGGACGGGGACGCGGACGCCACCCGGACGCCTCTCAGACCCCTCCCGCAGAGAGTTGTGGGGAGATGCCGCTACCCCCGGCCCCAACCGCACCAAGCCACAACGCTGCGGGAGCGGACGCGGTTCCACAGAGCGCGAGCGATCAAAGAGTTGTGGGCAAGCGCTGCCCATCCCGCCCCCAACCGCACCAAGCGACAACTCTGTGGGCGCCGAGTCGGGTCGGGTCCACCGACCTCGGAGCCCGAGCCCCAACGGCGAAGGGCGAGCAGCCAGCGGCCAGCGGCCAGCGGAACCTATCCACTCACGCCAGGAACCGGGACGCTCGGAGAGTTGTGGCCAAGTGCCGCCAACCGCGATCTCAACCGCACCCCGCCACAACTCTGCGGAAGCGGCGCCGATACGGATACGGATACGGGCGCATCCACGCACCCACGCAACCCCGCCGCCTCGCCGCCACGCAGACGCCCCTCCCGCAGAGAGTTGTGGGTAGATGCAGCCAACCCCGGCTCCAACCGCACCAGGCCACAACTCTGGCGGGCCGGCGCGCGCGGCACGGCACGCAAGACTCGGCACGCAAGACTCGGCACCCAAGACTCCGGACGCAACCGCGCGCGGCCCGGCCCAGCCCGGCCAGCGAGAACCCGCACGCGAGACCCGCTACGCCAGGCCCGGCCCGGCCCGCGCGACCTCACACGCGGGAGCCCGTACGCCAGGCCCGCCCCGCACGCGGCTCAGCAGCCGTGCCCCGTGTGACCGCGGCCCGCGTGGTGGGCGTGCGGCGCAGGGTCGCTGGCGTGCGCCGAAGCGAGGAACTCCGGCAGGTCGACGCGCGCCCCATCCACCCACGTTCCGAGGACCTGCACGCGCTCCGCCAGATAGCGCGGCGCCACCTCGTACGGGTCGGCGCTCAGCTCCACGAAGTCGGCGAGCTTGCCCACCGCGATCGATCCGACGAGGTGCTCCCGGTGGAGGGTGCGGGCCGCGTCGATCGTGTGGGCCTTGAGCGCCGCATCCACCGAGATCGCCTGCTGCGGGGCGTGGATGTGCCCGCTGCTCGTGCGCCGGGTCACGGCAGTCTGCACGTTCAGGATGGGTGCCGGCGGGGACACGGAGCCGTCGTTGTGCAGCGACACAACGACCCCCGCCTCGACCGCCTCGGCGAACGCCTGCCAGCGCGCGCCGTGCTCGGGCGCGAACATGTGCCCGTCGAGGAGGTCGCCCCAGAAGTAGTACTGGAACGGCGCGAGCGAGACGTGGACGCCGAGGCGCGCGGCCCGCTCGAACTGCTCGCGGCGCCCAGCCCCCGCGTGCTCGATGCGCCAGCGGTGGTCGGTGCCGAGCAGACCGTGCTCGGCGAGCGCGCGCTCGTAGGCGTCGAGAGCGAAGTCGATGGCCAGGTCGCCGTTCGCGTGGAACGACATCTGCCAGCCGAGCGGCGCGCAGCGGTCGAGGATCGCATCCACCTGCGCGCGCGAGTAGTTCATGGCGGATGCGCCGCCCGCCGTCGCGGGGTCGATGCCCGCTCGCTCGGTCGCCTCGCTCGCGACGTAGGGGAAGGAGGTGGCGACGTTGCCGATCCACGGGGACCCATCGGTCCAGAGCTTCACGCCCTGCTTGACGAGTCGCTCCTCCCCCGCGGCGAACGTCACGGCGGTCCCCGGATCTGCGGCGGTCGACACCTCCCACAGGCTCACGCGCAGCGGCGAGGACGGCATGGCGGCGAGCGCCTCGTAGGCGGGGGCGAGGTCGGCAGAGAACGTCATGTCGGACGTCGAGGTGATGCCGGCGCGCGCCATGAGGGCGTAGTACTCGGCTGCGCTGCCGAGAGGGTTGCCGCCGAGCTGCTGCATGACGGGCCCGAGCACGGCCGTGTTGGCGGGGATCTCGTACGAGATGCCGGTGAGGGCGCCGTCGGCGTCGCGCGCGAAGGATCCCCCGATCGGGTCGGCGGGCGGATGCGCATCCCAGCCGCGACTGCGGATGAGCGCCGACGTGAACGAGCAGGCGTGCCCGGAGTTGTCGACGACCACAGCGATCCGGTCGCCGAAGATCTCATCGAGGTCGGCGGCCGTCGGGGTTGGGCGACCGTGCAGGAGCGCGTCGAAGCCGTTGAAGAGCAGGGGAAGACCCGCGTCGTTCTCCGCCATCGCCTGCGAGAAGACGCTCAGCACGTCGCTCCACTGCGGCGCCTTCCACGGCGCGATCGACAGCGCCGGGAGCTGCGTGGCGAGTCCGCTCAGGAACGGGTGGCTGTGCGGGTCGATGAAGCCGGGCATGAGCACGGGTGCGCCGCTCTCGAGCACCGGGGCCCCCGGCAGAACCTCCGCGCACTCGGCGAGCGTGCCGACGGCGACGATCTTCGCGCCGGCGACCGCGACCGCGGATGCACGCGGCAGCTGCGCATCCATCGTCACGATCGTGCCGGCGGTGAGGATGAACGCGTCGGCGTCAGGGAACGCGGAGACGGGTTGTGCGGGAACGGACTGCCCCGGAACGGGCTGTGCGGAGATGGACTGTCCGGGAATGGACTGTCCGAGAACGGGCGACGATGGGGATCGTTGCGCGGGTGAGGGCGCACCCGCGGTCTCGTCGGGGGCTTCTGGCTCGGGCATGCGACTCCTTCGGGCGTCCCCCTTGGCGACGGGCGACGAGTGCGGGGTGGAGCTGGGGGCGGAGCAGGCGCCTCGCGGCGACGCCACCAGTATGCCGCGCACCCGCTCCGCTGCCGCGCGCGTCGCTCCTACCGGACCCGCGCTGGGCCCGCGCCGTCCGCACCTAGCTGTCCGCACCCCGCATCCCGCACCCCACACCCCGCGCCCGAGCGCCGGGCGTGCCCGCCAAGCTCGGCACGCGCGCCCAAAGCGCAGTTGTGGTCGTCAAAATCGCGCGAGGACAACCACAACTCAGCCCTGGGCAGCGGGGAGGGCGCGCGCAGCGGGAGGGGCAGGCGCAGCGGGAGGGAGCGGCGGCGGCGGGGTCAGGCCGCGCGCAGGCGCACCATCTCGGCGTAGCCGTCGCGGTAGCCGGGGTAGTCGAGAGCGCCGAGGAACGCGTGCATCCGCTCGCCGCTCAGCAGGGTGCCGCCGGCTGCTTCCGGGTGGATGCGCGGGGGCGCATCCACCCCCAGCTCGCCCGCCACGAAGGTCGCGACCTCGCCGAGGGAAGCCGGGGTGGCGTCGGTCGCGTGCAGCAGCTGGGGCGCGTCGGCCCGCTCGAGGAGCGCCTCGATGGCGCGCACGAGGTCGGTCTCGTGCACCCGATTCGTCCGGCGGGCGTACTGGATGGGGTCGCCAGCGAGCACACGCCGGATGAGGCTGTCCCGCCCCGGGCCGTAGATTCCCGATGGCCGCACGACGGAGGCGCCGAACAGCTCGACCGCGCGGCGCTCGCCGTCGACGAGCGCGCGGCCCCGGTCCGAGGTCGGTGCCGGCGCGTCCGTCTCGCTGATCGAGGAGCCGTCGCCCCTGCCTTCGAACACACGCGTCGAGGACACGAATACGACCCTGTCCGGGATGCTCGGCAGGCTCGCTGCGAGCGTCTCGAGGGGGCGACGGTAGCCGTCGGGCGCGACGACGCCGTCGACGGCAGGCGGCGGGAGCGTGATGACCAGCGCGTCGACGCCGGGCAGGGAAGCGGGTGTGGCGTCTGAGTCGGCCAGGTCGGCGCGGATGAGCTCGACGCCCGCGCCTGCCGTGCGCTCGCCGCGCCGCACGCCGAACACCTCGGTGCCGCGGGCCGCGTACCGCTCCCCCAGCCGCGCGCCGAGCTTGCCGAAGCCGGCGATCAGCAGACGTGCGGGCGCGGACGGAGGGGCTGCGGGGGTGCTCATGCCCCGAGCGTAGGTGTCGTCTCCCGCGAGATGCCCCAGAGGGCGCCGAGGCGTATCCTCGGGACGTGACTTCGGAGATCAAGACCCCGTACGAAGACCTGCTGCGCGACGTGCTCGAGACCGGCGCCCGCAAGTCCGACCGCACCGGCACGGGGACGCGCAGCGTGTTCGGCCGCCAGCTGCGGTTCGACCTGTCGGAGAGCTTCCCGCTCATCACGACGAAGCGCGTGCACTTCAAGTCCATCGCGTACGAACTGCTGTGGTTCCTCCGCGGAGACTCGAACGTGCGCTGGCTGCAGGAGCGCGGCGTGAAGATCTGGGACGAGTGGGCCGACGAGAACGGCGACCTCGGCCCCGTGTACGGCGTGCAGTGGCGCTCCTGGCCGACCCCCGAGGGCGGCCACATCGACCAGATCGAGCAGGTCGTGGCACAGATCCGCGACAACCCCGACTCCCGCCGCCACATCGTCACGGCCTGGAACCCGGCCGAGATCTCCACCATGGCGCTGCCCCCGTGCCACGCCCTTTTCCAGTTCTACGTCGCCGACGGCAAGCTCTCCTGCCAGCTGTACCAGCGCAGCGCCGACCTGTTCCTCGGCGTGCCGTTCAACATCGCCTCCTACGCCATGCTCACGCTCATGGTGGCGCAGCAGACGGGGCTCGAGCCCGGTGAGTTCGTGTGGACGGGCGGCGACGTGCACATCTACGACAACCACGAGGAGCAGGTGCGGGAGCAGCTGACGCGGGACCCGTACCCGTACCCGCAGCTGCGCATCCACCGCACCCCCGACACGATCTTCGACTACGAATTCGAGGACTTCGAGGTCGCGAACTACGAGCACCACCCCACGATCCGCGCGGCGATCGCGGTATGAGCGTCGGGCTCGTCTGGGCGCAGGCGCGCGGCGGCGTGATCGGGGCCGAGGGCGGCATCCCCTGGCACGTGCCGGAGGACCTGGCGCACTTCAAGGCCGTCACGCTCAAGCACCCCGTGATCATGGGCCGCAAGACCTGGGACTCGCTCCCGGAGCGTTTCCGTCCCCTGCCGGGGCGTCGGAACATCGTCGTGACGCGGCAGGCCGACTGGGCCGCAGAGGGGGCCGAGCGCGCCGGTTCACTCGAGGAGGCGCTCACCCTCGCAGGCACGGGCACCGACGCAGACGCCGACGCCAATGCAAACGCCGACGCCGACGTGTGGGTCATGGGCGGAGGGGAGCTCTATCGCGAGGCCATCGCGCGCGCCGACCGCCTCGAGGTGACCGAGATCGACCTCGACGTCCCCGGCGACGCGTACGCCCCCGACTGGTCGGGCGAGGAGTGGTCGGTGGATGCCCGTGAGCCGTCGGAGGGCTGGCTGACCTCCCGCACCGGCATCCGGTACAGCTTCGTCAGCCTGTCCCGCTAGGCCAAGCGCGCAGAGCATCTGAGCACCTCCGGCCCGGGGTGAAACCCGGGGTGACTACATGAGTCTTCATGCAACGGCATCTAAACTCATCCCACCCGGAGGCGACGATCCCCGCCACTCCCCTCCCCGATCGATGCGCCACCGGCGGGAGAGTGGACGCAGCGATGCTGGGACGGAACCGCGAACTGGCGCTTCTCTCGGCGATGCTCTCGGAGGGCGCGGAGGACTTCCTCCTCTTCACGGGCCCACGGCAGGTCGGCAAGACGCTCCTGCTCGAGGCCGCTGCGGCCGAGCTCGGCGCGAAGCTCATCCGGCTGAGGCGCAGCGAGAGCCAATGGTCGTACTCGGGGCTGTCGCTCATCGCGCTCAGCCTCGGCGGGCCGGCCCAGAAGAGCATCGCAGAGCAGCTCGCGCTGGTCAGAGCCGAGCGGCTGCACCCGCTGCACCTCGCCGACGAGTTCGCGAGACAGCTCCGCGCGAACGCGGCTCCCCTCGCCCTCTTCGTCGACGACATCGATCTGCTCGACTCCGACAGCGCCGCAGTGCTCGAGCACCTCGTGCCGCGGCTCCCCGGCACCGGATTGCGCATCGCTGCGACGGCGACGAACATCGCGCGCGGCTCGGTCTTCGTCGGGTTCCGGCAGCATCCGCTGAGCGCCCTCTCCCGGGCGGAGTCCGTGGACATAGCCGCGTCGGCATCCCCGGACGGTGCGACCCGGGAGGCGCTCATGCTCCTCGCCGTCGCCTCCGCGGGTCGGCCTGGGCTGATCGTCTCGGCAAGACTCAACCAGCGTGAGCGAGACGGCGTCGACCCGATCCGCATCCCGCTCCGAGTGCCCCACGCCGTCGTCCCGGAAGCGGCTTCGCTCGCCTCCCACGACTGCGACGACCTCCTGGGGCTCATCGCCCTGGCCCCGTTCTCCTCGCGTACCGCCCTCAGCAGTTCGTCCTGGGCGCAGCAGGACGCACTCGAGGACCTCATCGCACACGGGATCGTCGATGTCTCGGACGACCGCGTGCACATCGCAGACCCGGTCGAGCGAGCCGCTCTGCACGCCGCGATGGATGCCCGTCGACGACGGGAGCTGCACGCGCTCGGCGCGGACCTCCACGCCGAACGGTCGCCCGGCATCGCGCTCTGGCACCGGAGCTTCCTCGATGGTGGCGAGAACCTCGAGTTGGATCTGCTCGGCTACGCGGAAGCCTCGGCGAGGGCTGGCGAGATCGCGACGTCGGTGGAGTTCGCGGAGCGGGCGCTCTCGCTGCGCAGCATGCTGCCCGGCCGCGGCGACCTCCTCTCCCTCCTCGCCGAGGCCTTGTTCTTCCAGGGCGAGTTCAGCCTGGCCCGTCGCTACCTGGGGTTCGGCCGAGCCCTGCAGCACTCGCCAGCAGGGGAGCTCCGCGCGGCGAGGGTCAGCATGCTCTGCACGTTCGCGATCGAGCACATCGTCGCCGACTCGGCCGGCGCCGCTCTCGTGCAGACCCACCGCGCGAGCGCACCCGAGGCGTGCTCGATCCTCCTCATCACCCTCGCCCGACTGCACCTGGAGCGGTGGGACGTCCAACCGCTGGAGCTCACCCTCCGACGCGCGGTCGAGCTGCAGCTCGTCGACTCCCTGGCTTACCGGCTCCTCGCCACGATCGCAGCTGCCAGCGACGGCGAAGCTCCGGTGCTCCCCGGTGGCGAACCCGAGAAGCAGCTATCCGGTGCAATCCACGACCGCTCGCCCCTCCCCGCAGAAGATGCCTTCCTGCTCTGTCGCATCCTGATCCTGGATGAACGGTATGCGGAGGCCAGACGCACCATCGACGACCTCACCGCTGCCGGGCCCCTTGCGCTCCTCCTGAGAGAATCCGCGCTCGCGCTGCTCACCATGCTCGAGCTGCGACTCGGCAACCTCGACAAGCTGAGACAGGCCCTCACCCTGTGGACCACGCTCGAGCTGCCAGAGCCAGCACCGGATGCACCGCGCAGGTACCTGATCGCGGCGGCCGCCGCGATGCTCGACCAGAGCCCCTCGACTCGGGTGAACGAGCTCATCGAGCGGGCACGCGAGCAGTGCGATCAGGACGACAACAGCACGCTTCGCCCGCACGTCGCGGTGCTCGCCGGCAGCCGGGCCCTCATCGAGGGCAGGTACGACGACGCCATCCGGGAGCTGCGGCTCGCGAAGCGTTCGCAGGCATCGTTCCGGCGGAACCCATCGATCCTCCGCGCGGATGCGGAACTCATCGAGGCCCTGTGGCTCGCGGGGCGGCACGACGAGGCAGGCGAGGAGCTGCGACGGCTGGAGGCAGCCTCGCGGGAGCATCCCTCAACCTGGGCGACCGCAGCCGCCGCTCGTTCGGCGGCGGTCTGTGCACCCACGGACGCACTCGCAGCGCTCGCCTTCGATGCCGCCAGCGCCCTGGTGCCGGACGGTCTCACCCACACGCACGAGCACACGCGAGTCCTCGCGGCGCGCCGCCGACGATTAGAGGAGCCGCCGCCGGCCGCTCCGCCAGACGCAGCACGGGCAGCCCAGCCCGCGCCGCAACGCAAGGGGGCCTCAGCGCTCATCTCGCAGCTGGACACCCGCGAACTCGAACTCGCTCAGCTCGTCTGGAGCGGCCACCGCAACCGTGAGATCGCCGGCATCCTGTTCGTGTCGCAGCGCACCGTCGAGCTCCGCCTCACCCGCATCTACCGCAAGCTCGGCGTCGACTCCAGGGCGCGCCTCGTGGCGCTCATGTCGCTGCTCGTCTGACGACCTCAGCCACTGCCCGGTCCGGGGCCAGGTCCGAGTCTGGGTCCGAGTCCGGGGTCGGGTCCGGGGTCGGGTCCACGCCGCGACCCTCGATCGCCGGGGTGCTCCGCCTGGTCGGGCTGATCCAGCGGCCGTCCCCGGCCGACCCGAACGCTCGCACGAGGGTGAGCATGCAGACCGCCGCATCCACGATGCGCAGGAGCGGGAAGCAGATCGCGGACGCGTGGGGGAGGCGGCGCGACAGGACCGCGGCGATGAGGGTGACGCACAGGTCTGGGATGAGGAGCCCGAGCAGCACGATCACCGGCGGGACCGCCCCCGCGATGGCCACAGCCCACTCGAACCCTGCACCGCCGAGGCGCGCGACGTCGGCGAGCAGCCAGGCAAGGGTCGACAGCAGCAGCATTGGCAGCGCGAGCACCAGGATGATGCTCGTCACGAGCACCTCCACGATGCTGACCCCGACGGAGAACCAGAACACCCCGACGTGCGCCCCATGCCTGCGCACCGTCTGCCAGAAGCCGAGACTCCAGCGACGCATCTGCAGCACGTAGTCCCGCAACGTGTCAGGATCCTGCGTCTCCGCGACCGCACAGCTCGGATGGAATGCGATGCGCCCGAGCCGCTTCGCGTGCACCTCGAAGGTCATGTTGTAGTCCTCGATCGCCAGCCCCGCCGCATCGATATCGACGGAGTCGAGGATGCTTGTGCGGTACATGCTCGCGAACCCGGGAACGATGGCAACCGCATTCGCCCGCCGCGACGCCTGGCCGAACTTCTGCATGCACTGCACGAACACGTAGGTGCGTTCCCGGTACGCGGTGAGCAGGCGCCCCAGCCAGGTCTCCGGGCGCGGATGCAGGGCACTCGTCGCCCTCCCGGCCACCGCGACCGTGCCAGCGTCGTCGAAGAGCGGCAGCCCAGTCAGCAGATAGTCGGGCCTGAGTCTGCTGTCGGCATCAAGGAGCAGCACCACCTGGAACCGATCCCGGAGCGAGAACCTCGAGATTCCCTCGACCAGCGCACCGGCCTTGCCCCGGTTCGGGAAGATATCGATCACCTGCACCCCAGCGGCTTCCGCGAGCGCGACCGTGCCATCCGTCGAGCCGTCCGAGGCGACGAAGATGTTCGCGGCCGGGACCTGGGCTGCGGCCGAACGGATGGTGTCGCCGATGACCAGCTCCTCGTTGTGGGCGGCGATCAGCACGGCAACGTCGCTCGGCTCGAGGCGCCGGGGAGCGCGGCGCTCACCGCTGCCCGCGCCTCCCCCCGCGCTCGAGTGGCGCGCTCCGTCGCGCTGCCACACTCGAGCGGCGACGATCCGCAGCAGCCCAGCACCCGACCACAGCACTGTGGAGAGGCTGAAGCTGGCGGCGATGAGGGCCACGAGCACCACCAGCTTCGGGAGTTCGTCGAGCATCCGCGTCATCACCTCGCTGTGATCGGCCTCGGGGCAGGCGGCTGTTCCGCTGCTCCCAGCGTCCGAATCGCTTCGTCGCCCTCCCGACGGTAGATGCTCATCGCCTTCGTGAGACCGCAATGCCGCTTCGGTTTCCCGCAAGAAATCGAGGGCCGTCTCGGAAAGCCGCCAACCTCTCGGTCGGCTGTTGATCGCCGGTGCGGGCGGGGCCAAGCTGTTGACGCGGAGCGAGTCAACGCCGACCGCCGCACCCATCTGCAGCGCCCTTTCCCCAGGGGGCGATGCTCTGTCGATTCTGGAGACTCCCCATGACCACCTTCGAGAGCGGCCCCGCGGTCGCGATCTCCCTCAGCCCGGTGCCCCTCACGCAGGATGTGCGGCCTCCCACCACGCAGACGAGCTTCGACTACGACGTGGCCATCGTCGGCCTCGGCTACGTCGGACTTCCCACCGCTCTCGCCTACCACGCAGCAGGCAGCCGCGTCCTGGCGCTCGATGTCTCGCAGCGCCGGCTCTCCACGATCCGGGCTCAGGATGCAGATCTGCTCGACGGCGATCGCCGCCGACTCGCCACCGCGCTCCAGGACGACGGCTTCGCACTCACCGACGACCAGGAGCTCCTGAGCAGGGCCGCCGCCATCGTGGTGTGCGTGCCCACCCCCGTCGACGTGCACCTCGTCCCCGACCTGAGCCTCCTCGCCGCGGCAGCCGCGACCGCCGTCGCCGCGGCCGTCGTGGGGCAGCTGCTCATGCTCACCTCGACCACCTACATCGGCTGCACCGAGGACTTCCTCGTCACGCCTCTCCGCAAGCGCGGCCTGGCCGTCGGCAGCGACGTCCACGTCGTGTTCAGCGCCGAGCGCATCAACCCGGGCGTCGACCAGTTCTCCCAGGAGGTCGTGCCCCGCGTCGTCGGCGGCGCCACCCCAGCCTGCGAGGAAGCGGGCGCCACCCTCCTGGGCCGCTACGCGGACGCCGTGCACCGCGTCTCGAGCCTCGAGGTCGCCGAGATGACGAAGATCCTGGAGAACACCTTCAGGGCCGTCAACATCGCCCTCGCCAACGAGTTCGCCGACGTCTGCTCCAGCCTCGGAGTGCCCGTCACCGAGGTCATCGACGCGGCCGCCACCAAGCCGTACGGTTTCATGCCCTTCTACCCGGGCCCCGGCGTCGGCGGCCATTGCATCCCCTGCGACCCCCACTACCTGCTCTGGCAGCTCAAGGAGGAGCGCGTCGATGCGCCCATGATCACCCAGGCGATGACGCGGATCGCGGCACGGCCGAGGCAGGTCGTCGACCGCATCCGCGACCTGCTCCTGCAGCTGGGCCTCGGCCTGGAGGGCACCAGAGTGCACGTCATCGGGATCGCCTACAAGCCCGACGTCGCCGACCTGCGCGAGTCCCCGGCACTCGAGATCCTCTCGCACCTGGATGCGCTCGGCGTCGACCTCGCCTACACCGACTCGCACATCCCGAGCGCCCTCCTCCACTCGGGGAGGCTCCTCGAATCAGTCGACGACCCCAGCTCGTTCGACGCCGACCTCATCCTCATCCACACGAGGCACACGGGAGAGGACCTGTCCTGGATACGCGCAGACCAGGTCATCCTCGACAGCACCTACCGGGGCACCGACCTGCCCGGCCGCCACCTCCTCTGACCCGCGACGAGAACAGCGAAAGGCAACGACCATGAGAACACTCGTGACGGGAGGCGCCGGCTTCGTCGGCAGCCACCTCGTGGAACATCTGCTCGCGCAAGGCGACGACGTCGTCATCCTCGACGACATGTCGACGGGGTCCGTCGGCAACCTCATCGAAGCGCGCTCCAACCCGCGGCTCACGATCACCTACGGCTCGATCCTCGACTCAAGGAGCGTGCGCGAGGCGATCGACGGCTGCGACCGGGTCTTCCATCTCGCAGCCCTCGTCGGGGTGAAGCTCATCGTCGAGAACCCCCTTCGAGGACTGCGTGTCAACCTCCACGGCACCGAGAACGTGCTCAACGCCGCCGTGGGAAGCGGCGCCTCAGTGCTCCTCGTGTCCACGAGCGAGATCTACGGCAAGAACACGGCAGACAGCCTCGACGAGAACAGCGACCGGATCCTCGGCTCCCCGCTCGCCAGCCGCTGGAACTACGCGGCCGCGAAGGGGCTCGACGAGTCCTTCGCGAAGGCCTACTCCGACGAGTACAACCTCGATGTCTCCATCGTCCGACTGTTCAACACCGTCGGCGAGCGGCAGACCGGCAGGTACGGCATGGTGGTCCCCAACCTCATCACGCAGGCTCTGCGAGGAGAGCCCGTCACCGTCTTCGGCGACGGCGCGCAGACCCGCTGCTTCAGCTATGTCGGCGACATCGTGCCCGCCATGGTGCGGATCTCGGAACTCTCGGAACCCGGATGCGAGGCGTACAACCTCGGCGGGGCGCAGGAGGTGTCCGTGCTCGGGCTCGCACGGCAGATCATCACGCAGCTCGGCAGCGACAGCACCATCGAGTTCGTGCCGTACGAGCGGGCATACGCGACCGGCTTCGAGGACATGCGCAGGCGCGTCCCGAACAACACCAAGGCCACGAACCGGGTCGGCTACGTGCCGAGCACGACGCTCGCCGAGATCGTCGACCGCGTCGCCGGCTACGTCCGCTCCCAGGGAGCTCGTTCCGCCGACGTCATGCGTCTCGCGAACCGGGAACCGGCGACCCCCGTCGGACAGTCGTGAGCGCCATCGTCGCCCGCATCGGGGCAGGCCAGGCAGCACCGCGCCTCATCAGCGCCCTACGCCGGCAGTCGGGGCCAGGGCACTCCCTCGCCGGGTTGACGCTCAGCGACTACCGCGGGGCGAGCACGACGCTCGTCAGGACGGCGATCGGCGCACACACGAACCGACCGCTCGAGCGGATCGACGTGCCCCCGGCGCTCCAGGAGTGCGGGTCCGGCATCGGCGTCATCGTCGCCGACGCGTCGGAGGCCGCCACCGACTCCCGCCAGCCAGCCACGGACTGCACGGGCGGCATCACGGTCGTCCACACGGGCGGCATCCGCAACGCGAGAGCCCTCGGCGACGAGCTGCTCGCCGCCGGACACCACCGCTCGGGCCACGACTCCTGGTCGTGCGCGGAGATCATCGCGCACCTCGTCGAGGAGGGCATCCGACGCCGGCTCTCCGCGCACTCCGCACTCGACCTCGCCGTGGCCCGCCTCGACGGGAACTGCGGCATCATCGTCCTCGAAGCCGGCCGCGGCCACCTGGCCGCTGCCGCCCACGGCGCACCGCTCGTCCACGCCAGGACAGCCAACGAGGCGTTCATCGCGAGCGACGTCGACGCGCTCCCCGCGCACATCCACGAGTTCCGCATCCTCGGCGACGGCTACAGCATCGAGGCCCGACACCTCGCGGACCGGTGGCGGCGCCGCGGCCGGGAGCTCTCCTCACCCCAGCTCCACAGCAGGATCTCGGAGATGCCATCTCCCCCGATGCCCCTGAGAGGACTCCAGAGCAGTGCGCGCGTCCCGACTCCCGCCGCGTGAGGCGGGCCGACGCGCCAGGCTCGCGGCCACCATGTCGGCCGCGGCGGCGCTCTGCGCCGCGCTGCTGCTGAGCTGGGCCGGGCCGCCCCCGGCCGCCGCCGCGCCCGCTCCGTGGACCGTCGTCAGCCTCACCTTCGACGACGGCCGCGACAACCAGATGAACGCCGCCCCCGTGCTCGCCGCGAACGGCGTGCCGGCGACGTTCTTCGTCTCATCCGGACTCATCGACGCGCCCGGCTACTTCACGCGCGCAGAGCTCGACGAGCTGGCGCGTGCCGGCCACGAGATCGGCGGGCACACCGTCGACCACCCCAACCTCGCGAGCCTCCCCCTCGACGAAGCGAAGCGCCAGCTGTGCTGGGACAGGAACACGCTCCTCACCTGGGGGTACGACGTGCGCAGCCTCGCG
Organism: Pseudoclavibacter sp. RFBG4; assembly: GCF_002931515.1. NCBI lineage: Bacteria > Bacillati > Actinomycetota > Actinomycetes > Micrococcales > Microbacteriaceae > Pseudoclavibacter > Pseudoclavibacter sp. RFBG4. The sequence goes on along the minus strand of NZ_PSYC01000060.1, from coordinate 2,984 downwards.
TATCCGTTCGCCTCGACCACCCCGGAGGTCGAAGCGGCCGCCGAGGAATGCGGCTACTCCAGCGCCCGCTCCCTCGGCGAGCTGCGCACCCGATTCGGGTGCGGCGAGTGCGCCGAAGCCGAGAGCATCCCACCCAAGAACGCCTTCTACACCGAAGCACCCGCGCAGGTCGACAGCACCTGGACCCTCGAAGACCTGCAGGACAGCGTCACGAGCGCCGAATCCGTCGGCGGATGGGTGCAGCTCACCTTCCACGACCTCTGCGAGACCGGCTGCAGCGAGCTCAACGTCACCCCGAAGCTCCTCGACGACTTCCTCAGGTGGCTGACGCCCCGCGCCGAGACGAACGGCACGGTCGTGCAGACCGTCGGCGACACCATCGGCGGCGACGTCCGTCCCCGGGGCGACGCCCCGGAAGCAGCCCCAGCGCCACCCGGCGTCAACGCCGTCAAGAACGCGGGCTTCGAGGGCGTCGACGCCGACGGGGTTCCCGCCTGCTGGATGGAGGGCAGCTGGGGAGAGAACGCGACCGACTTCGGCACCAGCCGAGCCGCCAACTCCGGCGAGTACGCCGGCATCGTCGCCACCGTCAGACACGCCTCCGGCGACGCGAAGCTCCTCCCCCAACTCGACCTCGGGACCTGCGCGCCCACCGTCCTGCCTGGCACCTCCTACTCGCTCCGCGCCTGGTACTCCTCGACCGCCAAGACCCAGTTCGTCACCTACCTGCGCACGGCAGAGGGCAGCTGGGAGTACTGGACCGCGAGCCCCTACCTGCAGGCCGCATCCGGCTACGAGCGCGCCATCTGGATGACGCCGCCCATCCCGCCCGGCTACACGGGCATGAGCTTCGGCCTGAGCCTCTTCGAAGACGGTGTGCTGCGCGTCGACGACGTCGGCATGTACGCCGCAGGCGGCACCCCGGGGTCGCAGCGGATGCCGCCGGGCACCGCTCCCGGCGGCATCCGGACCGGCGCGGCGGTCGCCATATGAAGCGCGCCCGCCGAAGCGCCATCACGGCAGCCGCGCTCCTGCTCGCGCTCGTCGGCTGCGCGGCCGCGCCCGCCCCTGCACCTTCCCCCGCCTCCGCGCCGCGGGAGCTCCCGAGCGGCCAGTACCCGTGGCACACGGACATCATCGCGACGACCTTCTGGGTCGGCGAGCTCTTCGACCCGAACGCGTCCGACGGGAGCCAGATGATCTCCACCTACGACTCCCAGTGGTACGAGTCGTATGGCGGTTGCGATGGTCTCCTCATCAACGGGCCGAACGAGACGAGCACCTGCCAGACCGAGCGACGCAGTGCCGACGACGACTACTTCCCAACGCAGATCACGCCGCTGCAGAACCCCTTCTACCTCGACCTCCCCTTCGACGACGTGCACAACGACGCCGCCTTCGCGATGCGCGGCGACGTCGTCCCCTGGGCGTCCGACCCCGAATACGCGAGCATCGTCGACGACCGCACGGAGAGCCTCATGAAGAACCGGTGGGTGGTGCTCCACCGCGACGGCCGGTACTGCTACGCGCAGATCCAGGACGCCGGCCCCGCCCTCTACGACGACGCCCGGTACGTCTTCGGCGCCGCCGACGAGCGCCCGACGAACACCCGCTTCAACGGGGCGGGTCTCGACGTCTCCCCCGCCGTCAACGGATGCCTCGCCTTCGACGCACTCAACGGCACGAACGACCGCGTCGACTGGGCCTTCGTCGACGCCGAAGAGGTGCCAGACGGGCCGTGGACCGTCACGATCACCACGAGCGGCGTGCAGTGATCAGCATCCGGTGAGGTGAGCGGCGCTCGCCGCACGCGCCTCACCGAACGCGCCTCACCGAACGCACGCCACCGGATGCTGCTACGCCTGCACCGGCCTCACTCGGAGCCCGCCGAAGCCGCCGTCGACCGACAGGACGCTGCCCGTCGTCGACGCGGAGAGCGGCGACGCGAGGTACGCGACCGCCCCCGCCACCTCGGCCGGCGTGACGAGCCTGCCCGTCGGCTGGCGGGCGTTCATGGCGGCACGTTCCGCTTCCGGATCGGCGACGTTCGCGACCATCCGCTGCACCCAGGGCGTGTCGGTCGTGCCCGGCGAGACGGCGTTGACGCGGATGCCGTCGTGCACGTGGTCGGCCGCCATCGCGAGCGTCAGCGCGTGCACGGCGCCCTTCGTCGCCGAGTACAGCGCGCGCTGCTGGATTCCCGTCGTCGCGGCGATCGAGGTGAGGTTCACGATCGCCGCCGCGTCCGACTCGCGCAGCGCCGGCATCGCTGCCGCGCACACGCGGGCGACGCCCCGCACGTTGACGTCGAGCACTCGCGCCCAGTCGTCGTCGCTCGAGTCCTCGACTGTGCCGAACGCGCCGATGCCCGCGCAGTTCACGACGACGTCGAGTCGCCCGAAGCGGTCGAGCACGGCCGCGACCCCGGCATCCACCGAGGCCCGGTCGGACACATCGACGCTCACGCCGAGTGCCGGCCCTGCGACCGCGGCCCCGTTGAGGTCGAACACGGCGAGCTGCGCGCCGCGAGCCAGCAGCTCCTCCGCGACGGCGGCACCGATCCCGGATGCGCCGCCCGTGACGATCGCGACCCTCCCCCCGAACTCCCCGGCACGATCAGTCCCTCCGCCGCCGCTGCCGGAACCCGAGCCGGAGCCGGAGCCAATTTCGACCCCGCTGCCGGAGCCGCTCACGTTGGTCCTACCGCCGCCGCCGCCGGAACCCGAGCCGATGCCGGAGCCGGAGCCGCTCACGCCGCCACCCCCTGAGCTGCCCGGAGGCGCCGACTCCCCCGAGACTCGGGCTGGAAAAGTCCCTCTTCTGCGGGAACATTCCCCGAACGAAGTGAGTTTGCCATCCCGAACCCCGCAGGGACGGAGGTCGAGACCGAGGCACGAGGCGCGGCGGGCACGCGAGACACCGAGGAGACCAGACCGGGGACCGGGGAGACCAGACCGGGGACCGAGACCGAAACGCCCCAGGTA